>CAITRH010000517.1 GCA_903894755.1 uncultured delta proteobacterium
CCTGCGGTGCCTGCTCACGTACTTTGAGTACGCTGCGCGGGCTCCTCGGCCAAAGCCTCGTCTGGCAGAAATGGCGGGTCTCGATCTGGACGTGGTTTAACGCGTGGCACGGAGCGAGTCCAACCGCGCTGGCCGCGGGAATCGCCCGACGCTCGCCCCACGTCCCCATTCCCGCCGCGGGAATCGCCCGACGCTCCCACATCTTCGATGCGGTCGCCCTCCGCGATACGCGACCACGACTCCACCGTGCCTTCGGCGTGTCCTACACGTGAAAATGCTCCGTCCAGATGCGGGGCTCGGACCAGTGTCACGAAAATCTGGCTCGACCCAGTGTCGCGACCGGAAAGCGCCATCCCCACATCCAGGGAACCAAGGAAACGGCGCCGCTGTTTGGTTGACGCGTATGGGGAGACACCCCACGTGCTGCACGACGGAATGCTCCGTGAGGGCTCGCAACAGGGTTCCGAGCCATGTGTTTCAGCCCATTGGGATTACCTAGCCCCCTCGGTCGCGGTAGCCGTCAAAGCCCGAGCGATCTGGCAAGTCGAGCTGCATTGAGATATCCTCGCCTCCAGGAAGGACGCTTACCTCGTGGACCTATTCCGAATCATGCTGAAGGACACGGCGGGACGGCCCCGGCTCGGAACGTCTGACAATATGTTGGGCGCACGCGTGGGCGTGGATGTCCGACCCGACCATGAAGGCCTCGTTCACCCCGCGCGAGGCGGCATCTCGGTCGCCCCTGAAGATCCGGCGCGGTTCCCGCCCCACCTTCGGCCTCTCCGCCTTGGCGGCGCGTGTGGGTTGCTGCTGTTCCGGATCACGGACGCGGTGCTCGGTCCAAATCTGGCTTACCGGCCCGATCCGAAGAAGCCGACCCGACACGGGATGGTCGAACCGGCTGCCTCGATGCTACTGGAAGGTTACCAGGCCGCGCTCGCGGCAACGTCCTCGGCATGGACGGAGGTTCCATGATCGGAGCCGCCAAGCGATACAGGGAGCTTCTTCTTGAACTCACGTTCCAACGCATACTTGCGGGGGGAACGCTCGCGCCGGAAGTCGAGTCTCCTCGAGTCGGCGCGCTCGACCGCTGCTGGCGCGAGATGTCGGACGTGGAGCAGGACGAGGCCGAGCGGATGTTTGCGCAAGGCCGGCAGGTCGTCGCCCCCGACGTGCTCGGGTTCGAGGATCTGTCAATCCCTGAACATAGCCATGTTTCACCAAGACGGGCTGCTTGATGTACCTCACCGCGCACCGCGTTCGACGGCCGACCGGTCCCGAGGAGGGCGTCAACGCCTTCTTCTATGTCCACGGACCCACGGCCTGGGAGGGTCTACCGCCTGAAGGCATTCCCGACGAAGAGCCGGGGGAGCTGGTGAACTCGCGCATTTCGGTCCAGCCACCCGGAAATCGGGTACGCAGCTACCTCGACATCGTCGCTCCCGACGGAACGCCATGGGCCGAGATTGGGCCGGCGTTCATCGCCTTCGTTTCCGAGGCCCAGGTGGCCGCGATGCCCTGGCGCGGTATCGTGGGTCGCTGCTTTTTCCGTGTTGGGATGGATGCCGCGCTGGCCGCCGACTGGCAACGAGAGCTTTTGGGACTCTACAACGCAGCCGAGATCGCCAGGGTAGACCGAGATCGCGCGTGAGCGTTTTGTCCTCCGTGGCGTTGGCTGGGGTGCGGCGGGTGAGCGTCAGGGAACGTTCCGAAGAGATCGAGCATCGAATACGTCGAACGCTACGGGATGGCAGGAGTCGAAGTCGAGCCCGCACTGGTCGGTCTACGCCCTCGAGAGGTACCGTGAACAGAATGTTGCGGCGACAACACAATGGGGCTCCACGATCTAGCGTGGAAAAAGTAGCTCGCGGCGTAAGTCCTTGGACTCTCCGGGGTAGCCGAGCGAGCGATCACAAGCGCCGCTCCTGGATCACGACGGCGTTGTGAGCGTAAGTTGAGCAAGCCTGCGAGCCGAACGAGCCGACCGAGACCGGCCGGTAGAGGGCCACGCAAGGCGGCCCCGTCTTGGGGCCTTTTCGGTCACCCATGAGCGGCTCCACTTGAACCCCCGTGGGCGGCCCCGCCTGGGGCCTTTTCGGTCACCCATGAGCGGCTCCACTTGAGCCCCCGTGGGCGGCCCCGCCTGGGGCCTTTCGGTCACCCATGAGCGGCTCCAGTGAGCCCCCGTGGGCGGCCCCCGTCTGGGGCCTTCGTTGCGTGGCCCCTTCTTGGCTGGGGCCTTCATTAGCTACCGGATTCCCCCTTCGCGTCGACCGACTACCGTCGGTCGTTGTCGCGAGACGTTCCGGAGCTCCGAGGTTTCGTGGTTTGCCGCCGTCGTCGTTTCCTTTCTTATCGACGTTGGCTTCCACTCCCCCGGGGACCGACTTTTTGCGGCATTTGATAACGCGGCTCCCTTCTTCAGAACCGGTCC
>CAITRH010000518.1 GCA_903894755.1 uncultured delta proteobacterium
CGATCGCGCCAAGGGACAAGCACTGGCCCTCGAAGCGTTTGCGCGAGCAGCCCCCAAGGAGCTTCATCTGGTCCTTGCAGGAGCACCGGTCGACAAGGCGTACGCCGACGAACTGGCAACTCAGGCAAAACCTCTAGGAGACCGGGTCCACCTTCTAGGTGGTGTCTCTCCCGCCGTTGCCCGAGCGCTCTTTGCCGAGGCCCACTTGGCGCTGGTCCCGTCCCTTGCCGAGCCTTTTGGCATCGTGCTGCTCGAAGCCTGGGCCGAAGGGACCCCAACGCTCTTCTCCCATGTGGACGGTCTTCAAAACATAGCCCAGCCGACCGGAGCGACTGCCGGAGCTATCCACGGTCCCACCCTCGACAGTTGGCCCCGGGGCCTCGCGACTGCGTTGCAAGACCAGGAGTTTCTCGACAGGGAGCGGCTGGAGGGCCCCTCCCGCGTGGCGCGCCACGCCCGGAGTAAGATCGGGGATCGTGGATGCGAGCGTACAAGGGGTTCCCTAGGAATTACTTGTTCCAAGCATCGGTCGGCTTGGGAAGCTTCACCGCTTCCTCACGGTCACGGTACCAACCCCACTGGAACAAGTAGCGGCCACGAGGGGACCGCGATCACTGGGACAGGTATTTCGGAGGGAGTCGTCAAGGGCCGCGTCAACCGTCGTCTACGCAACAATTGCCGCAAGAAGCGGCGTAACCGCGTGAGTGATCTGTGCCGCGCGGTCTTCTTCGCTCCGCCGGCGAAGCTCCTTTACAGTTGTCTGCTCCACGGCTTGGAGACGCAGTCCCATCGAGCCATCCGCCTCGGGTTCCTTACAAACCGTCGCGGATCCAACCACGACGAGCCTCAAGTGCATTGAGTACGTGCGGCGGTTCCTGGGGACCGCATTTGGGTGGCTCAGCAGAACTTGACGGGGCAAGCGCTCGATGCGAATTATCCCCTCGATGTGAGCACTGGGAACGGCGGTACGGTCACGCTCACGGACGCAGGGGGGGCGTTGACAGGCTGTGCGACTGGGTATGCGCTCCCGAGCTGTCCGCGTGGGGGGCGTGTTCCAATGAAGGGGCGTGCACTCCTGCGACCACGCAGTCGGGACCGCTCCTACGCAAGAGTGTGGGAAGTGTGGAACACAGGCGAAGGTGTGCGACACGGGGCAATGGGGGGCGTGGGGGACTTGTGGAAACGAGAGTGAATGTCTGGCGGGATCGACGGAGAGCTATGGGAGTGGTGCAACGAAGACATGCAGTGTGCAGTGCATCTGGGGGGCACCGGTCGGTTGGGCAGTGTGGCCCATGCCGAATGCGGCCGCCGCTGGCTTGCCAAACCCAGGGAGCTACACGGTCAACGCGAACGGTACGGTGAAAGACAACGTGACCGGGCTCGTTTGGCAACAAGGCTTGGACACGAGAACGTACACGTGGCAAGGTGAGCAAACGTATTGTGCGAACCTGACCTTGGCTGGGGGCGGTTGGCATCTTCTGACCCGTATTGAGCTGGTGTCCATCGTGGACCTGACTCGGAGAGATCCAGCCATTGACACGACCGCCTTCCCGGGCATCGAGTGCTCCATCACGAGCATCATCGGGAGCGAATGGATCTGGTCGTCGTCCGTGGTGCTCGGGGGCTACGGCGGCGTGTGGGCCGTCAATTGCAAACAACGTCAACAGCAGGTGCAAAGTCGCGTCCTGGGTTCGTTGTGTGTGTTGATAACGGGGCTTTTTCTCCTGACTTTTTGACTGTTTCTCGATTGGCGGTGCCATGAGCTACTATGAGTCGCTTTCCATCTACCGTGCAACGATGGATCTCTGCGTCCAGCTCGATACGACCGTATCGAAGTTTCCGCGTACTCCATCGAGCCGGTGGAGCGTGTCGAAGAGGCGCAGAAGAACGCCGAGTTGCGGGCACATTCCATCGAGCCGGTGGAACGTGGGCATCCTGATCCGCAGGGGGGGAGCACAGAAGCGGTGGAGAAGGGACAGGGCATGAGGGCCTTTGTGCAGTTGTGTTTGCCTGGGCTCGAGGCGTTTCTCGAGCTCGTCGTAACCAACGAGAAGTAGCCATGATGACAACAAAAGGGTGGACAACGTCAGCGGTGGGGGTTAGTCTTGTGCTCGCGGTCGTTTGGAGGGCTTCGGCGGACGCACCCGCCGGGCGCTACACCATCGATGCGATGAACGGTGTGGTGACGGACACGAAGACCGGGCTCGTGTGGCAGCAGGTGGTATTCCCCGGGACGTACATTTGGGCTGACGCGAAAAGTTACTTCGCTGCGTTGGGACTTGCGGGCGGAGGCTGGCGCCTCCCGGCTAGAAAGGAGTTAGAGACTCTGGTAGACGAATCACGTTCCACGCCGGCGATCGACCCGACGGCGTTCCCTAGCACGCCGAGCGACTGGTTCTGGTCATCGTCCGCGGCGCCCGTGTCCTACTACGGCGGGTGGGGCGTCTGCTTCGGCAGCCTGTGGGGCGGCGACACCAATCGCCACCGGTACGAGAGCTCGATCCGAGTTCGTTGTGTTCGTTGAGGACGGGGGTTTCTTTTGACGATTGGACACTTTTTCGACCGGTTTGTCAAGGGCGTTGTTGTGATTGCGAGAGTCTCGAAGCACGGGTAGGAAGTGATGAACAAGGTGTATGCTTTGCAAACGAGGATTCCGTGCGCAGCCATGTGATCGCCCTACTCCCCGGTTTCCTAGGCTTCACCGGCTTCCACCACTTCTCCTACTTCCACCGCCGCGTCCAGCGCACCCTTGAAAACGCACTGAAAGACGCAGGGCACCCGGACATCCCCATCTACACCCTGGACACCGAGCCCACCGCCGGACTGGCCCTTCGCCAGCGTAAATTGGTCAAACGCCTGCTCCACCTCCACGGGCATCACCCGGGCGCCCAGTTTCACCTGATCGGCCACAGCACCGGCGGGGTCGACGCCCTGTTTCGCATGCTCCAGGGCGAAACGGCAAGCGGAATGGACTGTACGCTTCCCGAGGAAGTGCGCACCTTCTGGACCCAGGCGAACAAGGAATTGAAGACGTTGCAACCGATCCAAGCGGAAGCCGTGGAGCCCATGCTGCCCATCGACGACGACACCAACGACAGGATCGTGAACACGAACCGGCAGGTGCTGCGTCGTTCCGGCGCTTTGGCGAACACGGTGCAGTGCCGACGGTTGGTGGTGGGCGATCACCTGGATGTGGCTGGGCATTTCGGTCCTCCGGGCCACCGATGCAGGACTACTTCGCAGCGGTGCGAGGTTCGGGGATACGGAGTTCGCTGCGCTTTATGGGGATATCGCAGCTTTTATCGCTGGAACGATCCAGTGCCAACCAATCCCCTTGGGGGGCAAGCCTGACAGTAGCAGCACGTCCGCAGTCGTGAGTCCCGGAAAGAGCTGATTCCGTGGACCCCACCTATTTCATCATTGCATAGGAGTTGCACCATGGCTGATAGCACCGCACAACCCACCCACGACCAGGAGTGGAGCGTCGAAGACCTGAGAAAAGCCGTCACGAAGGGGCGAGCCCTGCTCGGGGAGATACGCGGTCTGTTCGAGGAGGCGAGCGAGCTGCCGTCGAACGACCGGCGCAGTTCCACGGGGAAAATGGGGCTCGAGGAGTCCAAGGTATTGCGCTGCGTCGTCGACGCCATCGAGGTCGAGCCCACGCTGTTTGCCAGCCTCGCCGACGAGGACGAAGGGCACGACCCCAATCGACTGGAGACGGAGCTGATTCGCGATCGGTTCGACCGGCATGACCTCTACGTGGAGCTCGCGGCAGACATTGCAGCGCTCGCCAAGGTGATGTCCGATACGGCGTTGCAACTGGGCGCCCTGGTCAAGCCCGTGACGCTGGCCGCGTACGAGATCGGCAAGCCGCTCAGCAAGCGGAACCCGAAGATTCGCGAAAAGATGGCCCCCGCCCTCAACCACTACGGGAGCCGTGGTCGAGCCGCTGCCGTCACCCGCCTGGCGCGCAAGAAGAAGCCGGAAGCGTAGGAAAACCGTCGGAAATCCCTTTCGAGCTCTGTTTGCTCCCGTCCTGGTCCAAAGACCAGACCACCTGGTCCAAAGACCAGACCACCTGGTCCAAAGACCAGACCACCTGGTCCAAAGACCAGACCACCTGGTCCAAAGACCAGACCACCTGGTCCAAAGACCAGACCAC
>CAITRH010000519.1 GCA_903894755.1 uncultured delta proteobacterium
ACGTGCCGAAGTCCAGCCTGATTTTCCTCGCGCCCGCGGCCGCTTCTGGGCTCGGGCGCGAACAGCGCCTATCGCGAACGCGGTAGGCCCCCTGTCCGCCGAGCCGCCTCTGTGCAACGGTGCGCAAGCGGCCGGACGTGGCAGCGTTTCTGCTCGACCCGGTTCCAAAGCTGGCAGTGTTGCAAGCGGAGCTCGAGGACGGGAGTTACCATCCAGGGGCTGCGCGGGCGTTCGTGATCGAGGAGCCGAAGCGGAGGCTGATTGCGGCGTTGCCGTTTCGCGATCGCATCGTGCAGCATCTACTGGTGTCGGCGCAGCTTCCGTCGTTGGAGCGTTGGTTTGCGCCGCAGTCGTATGCGTGCCGAGTGGGCAAAGGGACGCGCCAGTTCACCGTGGGCGTTGGAGCGTGCGCGCGACTTGCATCGTAGTTTCCCGTGGGTGTTGCGGTTGGACATTGCGAAGTTTTTCCCGAGCGTGGACCACGAGGTGCTGCTACGCACGGTGCGACCGCACACGCCGGCAGCGTATTGGTGGCTGGTGGAGCGCATCGTGCGAGCGGGGGGACCGACGGAGCCGGTTGCGTTTCATTTCCCAGGCGACGATCTGTTTACGCCGCTACTGCGTCCGCACGGACTGCCCATTGGGAACCTGACGTCGCAGATCTGGGCGAACGCTGTACTGACACCTGTGGACCACCTGCTTGGTTCCGGGCTGGGGCTGGGAGCGTTTGTGAGGTACTGCGACGATGTGCTGGTCTATGCAGAGGACCGCAGGCGTCTCGAGGACGCGTGGCGTCGGGTACGCGACCTAGCGGACAGGTTGCGTCTTAGGTTGCATCCAGACAAGTGCCGGTTGCACAGGACGACGGAGCGGGTGGGGTTCGTGGGGTTCGTGTTGGAGCGCCATGGGGGACGGGTTGCTATGCCGAGCGGAGCTGTGGCGGCTGGTCTGGACGCGGTGAGTTCTTGGGAGCCTCACCCCGCGGCGCTGGGCCCCGGGGCCACGACCTCCTCGGCCGACGCGACGGTCACCGCTCGAAGACCCCACGCTCGCAACGTGGCCAGATCCCGGCACCCCAGGATTTGCTCACGCACCGGGTCCGTCACGACCAAGCCGCGACTGGTCAGAATCTCGAGAAGCATCCCGGCCCTTCCCCTGGCTTCGCCCCTGGTTTCGCCCTCGCTCCTCAACGTCTCCGCCCACGTCATGACAACCTCCTTCACCTCGGGTCCCGCCGCCGCCTCCAGCGCCTTTCGGAATTCCTCCGACACCGGACCATCGACAACAAGGGAAACATAATGCACTAGCGTCGTGAGCGCCCGCGCTCCGGTCGGACGGCGCAAAAGCGCTCGAAATACATCGCCCCAGGTCCCAAGACGCGTGAACCACCCCGAGCCGGACCGCGCGTTCTGCAAGAAGAACAACGTCAACTTCGCGTACTCGGTCATCGCTCGGGAAAGCAGCGCAGCGTCGTCGAAGCGCGCCAGGTCATCGAGCGCATAGCGGAAGTTCGGCACGAAGGGGCGCAGCACCTTGCGGGTCGGCTCGGGCAGATCCATCAAGGTGAGGAACTCCATGGGAGCGTTCCAACGTCTTGGCCCATGGGCAAGCACCAACGGAAGAATGGCAGGCAAGCGCTTTGCGTCGGGGGAGTTCGTCAGAAACCATTCCCAGATACGGAGCATGTAGCGTAAAAGCCGCAGTGCCATCCAGTGATCCGGGGAGCTCTGGTGCTCGAGGAGCACATAGATAAAGACTTGCTGGCGACGGCTCTTGACGTTTACGGAAAACAGCAGGTCCGTGTGCCGGTCGCGCAGTTCAGGGTCGACAAAGGATCCCGGTTCGAGCTTCAGCGTTGCCCACTCGAGCCGGTCGGCCACCGCGGGGGGCAATACGCTGCGGAGCTCTCCGACGGCGTTTTCGAGGTCCGAGAACACCGTTCGGACGAGCGAGTCGTGGGGGTTGACGGCGGACATGAGCGAGGCTGTAGCACCCGTGTTCGTCGGCGCGAACTTGGTGTGGCTCCGGCTCGATCAAGAGCCTGGTGATAGCGGCCATTCCGCCCGCGTTGCAGTTCGACCAGGTTCCTCGGCAGGCGTAGCTCAAGGCGGATTCCACATTGGCCCGTGCGTGCAGTGCGTCAGAAGAGCCCACGCAGGCGACGAGAGCTCCGACGCGAAGCCCGTAATGCGAGAAGGTCTTCGAGGCGCTCCAGGCGAAAAGCACCGCGACTTTCCCCACGAGGCGCCGCAACGCAGTAAGCGGCGAGACGGCTTGTTCGGCCGCATACGACGCGTAGGCGCAGTCGATCAGAAGGACCACCGGACCGCGAGCTGCGTGATGGAGGATCACGTCGACGACGGCGTTCCAGTCCTCGGGGGTCATGGAGTAGCCGGTGGGATTTTGGCAGGGGTCGTTGAGGAACACG
>CAITRH010000520.1 GCA_903894755.1 uncultured delta proteobacterium
AGGCGAGCGGGGCGGCCTGACCGAACAGTCTTCCTCAGCCGCCTCCTAGTAACACGGTGCTCGTCCGGTTTCGCCTGCGATCAGGCGGAAATTGCTGGGGAACGTGTGCCTAGACGTCAGAGGAGAGCTTCGAAGTCGGGCCGAAGGGGCGAATCAAAACAGCCCAGGGCGGGTAGCCCTGGGTCGCTGGTGTCGGGGTTCGGCCCCGGTTCGGACCTGCTGTTTTCAAGTTGGGTTAAATCAGGAAATGATTCATCATTGCCGCTCTTTAACCCGGTTACTTTATGTAGTAACCGATGAAGAGAACCGATTTATTATTGACTATCGAGAGCGCATTGTTTGGCAGGCGGAACTTTGGGAACGGTGCGTACGCGATCTTGCAATACATCTTAAACAAAACCTATCTTGAAAACCGCAGGTTCGAACCTGCGGTTCTCAAAGTCGGTTTGGTTTGCTATTCTTAATTTTTTATCCGTCGCGCCTCGCCCGCCGTCACCCGTCATGCCGCGGGATACGGAGGACGATCGAAACGCACCAGAAGCCGCACCCCTACTTCGCCTTCGAGATCCACCAGCTCACCGCGTCCAATCTCCACCGACCCCGCTCGTAAAACCACCGCAGTCCCAAGCGGACATCCAAGACTAACAACATCCCCAGGCCCTAGCGACGCCCACTCTCGGGCGCGAAGTTCCACCGTGCCGAGCTCGACGCGCACCAGTACAGGCGCATCTCCTACAGCCTCCACGACCGCCGTCGTGTCCTTCATCTGATCGCTCCGCGCGAGCCCTTCCATGTCTCCCGTCATCACGACACCTCCATCAAGACGCAGCTCGCCTGCGACCCCTTGCTCGGCTCCCACCGCCGCCAACACCACGGGGCCGCTCAGCACAGGACCCCCAAGCCGCCATGACCCAACGCACCCAACGCGCCACACGTCGCCCACTCCGAGGGCTGCGATGTCCATCACGGGGACCATGCACGTCGACGCAACGATCGTAAGTCCGAGCCGCATGGATCCCAGGTTCGCCAGGCTCGCCCCGCTCCAACACGCTCCTTGCGGCGCCACCACGAGCACCTCTCGAGGAACCCACACCCGCGCCACGAATGTGTCCTCCCCCAACAGCACCGCGAGCTCCACAACCACGATCCCCTCGGGCAATTCCGCGGCAAGCGTCGCGCTCGCCCCCGCTCGATGCACGCGCACGATCCCCTGGACCCGACGCACGACTGCGGCCACGAGAGCCGCGAATCCGCCTGCCAAGGACGCGCCCACGGGCGACGACGTGTCCAGGATACGCGGCGGGGGACGTCGCAATGTACGCGCCAACAGTATGGCCGCCAGGGCGCTCTCGACCTCGATCAGAACGTGGCGATGAGCCACCTCGAGAAGCACGCCGACGCCGTCGCAAAGTGGCACCGGTCTGGACAGAACGCGTCGAAGTAACCCCTGCACAGGAGCTCCCGCGAGCTCCGTGAGACGCTTCTGTGCGGCCTCGGCGTGGTCCCATCGACGTAGCGCCGACAGGACAAATACATGGTCGCGCGAGAGGACCTCCAGAGCGTTCCACGGAAACGGACCTGTCACGGCTTACGACGCGCCAAGGTCCAGTGCCGGTCGCTGGTCTGTTGCACGGCCTGCGGGGCGATACCGATGGGCGCCACGAGCTCGCGGACCTCGTCGACCGTGAGGGCGGCACGGAGGGACGCGTCGAAGAGCGCGCGCTGACCTTCCGTGGAGTCGGCGGCGTAGGTGTCGACCAACGCGCGGACCTGTTCGGAGGTATCGGGACGTAGCAAGTCGCGCACGAAGAGGGTTCCGCCACATTCGAGCAGGCGCCACATTTCGGCGAGGACACCGGCGGGCTCTGGGATGTGATGAATGATGCTGTTGGAGACGACGGCGTCGAAGCTTGCGGCCGCAAACCCGGTGGCTTTTGCGTCGCAGAGATGGAGCGTGATGCGGGGGCTGAAGCCCGCGCGGCAGACATTGATGCGGCCGAGGGCGAGCATGTGTGCGGCGAGGTCGATGGCGTCGATGACGACACTGCTACAGCGAGTGGCGAGCTCGATGGGGATCCTCGCGGTCCCTGTGCCTACGTCGAGGAGACGCCGGGGTTGTGCAGGTGCGACGATGGCAGCGAGCAAGTCTTCACAGAAGCGCGCGTTGACGTCGCCGTGGTCCATGGCGTCGTACTCGCGGGCTTCTTCTTCTGTATCCATGACTTCGGGTTCGAGGGTGCGGTTCATGGGGCGACTGTACTGCGCCAATCCGCCCGCATCTCGTCGTTCCTGTGCATCGGGATCACGCTTGCCTCGAGGTTCGATCTATTCTCACGGGGCTCGCCCACATATGGAGTGCCGCACGTGAATTGCATTGTTTCGCACGCCGGGCCCAAGGGTCCCGCAAGCTTTCGTCTGACCGCCCTTTTGTTTGTGGTGTCGTTTGCGACCACGGCGCTTGCCGAAGACCCCCAGGTCGAGCGCGGCGCACGGGAGCTTCAAAAGAAGGCCATCGAGGAAGACAGCCTCGCCACCGACTACACGTCGGCGGGGGTCAAACTTCAGAAGGCTCTGGCGAGCTGCACTCCCGACAAGTGCTCGACTCGTCTTCGCGCCGAGCTCCATCGCGACATCGGCGCCATGCAGATCCTCGGCAACCACCGCGATAAAGGGGTCGCGAGTTTTGCCGACGCGCTTCGTCTCGACCCTGCCTTGTCGATCGACCCGCGCTACAAGACCGACGACCTCGAGGCGCAGTGGGAGAAGGTCCGAAAGGTGGTGGTCCCCGGCGACCTACCTCGCGGCGACTTCACGCATTCACCCCCGCGAGAGCAGCTCGTTCGCACCCCCGTTCCCATCTATGTCGAATACGGGGGTGACGCAGCGGTGGTCAAAGTCGTCGTCAAGTACAAAGGTCCGGCGATGGTCGAATTCAAACCGGTCGACCTCACGAAGCACGGCAAAGGTTGGGGCGGGACAGTCCCCTGCGTCGAGGCCGTCGAGGGCGACCTCCACTATTTCCTCCAAGGCTTCAACGCTGCGGGCGACCTGATCGCGACCTCCGGGACCCGCGCGCTGACCTTCAAGGTGGCCATTCGACGCACCCTTCAAGGCGACGCCCCCAGGCTTCCAGGAGCTGCGCCACCTGCGACCTGCTCCGAAGCGGATTGCCCTCCGGCATTCCCAGGCTGTCGCGACAACAAGGACGAGGGGAAGCGCGAGGGGGAAGACTGCAACGACAACGCACAGTGCAGGAGCGGCAATTGCGCCAGCGGCAAGTGTCAAGAGATCCCGAAGGACCCCAAGCGCTTCTGGTTTGGTTTCCAGGGTTCGATCGACCTCAATCTCATTCCGTCGGGCAACGACGTGTGCAAGTTGAACGCCACCGATGGAAGCCCTTTGAACAGTTCGGGCTACTACTGCACCAACATGGACGGTTCAGACTATCCCTCCCGCTCCAACACCGCAGAAAACACTGCGATCCAGCTCGACAAGAACGACCGGGTCAAGGGGGGTGCAGCGGTGGGCAATATCCGCCTCATGGTCAGCTTCGACTACGCGATCACTCCCAATATCCTCCTTGGCATACGCGGCGGCTATGTGCACAACACCTATCCGGGGTCCGCTGCGAGCAAGCCGTTTGGTCCCATTCACCTCGAAGCGCGAGGAACGTACCTTCTTGGACAGGGCGTCGATGTGGACGGACTTGTCCCCTATGTGTTCTTTGCTGCGGGGGCGTCGCAATTCGACACGAGCGTTCCGGTGAGCGTTGTCCTTGCTGGAGCAAGTTCGAACACGCGTGACGCGCAGGCGTGGGCCATTGCGGGACCTGGCTTTGTAGCTGGGGGCGGTGGGCTACGGATGACAGCGGGGCGGATTGCGTTTTTCGGTGGTGCGAAGGTCACGGGGGCCTTTGGTGGACCGATCGGGTTTCTCCCCTCGCTGGCCCCCGAAGCTGGCATGCAGGTGGGGTTCTGATCATGTCTGACGCAACCGACGCGCCCGATACCACGATGCTGACACTGTTTGCGGCGACGGTGGCCCGGAGGGGGGCCGAAGTTGCGCTGCGGAGCAAACGGAGTGGCGTCTGGGAGTCCGTTACCTGGAACGAGTGGAACCGCAGGTCGCGCGCCCTTGCCGCCGAGCTGATGGCGATAGGGGTGGGCCCGGGCGATCGGGTGGCTATCGTGTCGTCGACTCGGGAGGAGTGGGTTCTTACCGAGTTGGCTGTGCTGCTAGCTGGGGGGGTTGTGGTCCCGATCGATCCTAGCCTTGTGGCAGCGCAGGAGTGTCGTGTCTTGCGCGACGCGGACCCCAAGGTGCTGTTTGCCGAGAACGCGTCCTGTGTGGAGCTTCTGAGCGACGCAGGAGCAGAGCTGCAACGGTTGGGGGCGCTGGTGGTGTATGACGCGACAGCACCGGGAGCGCTTTCGTTTGCAGACTTCCAGGCACGTGGGGAGGCACGTGGTGAGGATGGCGCGACTGCGGTGAACGAGCGGAGTGCCACAGTTGCACCGTCAAGCTTGGCAGCGATCATGTATGCGTCGGCGACGTCGGGGCCGCCCAAGGGGGTGATGCTTTGCCATAGCCACTTCGTGTTCGAGACCCGCGCTATTGAGTCGGTGCTGGATGTGACCGAGGCTGACGAGCAACTGCTGCTCCTTCCCCTAGCCCACATATACGGAAAGATCCTGGTAGCGACGCAACTGCGGGTGGGGTTCACGACGAGTTTTGCCGAGTCCCTGATGTTGGCGCTGGACAATGCGGTGGAAGTGAATCCAACGTTTCTAGCGTGTGTGCCACGTCTTTACGAAAAGGTCTTTCTGGTGGCCACGGACAAGTCGGTCCAGGAGGGGGCTATTCGGCACGGCATTTTCGAGTGGGCGGTGGGGGTAGGACGGGCAGCGGCGAGGGCTCGAGGCGAGGGAGGAAAGCTTGAACGTTGGCTGGCAACGCAGCATCACTACGCCACGAAGTTGGTGTTGTCGAAGGTTCGAGCGCGCTTTGGAAAGCGTCTTCGGTTTGCGGTCAGCGGGGGGGCTCCTCTTGCACGGGAGCTGTCCGAGTGGTTCTTCGGCATTGGGGTTCCAGTGCTGGAGGGGTACGGTCTGACCGAGACGACGGCTGTTGCGACTGTGGCGCGACAGGGAAAGATTCGCTTCGGCTCTGTGGGACATCCCCTTCCTGGCGTGGAGGTGCGCGTGGCGCCTGATGGGGAGGTGCTTATTCGGGGACCCAATGTGATGTTGGGGTATTGGCGTCACGACGACGAGACCCGGGAGGTGCTGGGAGACGACGGGTGGCTTCACACGGGCGACATTGGGACCATTGATGCCGACGGGTTTTTGCGGATCACGGACCGCAAGAAGGACATCATCATCACGGCAGGGGGCAAGAACGTAGCGCCGCAGAACCTAGAGAACCTTCTCAAGCAATCGGCGTGGGTACAGGACGCGTTCGTATACGGCGATGGTCGTCCCTACGTTGTGGCGCTGTTGACGTTGAACGCGACTGCGCTCTTGCGGTTTGCCGAAGAGACAGGGCGGGGCGACGACACGGCGAAGCTTGGGGAGGACCGCGAGGTACAGGCGCGGCTTCAGTGCGAGGTCGATGCGGTCAATGAGCGGGTGTCGTCCTTCGAGCGTATTCGTAGGTTTGCAGTGGTTCCGCGGGTGTTTTCAGTGGAGCATGGGGAGCTGACCCACACGCTCAAAGTGAAGCGCAAGGTGGTGACAGAGCTGTATGCGAGGGTGTTGGAGGGGCTTTATCCGCGAGACTCGCTGTCCGAGCTTCGGGCTGCGGCAGCGCGCGAACACGCCTGAACTGCTCGGTCCCTTGGGAACTGTTCTCTTGTCGCCGATCACCCCTGCGATGCGGCGCGCGAGGGTTCTCCTGTCGCCGATCACCCCTGCGATGCGGCGCGCGAGGGTTCTCTTGTCGCCGATCACCCCTGCGATGCAGCGAGGTAGGGTTGTTTTGGCGCAGCTCACCCCTGCGACGCAGCGAGGTAGGGTTGTTTTGGCGCAGCTCACCCCTGCGACGCAGCGAGGTAGGGTTGTTTTGGCGCAGCTCACCCCTGCGACGCAGCGAGG
>CAITRH010000521.1 GCA_903894755.1 uncultured delta proteobacterium
CCCTTCCCAGCTGGCTCATTCACCAGAACAGGAATTGAGACGTGAGAGGCGAGCTCATCGAAGACGTGGCCACCACCCCAGCTGGCTCATTCACCAGAACAGGAATTGAGACACGCAGCGACCGCAGCGACCGGCGGACCATCGTTCCCCCAGCTGGCTCATTCACCAGAACAGGAATTGAGACGGAGCCAACCTTGCACCGCAAAATTGAAAACCTCCGCCCCCAGCTGGCTCATTCACCAGAACAGGAATTGAGACCACGATCGGGCATCGGACAGGCTTGGATTTTGGCACTCACCCCAGCTGGCTCATTCACCAGAACAGGAATTGAGACAGATGTGCTCTCGTGTCCTCTCCCATAGGAGTGCTCCCCCAGCTGGCTCATTCACCAGAACAGGAATTGAGACTCTCCTTTTTTTCGTGCGTAAAAGGCACGGTCTAACCCCAGCTGGCTCATTCACCAGAACAGGAATTGAGACGCGCTCGGGGAGTTCGCGGGTGCGTCGCGAAATGGCGCGGCTTCGCCCCAGCTGGCTCATTCACCAGAACAGGAATTGAGACCCATCGAGTACCGCACGGGCGCATGCCGGGAGAAACTCCCGTCCCAGCTGGCTCATTCACCAGAACAGGAATTGAGACGCCATTCTCGGTCCGTAGTTTCCCAGTCGAGTGGAAACCCAGCTGGCTCATTCACCAGAACAGGAATTGAGACCTTTGCGATGTTCCGTTCGACGTCGTCTAGTGCCGGTAGCCCAGCTGGCTCATTCACCAGAACAGGAATTGAGACCTGCTGATGGTTCGACCCCACATAGGGGAAACGACCGCTCCCAGCTGGCTCATTCACCAGAACAGGAATTGAGACGCAAGATGACCGAAGAAGGGCGGGCGACGTCGGTCGGCAATAGCCCAGCTGGCTCATTCACCAGAACAGGAATTGAGACAAATCCTCCTGAGACACCTTGTTCTTTTGCCAGGGTGCCCCAGCTGGCTCATTCACCAGAACAGGAATTGAGACTCCATGTCTAGACAGATTGTCATCACAAAATCATCCGGGCCCAGCTGGCTCATTCACCAGAACAGGAATTGAGACCCGTGCGGAAAGCGGGATTCCTGTCCAGTTACCTTCGGCATCCCCCAGCTGGCTCATTCACCAGAACAGGAATTGAGACAGGCCATGCCCACGAAAGCCGGCACTCAGAACGGCCGACCCAGCTGGCTCATTCACCAGAACAGGAATTGAGACCGTTGCCTTGCCTCCTCTTCTTTTGCCAGCTGCTTGGCCCCAGCTGGCTCATTCACCAGAACAGGAATTGAGACCGCAAACCCGCCACCAGTGAGGTATTTTTGCGAGCGCATCCCAGCTGGCTCATTCACCAGAACAGGAATTGAGACGTCCATTGCTTCGGTGCCTTGGTTGTCCGCGTCCCAGCTGGCTCATTCACCAGAACAGGAATTGAGACTTGAATGTGCTCATGACGTCTCCTTTTTTCGTGCGTAAACCCAGCTGGCTCATTCACCAGAACAGGAATTGAGACCGTTTACGCAATGCCACGCTCCTGCGCCCATGCCGCGACCCAGCTGGCTCATTCACCAGAACAGGAATTGAGACTCCACTCGTAGTGGTTCCATAGGAGGCCTTCGACCTCCTCCCAGCTGGCTCATTCACCAGAACAGGAATTGAGACCTTTCGGCGTTTTTAGGTGCACGTTGACAGTCCAGTCTCCCAGCTGGCTCATTCACCAGAACAGGAATTGAGACCGGTAGCGGATGCGGAGCCGGAGGAAGAGACCGACGGACCCAGCTGGCTCATTCACCAGAACAGGAATTGAGACGCCGCAGGGCAATCGGTGCAATTCGTGCCGGCACGGCCGCGAGCCCCAGCTGGCTCATTCACCAGAACAGGAATTGAGACCGGAGGGACTCGAGCTCTGGGAGCTCAATGATCAGTTTCCCCAGCTGGCTCATTCACCAGAACAGGAATTGAGACCCCAAGCTTGCCGGATTTTCTGGTGTTGCCCATCCCACCCCAGCTGGCTCATTCACCAGAACAGGAATTGAGACCGATGCGCGGCTTTCCGCATCGATGCGCCCGCACCGCCCCCAGCTGGCTCATTCACCAGAACAGGAATTGAGACCTCGGGGCGCAGGCGGACATACGCTATGGTAGCGCGCCAGCTGGCTCATTCACCAGAACAGGAATTGAGACTCGACTGGCAGCTCGATCTCTCCTTTACCGCCATCCACACGATCAAGTTGGGGGGGGGGATGCGGAGTACGTGGCCCAGACGGGGCATGAGGCGCCTGGTGCTTGACAGCGGGCCTGACCGCGTGCTTGACAGCGGGGCTGCGGCCATGTTGCTTTCGAACCTTGCTGTCCTTGCGCTGGCGGCTACGGCTGGATGCGCGCCAACGTTCGACGCACAGGGATCGCTGTCCATCAACGGGGAGCCGTTCGAGCCCGTCAGCTGTCGGGTGCTCGCGGGAACGAAGGGGGGCATCGAGCTGACTGACAAGCGCGGGGCGCGGCTCTCGCTCGCACTGCCACCGGCGCACCTCAACGCGTGGCGCGAAATCAGCGGAGTCCCGCAGGTGAGCTACGTTCCTGGCGCCGGCGAGCGTCCGATCGATCTCGGTCCCTGCGGCTCGGTGACGCTGCGTGGCGAGGGCTACCACGGCCAGGGCAAGCGCGCGGCGAGCGGGCATCTCGAACTCGCATGCAGCGGAGCCGTGTCCATCAAGGGCGAGCTTCGCTGGACCGGGTGCTTCTGATCGGCACCGCATGCGCGCAGAGCAAACTCGAATCCATCTCAGCGCTTCCTTCGTGCAATCGCCGCCGGCGACGGCTTCGTCACCCGCGGGACCGTAAGCTCCGAAAAGTACGCCCGCAGCATGTCCCGCGCGACCACGTTGGCCTTGACTTGCCATTCAGGCTGGTTGACCACCAATACCGCCACTGCGACGGTCCGCAGATCGGCCTGGGGACGGCTCGGGGCAAACCCCATGAACCACGTGTAGTACCGGTGCGCTCGCGCGTCGCTCAACGTTCCCGTCTTGCCCGCCACCGATATCCCGGGAAGAAACGACTTCTTGCGCATGTCGTGAAATGCCCGAAACGAGGTCCCTTCCCTTACCGTCGATTCCATCATGGTGGTCACCGCAGCTGCCGTCTCGCGCGTGACCGCATGGCGCACCAAAGGCGCAGGAGGGGCCGAATACAGAACCTCACCGGTCGACGCCGCCAGGTCCTTGACGATCATGGGACGCACCGCTTCGCCTCCGCGGGCTAGCGTCGTCCCTATCCAGGCCGCCTCTAACGGAGACAGCGTGGTGTTCCAAAACCCTGCCGAAGTGCGCGCAAACTCCAGCGGCTCCGACGGTATCGTCACCCCACTCGCCTGCACCGGCACGTCGAACGGAACCGGCTCGCCAAACCCGAAGTTCCTCGCCATGACCTCCAGCTGGAACGGCTTCAGATGCTTGATCGCCAGTCGGGCAAACACCGGATTCAGGCTCCGTCCCATCGCCCCCGCAAGCGTCACGCACCACTTGTCGCGCGCGGGGTCGTCCACCAGGTCCCTCGCACCGAGCCCTTCGGTCCCGCCGCCCGCGTAACACTGGCGGGTATCGGGGGTGAGACGCGAGTCCTCAACAAGGGCTGCGCCGGTGACCACCTTGAAAATGCTCGCAGCAGGAGCCGTCGCCTCGACACAGAGGTCCCGCGGCGGCCCATTGTCGATGTAGCTCGCGTACACGATCACGTGTCCCGTGGCCGTGTCGATCATGACCACCGAGGCTTCTGGAAACTTGTGCGCCGCTAAGAGCGACTGCGCAAAACGCTGCAGGTTCGGTTGAAGCGTGAGCCTCGCGACCCGTCCCTCGGACGCGGGTGCCGTCGCCCCTCGATCGTCGTACCCGATGTGTACGAGGTCGAGTCCCGGGATCAAAGGGAGCCTCGACGCCGGGTTGACCGGCCGAGGGACTCGAACTTTTGCGATGGAAGGCTCTTCAATGCCTCCCGAAGAGGTCCCCGGAACGCTCTCGATGTGACATCCTCGCGCCGTGATGAACGCTCCCGCCACGGCTATGAGCCCTACTCCCACCCCGATCGGCCAGCGACGCATGCCCTGGCGTTTGACACGTTGCATCGCCTCTAGGCAAAATACCGGTGTCTTCGCCGCGGCTCTTCTCGTCGCCGCTCCCTTTAACGCGAGGGCCGAGCCGCGTGTCGTGATTGCCGCCGGCGGAGGGCTCCCCCGACTCGCCGTCGAAGCCGACTCGGCGACCGTACGCGTATGCGGCTCCGAGCCCTGCACCAAGCCCGTGTCGTATTCGGCGCCCGGCGTCGACCTGCGCGTGGTGTCGATTGGAAAGGGGAGGCGCCTTGTCCATGCGCGCGGGGCCGACGACTGGGAGGCGCTCTTTGCGGGTGGCGTGGCGCCGCTCTTCCTCGGACCTACGGGCTATGTCGGCGACATTCCCGGCGAGCGGACTGGAACGCGCCTCGTGTTCGAGCGTCAACCGGACGGGACCGAGCGGGTCTTGCTGGCACGGGTTCGCGAGGATCTGCGCCTGTGTGGCCAAGAATGGACCCTTCTCGAGCCACGTGTGCTCGACCCCGCAACGTTGGCTTTTCGGCCATCGCCCGCGTCGTCCACTTTGCCAGGCGCGCAGCGTACGGAACTTGACGCTTCCCCACAGACCGTGGAGTCCCCACTTGCGGAGCTTCTCGTGGCAACCGGTCCAACGGGGAGGGGGCGCTCGAAGGTTGGGTTCATCACAGTGCGGGCGCCGGCGGACATTTCTTTGCTGCGTCTTGCCGTCGTGCTGACCGAGCCCCTTCGACGGCCCACCACGATGCTTGTTACGTCCAATGCGTCGGTGTTCCAAGTGAAGTTTGCTCCAAGTGCGTTGAAGACCTACTCGGTGGTGTTCCCAGCGCCAGTGAAGACCCATTGTCTGTCGGTGGTTGCGGGGGAAGGGCCTGCAGTGGCGGATCTTCGAGCCTACAGTGTGTTCGACGGGCCACAGGCGACCCTCGATGGCGTTGCGGAGCGTCTAGGCGAACCCGAGGCAGGGGCGGTGCTCAAACGTGCGGGACTGGGGGCCTTCGAGGCAGTCCAGCGTCGTTTCGACCAGCTGCCTACTTCCCAACGCGTGGTGGCACTCGATGTGGCGGCGGCAGTGGCGCCGTGCGAGGTGGCAAGTTCGCTATATGTGCGGGGCTTGCTTGATCCTGCGTTGGAGTCGACGTCCCAGAGACGTCTCGAGCGTTGCGGAAAACAGGCAGGGGCCGCGCTTGTCGATGCCTTCGAGACCAACGCTGAGGGACGGGCGCGGATTGCACCTCTCCTGGGGTCCCTTGCGCCGGAGCGAGGACGGCGGGTGCTGGTGGCGCGGCTAGGGGAGAGCCCGCGCAACGTACGAATTGCGGTGCGCAACGCGTCCTTTGTGGCTCTTCGAGGGGCGACCAAACAGGAGCTGCAGGCATTGCTAGCTGCGGAGAGGTCCGACGGGGCGCGTGTGGAGCTTCTGCGCGCGATGGGACAGCGTCTTGCGGAGGTTCGGCTGGAAGCGGGTCCCGTTTTGGAGCGTCTATTGGGGTCTGCCATGGAAACCAGGTATGTGCTGGTGGCACCAGTCGTCGAGCTCGCGCGGGTCGATGAGGCATGGTGGAAAACATTGGAGCGTCTGCTGTTGGGAGATCCCGAGGGGGCGGTGAGGACTCGGGTGGCGGATGCACTGGGAGCGGGTCCAGCGGAGGCGCGTGTACTTAGGGCATTGAGTGCAGCGACGTCCGATAGGGAGCCACGGGTTCGGCAGGCGGCCTATCGATCGATCATGAGCCTAGGGAATCCAACAGGGGTGGGGGGACAAGGTCTTGGGGATCGCTGGACGTTCGTCAGGAAGGCTGCGGTGGGGGCGCTTGGGGCAGCACCGCCAGGGGAAGCGGACAGGGGGCTGGTGGTGGCACTTGGGGATCGCGCTTCGGTGGTGCGTCTCGAGGCGGCGCAAGCGTTGGGAGAGCGGCGAGGGGAGGGGAATCCAGCGCTTCAGGCCAGGCTAGCGGACCTGGACGAAGAGATGGAGGTTCGGGCAGCGGCGGCGTGGGCACTTGGGGCGCGCTGCGATTCGAGCGCAGTGGAACGGCTGACGGAGCTTGTTCAGCGGGCGCCTGGCAACGACGCTGAGGTGACACTGTTGGCGGCAGCGGTAGCGGCGCTTGGGCGGCTGCATCCAGTGGACCTGGCGCAGAGGCTGGGACCGCTTGGGCGAGGGGACGCAGGGATGGAGCGGCTGGTGAAGCTTGCGCTGTCCGAGTCACGTCGTTGTCCGTAAGCCTTCCATGACCTTGCCAGAGGAGGCCCCGCTTTCCCGCTCCTTTTGCGTCCCCTCGTACCCAGGGCGGGTAGCCTTGGCGCGGACTCGCGGGCTCCTCGGCCAAAGCCTCGAAACCATCGCTGCCTGCCGGTTGCTAAACCAAACCTACTTCGAGAACCGCAGATCCGATCTACCGCTGCCGCGCCCCAATTTCGCGTAGACCTCACCCCCAACCCCCTCTCCCTCGACATTTTCCTTGCCCATGCGGGCAAGGACGATCGTCTTCGAGAGAGGGGGCTCGGAACCGCGGTACAAGTGGCTCTCCTCCCCCCTCGCTCGAAGACGATTATCCTTGCCCGCATGGGCAAGGATAATGTCGAGGGAGAGGGGGGCTGGGGGGGTGAGGTCCGAAGAAGCCGTGGGTCATCGGACACACTGCGCGTGGGGCGTCTCTCCCTCAGCAGCCCGCAGCTCACAACTTGCCAACCCGGCCTTCGCACAGTCCACCGTGATCGCACTTGCCGTGTCGCTGCAGCTCGTGGCAACCGCGCCGAAACAGCTTTCCGTAACACAGCTCCCTCGCCCCCGGCACGCACCGCGGATGTCCCAGGCGCGAGGCGCTACCCCCGGCTTGCACTCGGCCGTTGCCCCAAAAAAGACGCTGCAATCGACCCGCTCCTCCACCCCCGAAGGACACCCCGACACCGTCTGCCCCACACAGGTCACCTCCTCGGTGGTTGCACAAGGCCTCCCTCCATTCGCAAGACACGCCACCGACGCTCCAGACAACACACACCGTCCGCCCCCATAGTTTGCGCAGTCCACCCCGATGTTTCGCGTCGCGCTCCCAAAGGGCTCGCAATCGTGGAGCTCCGTTCCGCTGCAATAGGTCCCGCTACAACCGATTCCTCGGCTGTCGCCCGCGCACGCACCGTACGACGACGCTGGCCCTAGCGCGCATGTCTGCCCCCATGCGCTGCAGTTCTCTCCTCGCGCGAGACTTCCCGCGTCGCTACAGACAAGACGCGTTGCCACGTTCCCGTTGCCTGCGTCGCCCGCCAGTCCGCAGGTCGAGAAGCCCCCCTCGACGCAACGTTGGACTCCCCCGGGAAATACGCACCGCTCCGCAGCTTCGCACGACTTCACCCCGCGCATGCAGCCCCAGAACGCCAAGGACACTCCCCGCACCATCCGGTTTGGCGTGGCCCGACAGTCGTAAGCTCCCAGCGCGTGCAACATGCACTCGGCAAGGGTTCCGGAAGGCTCCCCACACGCCCCAAGCCACGCGCACGCCCCTTCGGCCCATCCTCGTGCCACCGCAGCATCGCTCGAACAGCCCGCGGCTATGCACATCGAGGCATCCAGCTCGCACGCGCTTTGGACCCCGTCGGTCCCGTGAAAGAGATCCACACAGGCCAACCCCAACGACACCAGCCCAAGTGCACCTAGCCAACGTCGCACCTAGAAACTCCCTGCTACGCCCACTCCGGCGAGCTCGCCAGGGGCGTTGGGACGGGTCCACAACACAATGGAAACCACCCCCAAGGTTCCAGCTCCCACCCACGCGCCCAGTGCCAGCGAGTCCCAGAGCCGGACCCGCGTCTTCAGGTCGTCACACGACGTTAGCCGCTGCGCGCACTCCCCCACGGCGTCGTCCCGTATCCGCCCCGCCACCACGAACGACACCAGCCCCGCTGCCGCAAACGCCACACTCCCCACGGTCGTCAGCACCGCGCCAGTCCGGTGGGGGGCGGATGGCGCGGAAGGCGAGGCAGGCGCGGAAGGGGCAAAACGCACTTGCACGGTCCTGTGCTCGCGCATCACGACGAACACGCGCGTCGAGAACGTTCGCCCCCGATCGACCGCGTCGATGCGATGCTCGCCCGGGTCGACGAGCAGCTCGTCGTGGCCAAGGGCCGGGGCGCCATCCGCGCCATCCACAGTAACCGTCGCGTGGGGAGCGTCGGGTGGGAACACGAACCGAAGCCGCGGGATACGCTCACGGAGCTCGGTCAAGCGGCTAGAAACCAGGCGTAGAACGTCGTGCACCTGGTCGGCTTCGGCCTTGCTTTGGGCCAAAAGGAAACCGTCGAGGGCCGCTCGCAAGTGGCCGAGTTGCTCGTCGCACAGCGCGAGGTGGTAGCGGACTCCCGCGGTATCGCGCACGAGGAGCACCTGGGCGAGTTTGTTTCGTGCGTCGAGCCAGTGTCCCGCGTCTTCGTCGCGCTTGGCCTCGTGGAAAAGCACACGGGCGTGGTCCATGGGATCGGGCTCGGCATGGAGCTTGGGAGCGAGCAGGAGCAGGACGACTGCCAGTCTTTTGGGCATCGGGGGGCGAGGTCAACGCAGGAGCGGGTCGGTGTCAACTCG
>CAITRH010000522.1 GCA_903894755.1 uncultured delta proteobacterium
CCCCTCGCTATTTCGCCCTTTCACAGCGCCCCCTCCCCATCGATGGGGAGGGGGACCTTGTGAACGCACCGGATCGTGCGGGGGTGAGGTCCTCGGGATCGCCCGCGACGAAGTTGCGGTTCTCAAGTTAGGTTTGGTTTAAGGCCCGAAGATCCGAAACTCCGCCCCAAGCAGAAGTCCCACCACCACCAGCACCAGCAGAAGCCCCCAACGAAGCACCCGACGCGCTCGAATCCGCGCAGGTGCGGCCGGAGCGACTTTCACGGGTTCGGAGGGGGGATGCGGACGGGCAGGACGAGGCGCTAGGCTGATGGACGGCGGCGGCGGCAAGGTCGGCGGCGGCTTCGCGTCAAGCTTGGGAACCGGGCGATCGCTCCCCCTTGCCGAGGGCTCGATAGGAGGCGCGTTCAAAAACGCCGTCGGAACCGCCTCTGTCGGCGCCACCGTCCTGTCCAAAAGATCGCTTCCCTGAAGATCCAACACGCTCAGGATCGCCGCGCGGGCCGCAAGATCGGCCACCAGGTCTTCCACTAAACGGGCGTTGTGCTCGACAAGCAGAACCCGCGGTGACGTCCCACCGTCGAGCAGCCGAACCAACGCACGTGCGTCCGCCCCCAACGTCGCCATCGCATCGCTTGCCGCCGCAGGGTCGAGCCCCACGCATTCGGTCCGCTCGTCCCAGGCCCAGCGAAGGCACCGCCGGGCCCGTGAAATAGGCTCGGCAAGCTGAGCTCCTAGCGACCCCTCCAGATTGCTCGTGACCGGCGCGTGACTCTCAGTGACGAAAAACCGCCCGCCGCGCACTCCAAGCAGACGAGCAAACGCGCGCTCGCCCTCCTCGACGGTCCCCGCAAGGCCCTCTTGACGCGCCCGGACCGGAGCGCCTCCACGCAATTCGACCTCCCAGAGCGTGGTCCCCTCGCGAAACTGAACGCGCGACGACGGTCGCAGAGCGCACGTGAGATCGAGGAGAAGACACGGCGTAAGCCCCTCGGTCCGTCCCTGGATATCCGCATGGCTCCGAAGACGCGCCTCGAGGCTCACCCGCGGCCAAAGAGCCTCGCGTACCCGGGTGAGCATGACGCGAGCGTCGCTTTTCTTCGCTAAGTAGGCCTGGGCGTTGGCTCCGATCTCGCGCATACGCTGCAAAAGATCCTCTTTCCACGAAAGAAGCACCACCGGCACGTCGCGCAGGGCCACGTCGCGTTTGAGCGCGCGGCAAAGAGAAAACCCGTCGAGCCCCGGCATGAGCACGTCGCTCACGATGAGATCCGGACCGATGCGCAACGCGAGATCGAGCGCACTTTGCCCGTCCAGAGCCTCGCAGACGTTGCATCCTTCGGAGTGCAGCAGGTCGGACAGAAACCAGGTGACCCCAGGGTCGTCATCGGCCACGAGCACCCGTCGTCCTACGAGGTCGACGCGGTCGGCTTCGGCGGGAGCCCCGCGTCGTTCCGGTGGTGCGTGCAAGATGGAGGGGGCGAACGGGATGGCCCCTTCGGGTCCTTCGGCGCGAAAGCGGACTCCGCTGGTGGCACGGACGACGTCCTGCACGCGCGCGATGGCGCCCCATAGGGCTCCGAGGACCTCCGTGGAGCTTTCGATGGGGACCGTCATGTGGCGGCTTGCGGGGGGGACATCGTCGACCAAGGCCCGTCGCACCTCGGAGGCGAGCAGGTCTCCGAGCTCTTCGAGGGTCGGCTCGCGGGAGGGGACCATGGGATACGTACGGTCGTTACGAACTTCGAGGGCTTCTTGGCAGGCTTGCACCACGGAGGAGGGGGACGCGAGACGGGGGACCAGGCGATGGATTCCCAGGGCCAGGAGCCGAGCGTGGTGGGAGGAGTCGGGAAGGCTTGCGATGGCGACTACGGGCAGGTCCGAGTCTTCGAGGAGGCGCTCGACGAAGTCGCCGATCCCTTCGAGGTCTGCGTCGACCAAGACGACATCGGGGCATTTGGCCAGGACGACCTCGAGACCGGAATTGAGCGTCGTGGTGTGGACTTCGAACGCTTCCTCGAGGGGGCGTGCGAGGTCGGGTTCACCGATGACCACAACGGAGGCACGAAGGGGGAGCTCCATGGTCGGACGCGCTTAGCATAATCCGTGAAGGGGACGGAAGACGAGGGGGCGAAGGTCCCTAAACCTCACGACTCCGCAGTCGCTGCCAGTTGGTGGTCCCCACCCCACGTGCTTCCGCAAGACGTAGGTACTCGATCTGGTCGGGACGAAGCCCTAGGAGTCCACATGCAAGGCTGTCGGCTGCCACGGGGTCGATGGAAGCAATCACTGTGTTCTTTTCTGCGGTGTCATCGATGTTGCCCCCTCTGGGGCCATTGCGAAGCATGACCCGGGTGCCGTCGACAACCGTGAGCGTGGGACGCATAAAAACGGCCAGATCCGCTATCGCCACGTGGAGATGCTCATGGAGACGCTGCCGCTCTCCTCCAATGAGCCCAAACCAGTTCTTCAGTCCGCAGGTGAGCTTTGTTCTCGCATGGTGCTTCACAACCGGCACATTGATCACCTTCTGGACACTCAGCAGAGGCTCGAGCATGGTCCAAGTGTCGATGACCCCCCCCTTGACTTCAATGTCCCGGTAGTGCCTCTCGGTGGGGACGATCACCTCGGCGCCGGCATTCGAGGCGGCCCGCGCGATGCCCGACATCTCAAAGGAACGAGCCGGATCGTTGCACGCCGTGTCGGTCACGACAATGCGCCGAGCCCCGGCCTGCTTGACCGCTCGCACAAGAGCCGCCACCACCAGAGGATTCGTATTGGCACCTTGCGCCGGCGTCCGCTCCCAAGCCATGTTCGGCTTGATCGCCACCACATCGCCCGTCGCCACAAAGCGTCCCATCCCCCCCAGCGCCGCAATGGCCTTCTCCGTCAACACCGTAGGATCCGTGTCTTGCTTGGCCACCACCAGCTCGGGGAGGGACTGGTCCCCACGCGCAATTCGAAAATCGCGCATCACGGCCTGAATTGCAGGAGTGCGGAGCGCAAGAGAGCTGTACTGTCTCCATCCAAGGGTCCCAAGTGCGGTCAGCACCAACCCGCCCAGTCCTCCACCCACCACCGAACGTCGCGAAAGTTTCCATTCCATGGCGGCACTCTACAACAACGGCCCCTTCGGGGCTGCCAATCAACGCGTGGAGTCCGTTCCAGCAGGCCACCTTATGAAACGAGCTACTATACCACCGCTTCCCGCAGACCTCACCCCCCAACCCCCCTCTCCCTCGACATTCTGCTTGCCCATTCGGGCAAGCAAGATTGTCTTCGAGCGAGGGGGGCTCGGAACCGCGGCTCTCCTC
>CAITRH010000523.1 GCA_903894755.1 uncultured delta proteobacterium
GCGGTACACGTGGCTCTGCTCCCCCCTCGCTCGAAGACGATTTTCCTTGCCCGAATGGGCAAGGAAGATGTCGAGGGAGAGGGGGGCCGGGGGGGTGAGGTCTTCGGGCGGACCTGCAGTTCTCAAAGTAGGCTTGGTTTAGCCCACGACATAAAGGCGACCTTGGTGTGCGTGCCTCACCGGGCTTGGAGACGCCGACGTATTGGTCGTGGAGCCGCCCAGCTTGAAAGGTTTGGAGGGCCTGAGGCCATCTTGTTCTTCGCCACGTGGGGTTCCCTGTCGCATGCGTTGGTCCGGGGTCTGGTCGCCGCTGAACGACACATCTGCGCCACCAAACCCTCGCTGCGACAGGGTTGTTTTGAGCTCATCGAGGCCGGTGCGAAGGGTCTCGCGCATGCTGGCATTTTCGGTTGCGAACTCGACCCGCACCTGGGCGCCATCCATTTCGACCCGCACCTTGACCCATCCATCATGGGTGTTGAGGGTCATTTCGCCGCTCCGTTCGCCGCGCTCGACCATCATGCGCACCTCGGAAAAGACGCGCTGCATGTGCTCGGCATGCGAGGAGTCGGTCTGGGTCGACGACGAGCTCGCGTTCGACGTGACAGGAAGCGCTTCGGTACGACTTCGCTCGCCGATGGGAAGCGCCCCGCCGCGATCGGTCCCGTCGGAGGGATTGGAATTCTTACGTTGGCCGCCAGACTCCCCGCGATCGCCGCCGGTCTGCGGATCGCCGCCTCCTTTGCCGCCGGTCAGTTGCACCGCGGCAACGGCCCTCGGATCCGTGGCGCCCACCGAGGAGGTCGCCTCGACACGTGAGACCTCGTTCGATCTTGGGGTTTCTTGTGGCTCGGTGGTCGGAACCCGTTGGACCTGGACCGGAGCAAGCGCGACTTTCGCCTGCACCTTTTCGGGTTCAGCGGCAGCTTTGGGGACTTCGACCGACGGGACAGCTTTCTCGCCAATTTCGACCGGCGGCGTGTCGGCGCTGCCGCCTGGATGCGCGCGGTCCGCTCGCGCGTCGGCCGGACGTGACGTGGCAGGCGTCGCTGCAGGAGCCTCCGCGGTCTGGGGAGTCATGGAGGCATCCAGGGACATTTGCGCGCGCGAAAGCGCCTCGGCGGCGCTTTGAGCCTTGTTCGCAGCCAGAGCGGAGGCACCGGCCGTCGCGACCGGCGTCAGCGCAGCGGTCGCCGCCGCGGCATCGGCTGCAGGGGGGCTTGGAACCGGTGTGGTCTGCGCGGCTACGGCCGCAGATGCCGTTGCAGTCGTGGGAGCAGGGGCTGCCGGAACCTGCGGGGCAACGACGAGCAACCAGCGCGGGTCGAGTGCAG
Source organism: uncultured delta proteobacterium (assembly GCA_903894755.1). Lineage (GTDB taxonomy): Bacteria > Myxococcota_A > Polyangia > Polyangiales > Polyangiaceae > CAITRH01. The sequence continues at coordinate 1,335 of CAITRH010000523.1, forward strand.
CGGCCATGGCCACCTCGATCGCCGAGGGGACCGAAGGAGCAGCCGCCACCGAAGGCGTGGGCGGTGCGGCAGCAGGTTCACTTGGGGCGGGATTGTCGCTCGGGGATGCGGTCTTGTTGTCTTCCGAGGTCGCTACGTCCGCATCGTCGCTTCGATCGCTTTTGACGCTTTTGACGCTTGCGTCGTTGTCACGAACGGGTTCGGGCGACGATCTGCGGGCATCGGAGGACTGGTCTTGCGACTTAGCTTTTCGGTCGGCGGCATGCGACGTCGGTGGGGGACGAGGTTTCTCGGCCGCTTTGGGCTCCGTGGCGCGAGGACGCGTCATGTTTGAACGCAGGGTTTGCTCGAACGGGTCGTGACGGGCCGAGGTTGTGGCAGCTTGGGCGCGTCCCACGATGGAGGCTAGGGCGGCTAGGCCGGTGGGATCGGCAACCGGGGTCGCATCGAGCTTCATGGTCGCGGGGAAAAGCACAGGCCAGGCCAGCGCGAGTTGGAGGCCAATGGTTCTAGGGGTTGGCGGCCGCAGGAGGGGGAGTGATGACACCGGTCCGCCAAGGCCCTGACGCTGTGCAGAATGCGATCGACGCGATCCTCAGACGCCTTTTGTGATTTCATCTCTCGGGTGGCGGAGGGTCTTACGGGTTCCGTGGGAGAGGAGAGAGGCGAACGTAACATGTTGGAGCAAAAGGATCGCGTTCCGGGGCGGCGGGTTGCGGCCGTGGGGGCTGGGTGGGCACTGGCGGTGTGTTTTTCCGTGACCTCGGCGGACGCTGGGGGGTTGTACTTCTCGGATCGCGGGGTGCGTCCCATGGGACGTGGCGGGGCGTTCGTAGCTGGCGCCGACGACTTGGGGGCGGTTTGGTACAACCCGGCGGGCATCGCGGACGCGGGTTCTGCGATCCTGATCGACGGGACCTGGCTACGTTTTTCTCTCGACTACACGCGAGAGATGCTCGTGATCGATGCGGACAAGACGTACCGTCGGGTGCGCTCGCCGACCGTGAGCGGCAGCACGCCGATCCTGCCTCTTCCAACGATTGTGGGCTCGTACGCGTTTGGGAAGAAAAAAGAGTGGACTATCGCGGGGGGGGTGCTTGCCCCCTACATGCTCCTGGCGAGTTATCCGGTGGTGGTGGATGGGCAGCCATCGCCGGCGCGCTACACGCTCGGTTCGTTCAACGGGTCGGCGATCGCGATGCCGGGGGCGTGGATCTCGTACAAGCCTATCGAGCAGGTGCGTGTGGGGCTTGGGGTGCTCGCGCTCGTGGGGTATTTCCAATCCACGGTATCGTTCAGCGCGAGCCCTCAAGACCGGCTCATCGGAGCGCCGGAGCAGCCCGAGTTCGACGCGGACGCGCAGATGCGGGTGGGTCCCATCATCGCGCCCAGTGTGACCGGTGGTGTGACTGTGGTTCCGTTCAAATCGGTGCGCATCGGTGTCAGCGGCAACCTCCCCATGGTGATCAGCGCGCCTGCCAATTTCACGGTGAGGATGCCAAGCGACGTGGTCTTTGACACGTCCCGCCAGAACGGTACCAACGCGCACGTTCGGTTCGTGCTTCCGGCGGTGTTCCGGGTCGGCATCGAGGTACGTCCCATCGAAAAACTTCGTATCGAGGCGGCTTATGTGCGGGAATTCTGGGAAGCGCATCGGACCATCGACGCGACGCCTCAAGGGATGACCATCGACGGGATCACGGGGCTTCCTCCGCAGGTGAAGATTCCTCCCATCCAAATTCCGCGCAGCTTCGAGAGCTCCAACTCGTTCCGTCTCGGTGCCGAGGTTCGGCTGGCGGTGGGCAAGTACCCGGTCGATCTACGGTTTGGGGGACTCTACGAGAAGAGCGCGATCCCGCCGGCGTACCTGTCGCTAAGTTCTCTCGACTTCGACAAGGTCATCTTGAGCGTCGGGGGGAGTATCCACCTTGGCGCATGGCGTCTCGACGCGCTCTTCTCGCAGATGTTCCTAAGCAGCGTGTATGTCGATCCGAGGGACGCGAAGATTGGGCGTATCAATCCGATCAACGGCAACGCTCCTTTCGAGTCGGTCAACGGCGGCAATTACAGCGCCAACGCCAACCTCATTGGGTTCGGCATGAACTACCGGTACTGACAGCCTTGCCGAGGCCCTTCTACGAACCTAGGCTGCAACGCAGGCGCTGACCTTATTTACCCCGCGTGAAGGCGTTCCGCCCCGCGACGTTTCCGGCAGCGACCTCAGAGGAACTTCATGTATGCCAACACAAGCTCCAAGGTCCGCAAGGTCACTGTCCCCGACCTGCGAGCCCGCAAGTCGCCATCCCGTTCCATCGCCATGGTCACCGCCTACGACTTCACCATGGCAAGGCTTCTCGACGAAGCCGGGGTGGATGTCCTTCTTGTTGGCGACTCCCTTGGAATGATTGTCCAAGGACTCGACAACACGATACCGGTCACGCTCGATGAGATGTGTTACCACGGTCGGGCCGTAGCTCGTGCTGCCGTGCATGCCCACGTGGTGGGGGACATGCCCTTTATGAGCTACCAGGTGTCGTCATCGCAGGCTGTCGAGAGCGCGGGCAAGCTCTTGAAAGAGGGGGCCGTGGAGAGTGTGAAACTCGAAGGCGGTCAGGAGATCGCCGAGCACATTTTCCGCATTGTTCGCGCCGGCATTCCTGTGATGGCGCACATCGGACTGACGCCACAGAGCGTCCATGCCTTTGGTGGATTCAAGGTACAGGGACGAGGTGAAGACGCGGCCGAACGGGTTCTTGCCGATGCTCGTGCGGTGGAACAGGCGGGCGCGTATGCAGTGGTCCTAGAGGCGGTGCCTCCCGATCTTGCGGCTCGCATCACCTCCGAGGTGGGCATTCCGACCATTGGGATCGGGGCTGGCCCGTCGTGCGACGGACAGGTGTTGGTGTGCAGCGATCTCTTGGGGATGGTCCGTGGGCATGTTCCGAAGTTTGCGAAGCGCTATGCGGAATTGGGCGACCTAGTCGTGGAAGCTGCCCGGGCGTACGTCGACGAGGTTCGGAGTCACGCGTTTCCTGGCGCCGAGCACTGTTACAAACCCAACACCCAGACCGAGCCGGTTGTCGAACTCCGCCACTGAGTGCCACGGTGAGCCGTGGAGGCTCCCTTTGGAGCCCTTGGATTGGTTCGATACGGCCCGCCATTCCCGCCAACCTCCGTTTTGGCCCGCGGTGCCGCGAGTACGCTGCGCGGGCTCCTCGGCGAAAGCCTAGTTCGGCAGAAACGGCGGGGCTGGATCTGGACGTGGTTTAGCAGCAGCTACTTCGCCATCACGCTTCTCCGTCGACGCAAACGGCGGCGATCGCGGTCCAGGGCAGCCATCGCGGTCTAAGTTGAGTTCGTTGATCATCAGCCCCGAAGGGGCGGCACAAGACAGCTCCTTGGCCTCGCATCGATAGAGGGTTGACGTGGCTCCTATAGGTGCGAGCCTAGGCACGTGTGGTATTGGGCCTCGCATCGATTGCGGGTCGCCTCGGA
>CAITRH010000524.1 GCA_903894755.1 uncultured delta proteobacterium
GCTCCGCTCCTATGCCGATGGTCTCCGCTCCTATGCCGATGGTCTCCGCTCCTATGCCGATGGTCTCCGCTCCTATGCCGATGGTCTCCGCTCCTATGCCGATGGTCTCCGCTCCTATGCCGATAGGCTCCGCTCCTATGCCGATAGGCTCCGCTCCTATGCCGATAGGCTCCGCTCCTATGCCGATAGGCTTCACGCCTATGCGAATGGTCTCCGCACCAGAGGAAGAGCGGGATTGGAGGTCGTGGGCCCCCATGACTTAGAACGAGCCAACCACCGTCGCACCAATGTGTCCCTGGGAAAACGCAGGCGCAATGGACCAACCCACCGGGCGAGGCCCAGGCTCGGACGTAACCCGTTCGACCACAGGCCTGTCAATAGCGTAGAGGAACCCTCCAGTGAGGAGCAGCGCAGCCCCCACACCATAGGTCACCAAGGCTCCGGTTCTCAAGTGGTCGCGCGCGTCCAGTGCGCTCGCGTAGTCGGCTAGACGCGACGAGGGGATATTGCCCCGCGCTCGTTCATCGGCAATCTCTCGCAGCGTGCCTTGCTCCCCTAATGCCATTGCGGTAAACACGACTCCTGCAACCATGGACGCTGCACCGGTGCCCAGCAGCCCCACGGAGATGTAGCGCTGAGGCGTGCGCTGGAGCGTTTCGACAAGGCGAAGCTCCTGGCCTCGACTCAAGGTCAGCGTGCGCGATACTGCGCGACGTCCATTTTTGATCAGAGCCAGGAAATGCGTCCCAGCTGCAAGGGTCAATGGACCGGAAAGGGGGGAAATGCCCAGCCTACGCCCGTCCACTGCAATGTCCGTATCGGGCTCGACCTCGATAAAGACGAGCGCTGGACGTTCCCGTAGAGTGAGCTCGCTGGAGACTAAGTTCCCTTCGACTGCGACGAGGTCTTTTTCTTCTGGGAAGTGCCCCTCGGCTGTCACGCGGACACGGTGTTTGCCTGGAGTGACATCATGGACCAGTGGAGCTGCAACGGGAGGGTCGGCATCGAGAGAAACCAGGGCGTCAGAGGTTTGGACTGAGATCAGAAGTCGGGTCCGGCTTTTTGCGGGAGCAGCTCCTGGGGTCGTGGGATCGATGCGAGGCTCGAAGGGGCCCAGTTCGGCGAGGGCTTCGGTGGCCTCCCTACTTCTTCCTCCTGTGGGCACCTGCGCGAGGTATGCGCGGTAGTGTTGCAGTGCGCGACGAAGGAACTGAGGGTCGTGGTCGAGGAAATACTGTTTACGTTCTGCCTGGGCCATGGAGAAGAGGATGGGAGGCAAAGGGGCCAGTTTGTACGCCTCATCGAAGAGCTCGGCAGCATCCTTGAAGCGCGCGTTTGTAAAGGCCTGAGCGCCGGAGTTGAAGATCACCTTGGCTTGAGCGGTCTTTTCGGCGTCTTCCGCTGCCGAGACGGAGGACTGGAGGGCGAGGAGCAGCAGGACAAGACGCCATTTCATGGGAGGGCAGGGACTCCAAGGAGCAACAAGCGGTAGGAAGCATAGGCCACGGCAAGGTCGTCGACACCGTCGCCGTTGAAGTCGGCGGCCACGATGTCGCCACCAGGATTGACCGCACTCACCGACTCCTGGCCTCGCCAGATCACGGTAGAGGAGAGGGTCCTGGTCTTTGGGGTGAATTGGACCACGTTGACTGCAACGTTGAAGAGGTCCGTGTCGGAATTGTGGGTGAGGGCCACATAGGCAACGGCCTGGGGTGCGTTGGCTTTCACTCGGATCGGCGCCACACCAAAAGGCAGTTCGGAGGTTGGGGCAAGGTCGGTCGGGTTGAGGTCGAATCCCCCTTTGCCATTGTTCCAGAACACCACGACACGTGGAGGGGCCTGTCCAAAGTAGCCATCGCTCCCCGAGCTTAGAAGGAGGTCCGGAAGCCCGTCGCCATCGAGGTCGGCAAGTTCGATCTTCCCTTCAATGGCAGACACTGCCACGAGGATTTCAACTGCAGGAGAGATGGCAAAGGTACCTTGTTGCAAACGGGCCACATGGAGGAGACTGGCGCCGTTCCTTGAGGGGACCACCATCACGAGCTCGGGAATTCCATCGCCATCGAGGTCCGCACTGCTTGCAAGCGCTCCATCGGCCTCTCGAGTCATTGGGTCGAGAGAGACACTCGAGCCAGGAGCGAGGGGCTGGAATTCGGCGGGTCCACGCGACTTCATCAGCCAGAGTCGAAGTGGACCCGCTGGATCGAAGTTGTCATCGACGTCTTGACTGATGACCGCCACATCGGGATAGCGACTGGAGGTGAAGACGTCTGGGACAACAGTCCGAGGCAGAGGGGTCGTGGATACGGACTGATCGGGAAGAGGGAAGGGGGCGAGGGGCTGACGGTCGCCATTGGGCGCAAGAAGGGCTAAAGAGGTCGAGGTCACGCCAGTCGACTGCTTCGACACGACCACCAGGTAGTCGGCAGCGCGGTTCGGGGGACGAAGAGGAAGGGTTTGGACAATGGTGGGGAAGTGTCCAATGACGGTGGGGGGCAGCGGTGGGCGTCCTGCCTGCCCAAAGGCGATTTTGAGGGTACTGTAGTCTTTGCGCGACAGGTCTTTTTCGGCAAAGGCGAGATCGGGCAGAAGGTCACCGTCGAAGTCTCCGACGGCGAAGCGTGAAACGTTGGAGAGGGTGCGAATAGAAAACGGGTTGAAGCTATCGGAACCGGTGCCAAGCAGGTAGTCGATCCCGAGGGTCTGGGAGGAGCCTGCAATGATGTCAGGTCGCCCGTCCTTGGTCATGTCGGCAATGATAGCTTCGGACCAGTCGAGCGATGGATTGCCAAGAGAGTGATACGTGGTGAGGGTTCCGCTGACACTGCTGAAATAGATGGCGTCGGGGGCGATGAAGTCCGGTTTGCCATCTCCGTTTACGTCGCCTACCGCGAGGGCAAGAGGCAGGTTGAATTCGGCATGTCCATCAATGACCAGCTCGAGGAGACTGGCTTGGTTTTCTTTTCCGCTTAGGTCCGGATTGGGAAAGAATTTCCCCTTACCGTCGCCATAAGCAACGTAGGTTTTTCCATTAGCGCCAATGAGAAGGTCCATCCCACTGTTGCCGTCCATGTCGGCGACTCGAACCCCCTTGTCCACTGAGTCCGTAGAGGACAGGGTGACGGTGATGGGGGTTCCATGCTCGTTCAATACGATGGTTCCGTCCTGGAGCTTTTTGCACATTGGAAGCACGACGACTTCGGTGTCGTTTCGACCGGCTAGCGCGGCGGCTTCACATGGGTAGTTCGAGTCCTGGGCAAAGAGACGCGCGCTTGCGATATTGTCGCCGGCAAGGTTGTCTGGGGTTTGTTTGAGGTTGGCAAACAGCTCCGTGGTGCCCACCACGACCCGTCCAGTGCTGCTCTCGGATACAAACGCTGCGACCTCGACTCTATCAGGGAGGGTGACAGGGATCGCCCGTGCTGCATAAGGGCTCTCCAGCGTGGGATAGGCGACAGGAAAGATAGCGCGGTCAGCAAAGGAGAGCATGACTGCGACCCCGGAGACACCGATGGAGACACCCACGGAGCTCTGATCCGTGGTGGGGCCTGGGAAAACCTCAGTGTATGCTGCCACGATGTCGGCGCGTCCATCGCCATCGACATCTCGAATGGCCGGAGCGCGAAGGGGGATGGAAACGAAGACGGTTTTCTCAATCACGCCGTCAATGTCGTAGAATTCCGCTCGAACCCCCGAGTGGCCCTCTGCGTCAGGACGCTCGCGGACAATGAGATCGTAGTGCCCGTCGCCATCGAAATCGCCTGCGCCAAGACGCCACGATGACGCAGCGGTGGGTTCTCCTGGGGTGAAGGTTCCCAGTGGCTGACGGCAAAGGCCATCGAGTCCACACCCCCATCCCGATGGGCAGCTGGCCTGCGTCGTGCTCGTCGTGCAGGCGAGACGACAGGGATCGCTCTCGTTAGGGCCGCGGCAGCGGGTTCCGGAGATGGGGAACGCATCGCAGTCTTCACCGGTTTCGATGACACCATTGCCGCACACCCCGGCTGGCAGTGGGGGAAAGGACTCGCAGGCGCAAAGGAGCAGGCCCGCACAGAACGCCAGGATCAAGAACCGCACGGTGCTCATCAAGGACAGTCGAGCAGAGGATTGCATGGTTTGGCAGGCGGTGCTGCGGGGATTCTTTGGAGGGTGATGGAAACAGAGCTGCTCGCAGTGGGAACGACAGAGCGTTCGCCAGGATGGTACCCAGCGGCGGTCACCTTGATGGTTACGGGCTCGGTGCCGTAAGGAAGACGGAGCGGGCCAGGGGCGGAAGATGTGTGTGTTCCTGCACTCAACATGGCTTTGGCTGGGATCGTTTCGACGGTAATGGCAACCTCGGTGGGAAGCGCCACGGACAGCGCCGGGCTAGGCAATGGACTCGGAGACGGAGCAGGCGCAGTCAAGACGACCGAAGGGGAGTGTGCAACCGCGACCTGTGTGGGAGCGGGACGGGGTTTGCTAACCACCACGACTCCAGTCACCAGGACCCCTACGACAAACGCCGCTGCGGCAAGAGGAAGCAACCGCCTCGGTGTCTTTCGGACGTCTGTCTCGGCGGGGCCGGGAGTGGCACTGCTGACCACCACGGTCTTGGCCGTTCCAAGCTTGCGGTCGGAAACGATGACCGCCGCCCCACCACGAGCGCTGAAGACAGAGACCGTGGAACGGGGCGTGGAAGCTTTGACATCGTATCCAGCGCTCTCGGCCGCCCCCATCAGCTCGTCGAGTGCGGCGCCCACGGAGTCGGGACGGTCGGCTGGGAGCTTGGCCAACATGCGCTGAAGCGGCGCGTCGAGTTCGGGCTTGACCTCGGAAACCTCTGATGCACGAGGCGGAGGGTCGGTCATGTGCTTGACCAGCATGTCGAGGGGGGACTCGGCTTCAAACAGGAGCTTGCCGGTGAGTATGAGATGACAGAGCACCCCGAACGCGTAGATGTCCGCCCGGTGGTCGATGTGCTGTCCCCGAGCCTGCTCGGGCGACATGTAGCCGGGAGTTCCAATCGGAACCCCCGTACGCGTTCGATGCCCGCTCATGCCGTCGTCAACGAGCTTCGCAATGCCGAAGTCGAGAAGCTTTGGCTGGACCACGTGGTCCTCATCGAAGGTCAGAAAAACGTTCTCTGGCTTCAGGTCGCGATGGATGATCCCCTTCGCGTGGGCCGCGTCGAGCGCCCGTGCAACGCCGCGAAGGATTGGAAACGCGTCTTCTGGAGACAGCCGCCCGTGTTGGTCGAGGAAATGATCGAGAGGGATCCCCTCGAGCAGCTCCATCACGAAGTACTGCCGTCCATCGGGGATCGTGCCGAAGGAGAAGATGTCGATGATGTTGCGATGGCGTATTTCGTTCACGGCGCGCGCCTCCGAGATGAAACGAGAGACGATCTGCGGGTTGGACGAAAACTGGCGATTGAGCACTTTGATCGCGGCGTGCTTGCCGATCACAGGATGGAGGGCGCGGTAAACGGCGCCAAAACCACCTTCCCCGATCTTCGCCTGGACGCGGTACTCGCCGACCTTCGTCCCCTCGGCGAGGTCCGAGTCGAGGGACGCTGCCGCGTCGTCGGGCAAGAGCGCCTCGCCGTCGGACGGACACTTTGTGACGTTGTCATCGTAGTGAGTCCGACACTGCGGGCAGGTTGCCATGGGAATCTCCGGCCGCAGGTTACGGCATATCGAGAGAGGTCAGAAGAGCAGCGCCGTGACTAGAGCAGGCCGCGTGCATCAGGGGAAAATGTCTCGTTCTTTGTAGACCGCATCGATGCGTTGCATGGCGATCCCGATGGCGGCGAGGCGCATATCGCACTTCTTTTGCCGAGCCTGGTCGCTCACCTCACGATAGGCGCGCTTGATAGCGACCTCGAGGCGAGCGTCAACGTCTTCTTCCTCCCAGATTTCGGAGCGCTTGTTTTGGACCCACTCGAAGTAGCTGACGATGACACCACCGGCGTTGGCAAGGATGTCGGGGAGGACGTCGATGCCGCGCTCGTGAAGGATCTGGTCGGCTGGCGGGGTAAGGGCGCCGTTGGCTCCTTCGATCACGAGCTTGACCTGAAGGGCCTTGGCTTCGAGCTCACCGACCTGGTTTTCGAGGGCGCAAGGGGCGAAGAGGTCGGCTTTGGTGGCGAAGAACTCCTCGCGGGTGATGGCCTTGCCGCCGGGATAGCCGGCGATGTTTCCGTGGGTCTGGACCCAGTCTTGGAGCTTGTGGGCGTTGAAGCCCTCGGGATTGTGCAGGTAGCCGGTGTGGTCGCCGACAGCGATGGTGGCGACACCGAGGCGGGCGAGGATAGCCGCGGTGTGGGAGCCGACGGCGCCGAAGCCCTGGATGATCAGCTGAGTGCCGTCGAGGTCGAGACCGTGCTCGCGGGCCCATTCGAGCGCACAGAACACGGCGCCCTGACCGGGCCCTTTGGTTCGTCCGAGGGTCCCTCCGCTGGCCGCCGGCTTTCCGGTGACCACGCCGCGCACGCTCTGCTTCTGAGCGGAGGCCACCATGTTCGAATACGTGTCCATCATCCAGGCCATCACCTGGGCGTTGGTGCCGACATCGGGGGCGGGGATATCGGTCTCAGGCCCGATGTTGTCGGCAAGGGAATGGGTGAAGCGACGCGTGATGCGCTGCAGCTCGGACCGGGAGACGTCGTGGGGGTCGAACTTGATGCCGCCTTTGGCGCCACCGAATGGGAGCCGCACGAGGGCGCATTTCCAGGTCATGAGGGCAGCGAGCGCCTTGACGTCATCGAGAGCGAGCTGGGGATGAAAGCGCATCCCCCCTTTGAAGGGACCGAGGACGTTGTTGTGCTGGACTCGGTAGCCTTTGAAGAGGCGGATATCGCCGTTGTCCATGCGGACTGGGAAGTTGACGATCAGCTCGTTCTTGGGCTGACTGAGGATGGTTTTGACGAAGGGCTCGATGCGAAAGAGCTTCGTGGCCCGGTCGGTGTTGTCTTGGACAACTTTGAAGAAGTCGAAGTCTTTGGGGTCGACAAGTGCCGTCGAAGAGGGAGGGAAAGGGATCGAGGTCGTCATGTGGGGCGTGCTTTTGTCGCTTGCGAAGCGCGGGCGCAAGCACGTTCTTGGGGGAGCGCTGGGGGTCGTTCGAAAAGCGTCGCGAGCAACGGCTTTTCAGATGCCCTCTAGGCGAAGCGTTCGAGAAGCACGACGCCGGTGCGACGGATCTCCTCGACATTGACCCCGTCGCGGGGGCTCGGCGTGCCTGCGACGATGAGCCACCTCGCCGCGTTTCGGAGCGCCCTGACGGCTGCCATCGCGGCCCCCAGACTCGGAAAGACCCAGGAAAGGGTCCCAGGTTCGTTGCCTCGCCACCCGTAAACGATGAGGGTGACTTTGTCGAAAAAGGGCTGAATGTCTGAAATCTTCACGTCGCTCACCTGCTCGCTGGTCAAACCGTTTGCTTCGGACGACATTCCCGTCTCACTTCATTTGTCGCCGGCTCGGCCGGACTCAATGGGGCGTACACAAAAACCAAAGCCTAATAACACGAACGCGACGCGCCTAGAACCCGATCTCGCTCTACGCTCCCGCCTCGCAACCAAGCATCAAGCACCACGCATGTCGTCCATCCCGACGCATGCGCGAACTCTACTTAGGCATCGTTGCGCCAAGTGCAACAGTGCCGCGACACAATTGCGAACCCTACGGTGCGATTGTGACATCCCACGACCCACCGGAAGTCCAGAAACTTGACTCAACGCGTTGCCGCTCTGCGCTAGCCGCATGCAGCAAACTGCATATTTGGCCGTTTGTTCCGCTGGTCCCCGCTGTCGTGGTGCTCCTCGGACTCGGTGCCACCTGGGGAGTCGCCGCGCTGGGCTCTCTCAGCTCGCGACGATGGAGAAGACCCATGCGTTGCAACGCGTCGCGCATCCGTCACGCACCGCGCTTCTCGAGGTCGTCGTCGCCCGCCAGGTCTCCTCGGTCACAGATCGGGTTCGCGCCATGGGGAACCTCCGCGCCAGCCCTGGTCACCACCTGGTCACCAGGACCGCGCCGCATTCCTCGCTGCCATCAGTCACGAACTCCGTAGCCCACTCAACGCGATCAAGTTCACGACGCAGGGGGAGGTGATCGTCGAGGTCGCCCAAGACGGCTTGCGTTGATCTTCGACGCGTACAAACAAAGCCGCGCCGAACGAACGCGTCGACGAGGCACCGGCCTTGGACTCGCCATCGCCCGACGGCTCGCCGTAATGCATGGCGGAAGCCTCACCGTCCAAAGCGCTCTCGGACAAGGCTCCAGGTTCCACGTCGCACTTCCCGTATGGGTCAGCGACGTGCCCGAATTGCCGTCTCCATCTGGGTCTTTCCCTTTTGTTTCCGTCGGCCTGCGACGATGAAACCGGGACACCTCATTTCGGCGGTCGTCGCCTTGGCGACCCGAGCGCTCTCTAGTGTGGACCAGCGCGTCGACCAGGCCATCAAACGACCGCTCGCGGACGGTGTGCGATTTGGTCCCGTGCGCCGGCTCATGGGAGCGATCGACGACCTCAGAGAGCTTTTTCGACAGTTTGAGTCCGCCGAAGAGAGCGCCCTCGAAGCCAACAGGGCACGGGATCGCATGCGCGGGGGACTAAAAGGCTCGGACCGATGTCCTAGCCACGGAAACCCGTGACCTAGCCACGACAACCGGTGACCTAGCCACGACAAGCGCCGTCCCAGTCACAGAAACCCGTGACCTAGCGACAGAAACCGGTGACCTAGCCACGACAAGCGCTGTCCCAGTCACAGAAACCGGTGACCTAGCCACAACAAGCGCCGTCCCAGTCACAGAAACCCGTGACCTAGCCACGACAAGCGCCGTCCCAGCCACGACAAGCGCCGTCCCAGCCACGACAACCGCCGTCCCAGCCACGGAACCCCGTGACCTAGCCACAACAAGCGCCACGAATAGGTCGCGGCGAAGTCCTTCTCGTTGCGTAATGGGACCTGCTGGAAAGCACCCCGTGCGTTGATTGGCAGCCCCGAAGGGGCGATACAATTCAGCCCAGTGCTGGGCCCTGGGTCGCGGGTTCCTCGCTTCTCTCGCGGCTCGTTTCCACTAGACTCGCGCCGTGTTCGACTGGTCCCGCGCGCTGCCGTACGCCGTCCCCCCCTTGTTGAGCCTGCTCGTGGCGGCATTCTTGGTCTCTATATCGCTGCGCGGGGAGCGCCAGCGGGCGACCTCGCTCTTTGGCCTGTGGTGCCTCGGCTTTTCCGCCCTGTACGCCTATCGAACGCTCGCCACAGTGGTCACGTCGCCGGAGACGGCGCTGACGCTTTGCCGCATTGGTCACTTCTTCTTCGTCCCGTCCATGCCCGTGGCGGTAGCGTTCGTCCGCGAGACCCTCGAGCTGCGTCGGCACGCCTGGATCGAGCGTTTCTTCTACGTGGCCGCAGCAGGCATCTTGCTGCTTGTGCCGACGCGTCATTACTTCGTGGGCGTCGAGCTGCGTGACTATGGGTTCTCGGCCCGACCGGGTCCAGCGTTTCTGCTGTTTGTCGGATTGGCCGTGACTGCCATCGTCTACAGCGTGACTGTGCTTGTCCGTCGGTTGCGCCAAGGCCCCTCGCAGGTGACCCAGCGGAAGCCATCCTGGGGGTCCAGATGTATCCTCCGGGCAATTTTGGCTGTGTCCCCCTGGGTTTTGCAGCCTACGGGATCCTCGAGCACCGATTGCTCCAGACGACCCGAGCGTGGGTCAAGCAAGGCACGCTTGCGCGGGGCTTGGTCGCCGTGCCGTGGCTGCTGCTGGCACTGGCAGTGGGGTTTTGGTTTCTGTCCCCCTCGACCTTTCGCTCGGACCGCTGGTCACATCTGCTGCATTTCGGCATTCCCTCGCTGACTTCGTGCCTGGTGAGCTTCGGCGTGGCGACCTTTTGCATCCTTCGCGGAAGCCGGGAGACAGCCACGTTTCTCCTGGGCATCCTATGTGCGCTCTTGGGGCTACTTAGCCTGGACATCACGCTGGTCATGGTCGTGGCCCGGGCTTCCACGGCGATCGTCATCAGCCGCACGGACCATCTTCTGTTCGTGTTTGCCATCCCCGTGGCAGCTCAGTTCGCGATGGCAGTCCTTGGGAAGAAGCCAGGAACGCTGGTCTGGGGGCTCTATGCGTTTAGCGTCGTGTTGCAGCCGCTGACGCTCACGAGCGCCTACATTCAAACCATGGCCAGTCTTCGCATCGGCTATTTCGCCAGCGGGGCTTGGGCCTTGCGGTTGTTTGGGGCCGTTGCAGTCCCGTCCATGCTCTACTTTGCCGTTCTTCTCTTTCGGGCCTATCGCCGGGAGCCGGAGGGGGAGCAACGGTCAAGGCTGCTCTGGGTGGCCATCGTCTATCCGCTCACCGCTGTCCTGATCGCTGGAGACCTCGGAGTGGTCCTGGGCTGGTCGACCTACCCGACCAGTTCTTTCCTGTTTCTGCCGTCGCTGGGCTTCGGCTACGCAGTACTGCGGCACGACATGGTGCGTATCGACCAGTACACCCGCAGCGTGCTGGTCCGGGGGGCGGTGACAGGGCTCGTGGCCCTTAGCTATGCCGTGCTGCTCGGGACCGTGGGGATCCTGCTCCATCCGGTGCCATTGGAACGCATCCTGCGGGGGGTCTATCCGTACGGGCTTCCACCGCTGCTCACGGTGCTGGTCAGTGCGCTGCTGGCATGGATCTCCTTGCGCGTGGTTCGGCAGCAGCGCGAGCTCCTGCTCTTTGCGGTCAACTGCCTGATTCTCTCCGCGTTGAACCTGGACATCCTGCTGCAGATGCTGCTCGATGATCCAGCACTCGGCCTGACCCTAGCGCGCCTGCAGCAAGCCCTATTCCTCGGCTTTCAAGCCCCGGTGGGGTTGCATCTGCTCTATATCTTAGTGCAGTATACGCGCCATCGCTGGGCATTGTATGCCCTGTACGGGCTGGCCATTGTCTCCATGCCTCTTGTGGCCCTCACCGATTTGTCCTTGGTGAGCACGAAGCACTTCTACTGGGGGGACTTCGCGCAGGGAGGCATCCACTTCCGTGGTTTGAGCTCCGTTTGGTTCATGTTGCTCGTCGTCGGGGTGACCCTGTTGGTGCGCGGACATGGGGCATCGTCCGACGTGGGACAGCGCTGGCGTCTACGCGTGTATTCCGGGGGCTGGCTTCTTTCCATTGGGCTGGCCTTTGGCAACGTCCCGGCCATGAACGGCTACGGCGTTTACCCTGTTGGCACCTTCGCCTTCGTGCCGCTCGTGGTGATGGGCTATGGGTTGCTCCGCGGCGAGCTTCGCGTGGCGCTACGACTGCTTCGCACGGTCTTGTATTGGGCGGGGATGCTGCTGTGTGCCATGGTCATCGCCGTCGTCTTGCTCGGCGGACTCGGCAGCTACGAGTATTCGGTGCTCATCGCACTGGCCATCCCGTTGGCCTTTGCATTTTGGGGGACGTTGTCGCGGTCCCTTCTCGGGGTGTTCTTCGGACAGCGCGAAGAGGAGCTGCACGCGGCCATAGGGCAGCTCACCGACCAGCTTTCCCAGGCACACAATGCAACGACCTTGGTCGACGTTCTTGCAGCAGGCCTGTTTCGATGGCTGGACCCACGCAGCGTAACCCTGCTTCTCGAGGTCCCGACTGCGGACGTCTACTTCGGAACCTCCCAGCAGCACCACCAGGGGGGCCTTTCCCTCGCGGGCAACCAGAGCTCGAAGTTGGGGGACCGGCTGCTGCCGCGAACCCATTTCCTCGTGCAGGTGTTGCAGGAGGAGCACAAGTTGATGCGGCAGGAAGACCTGGCCAAGGCCCTGACCGATCGA
>CAITRH010000525.1 GCA_903894755.1 uncultured delta proteobacterium
CCTACAAATTCCCCCTCCCCATCGATGGGGAGGGGGACGATGTGAACGATCCGAATCATGTGGGGGTGAGGTCCGCGGGAGGAGATTGCGGGGCAACTATTTCCTAGGGAGTGCCTTACCGAGTTGGTTTAGAGGAGGCCGAACGCTTCGGAGAGGACCTGCGTCATCGCGCCTTGCTCGGCGGCGCTGTCTGGGAGGACATCGGAAGCCGCCGATTTTACCTCTGGGGGCGCGTGGGGCATGGCGTAGGAACGTCCAGCCACCCGGAGCATGGGGATATCGTTGATCCAGTCGCCTACGCAGACGGTTTCGGCCAACGTGCAGCCGTGGTGATGGGCGAGCCAAGCCAGTGCGGTTCCTTTGTCGGCGTGGTTTGCACGGGCAAAAAGCGCCCAATGCCCGCCGAAAGAGACCTGGAAAACGGCCAGGAACATGCCGTCTCCCACCCGTTCGACGAGGTCGTCTCGGGTGCTCAGAATCTGATCTTCGGTCCCGATGCTCACCACCGCCGTCACCGCACCGTCGTCGTCCCAGCTCGGGTCGTCTGGTACCCACTCGGCCTGACGAAGGTCGGTGGACCATTTGGACATGTAGGGGAGGAACTCCGAACCGGATTCGTCATGCACAATCTGGCTCATGGACAACAGAAACGATGCAGGACCCCGGCGAGCCAAGATTGCTCGCAAGTGCAGGGCGTGATCCCGCTCGAGGCCATGATGCACCAGCGTCGTGTCGGTGCCGGTATGGACCACGTGGTTGCCATCCACGCAGGCGACCGGGCCGCGGATACCGACGGCCTCGGCGGACTGACGAGTTCCCGAATACAGGCGTCCCGTCACGATGGTGACCACGATCCCCTCGCGGGAGGCGCGATGGAGCGCTTCGATGTCGCGAACATGAGGAACGCCGTTGTGGTCGAGGAGGGTGCCGTCGAGGTCGACGGCGAGGAGTTTGGGACGCGGCATCACGCCGGGTACACGGAGACCTTTCGCTGGTCCTTGGTTCGCCACTCGTATTTGACGATGCCGTCGACGAGAGCGAAGAGGGTGAAGTCGCGTCCTAGGCCAACGTTGTGGCCCGCGTGGATAGAGGAGCCGACCTGCCTTACGAGGACACTTCCCGCGGTGACCTGTTCGCCACCGTAGACTTTGACGCCGCGCCTCTGTGAGTTCGAGTCGCGTCCGTTTCGAGTACTTCCTGCGCCTTTTTTGTGAGCCATGGCGTTATCGAGCCTTCAGACGTTGATAGCGGTGATTTTGAGGGCAGTGAAAGGCTGGCGATGACCAGCCTTCCGACGGTAGTTCTTGCGTCGGCGCATCTTGAACACGATGATTTTCTTGGCGCGCGCCTGACCGACCACTTTGGCCTCGACTTTGGCGCCTTCGACCGTTGGATGGCCGATTTTCAAGCTCTCTCCGCCTCCGACGAGAAGGACATAGTCGAGAACGACATCATCGCCCACGGCCTTGGTGAGTTTTTCGACGCGGACAACGTCACCTTCGGTCACTCGGTACTGTTTTCCGCCGGTTTTGATCACTGCGTACATGCGTTGGCCCTCTTGTTTTTCGCCCTCCAGCCGAATCCTCATGAGCCTGCGGTCCGAGGGGCATTCTGAAGGGCGGGCGGAGTATACGGACCGACCGCTTCTTGTAAAGGGGAGTGCACGGGAAGGGAGTCGAACCCATACGCCTCATCGGCGGCGGAACCTAAATCCGCTGCGTCTGCCAGTTTCGCCACCCGTGCGGAACGAGCGCATCATGGCCCAAAGAGGAGCAAAGGGGAAGAGAAACTCAAGACGGTGTGGCTGGAAGGGAGGGCGGACTGAGCATGTCAAGCCACGTCTCCAACGCCACCACTTCAATCCCCCGCGCCTCGCTCGCCTCGAGCACCTCCGCAAGCGCCCTCGGCCCCGCAGGCTCGTAATCCCCACGCTCGGCCGCGTCGTGAAGCAGCACAATTGCTCCGTCCCGCAGCCTCCCGCGAACGCGCGCTGCTACACGCTCCGGATCGGTCCGCACCCCATCGCCTCCACTTACAGTCCATCCGATCACCACAAGCCCAAGCCCTTGAATCACCCGCGCTATCCTCGGATTGGTGTGCCCGATCGGCGGGCGGAATAGCCTGGGACGCTCCCCTAAAATCGCTTCAAGGGTGCCCATACCGCGCTCCAAGTCGTCCCGAACCCACCCCTCGGAACGAAGGGCAAACAACCGATCGTGCGCGTACGAATGGAGCCCCACAGTGTGCCCGCGACGTACCATGTCGCGCACAAGCTCTGGATGGACCTCCGCTTTTTTCCCGATCACAAAGAACGTCGCAGACACCCCGGCCCGCTCCAGAATGTCCAGCACCCGCGGAGTGCTCCGCACATCAGGACCATCGTCGAATGTCAACACAATCCCGCGGACACCCCGCGGCCCTTCCACTACCGCGTCCACGAAAACCCGAAGACGCAACACCAACACCCCCGCAAGGACCCCCGCCACGTACGCAACCAGCGCCACCACCGCCCACCCAAGCGGCACGGGATGAACCAACGCGCGCGCCGACAACGTCAGGGCTACAACGGTCGCTGCGTAAAAAACAGCCCGCGCTGGTGGCATCAGTGCTTGGCCCGCTTGGGACGTGCCTCTTCCTCGTCGTCGGCAGGTACCTCGGTCGCCACCCGCGCCTTGCCATTGGCCCCCTTCTTTCTTGCCTCGACTGCGGGAGCTTTTGCCGCGCTCGGCTCGGCCTCCCCCGTGTTATCGAGCTCTAGAAACATCGCAAGCACCGCGCCCAACGCAGGAAGGGATGCCGCAGGAAGCTCTCCTATCTTGCCCGTGCCCGCCGGCCCCAACATCTCCAGCGGGACCTGAACATGCACCCATGTGCGCAACGCGAACATCCCCCCCGCTGCCAAGAGCGCTCCAAAGACCGCCTTGAGCGCCGCTTCGACCTTCCCGCCCTGCGACCAAATCGGTTTGCCTGCGACCAGACCGGTCAGTACTCCCGTGACCGCCGCAGCCGCATAGGCCAAGAAAGCCCCTTCGAATGTGCGAATGCCCAGGCCGAACATCAACCCTGCAGCGATCAGTACGCCTACAATCAGTCCCAGCACCAATCCAACAAAAAGCCTACGCAGCATGGTCACTCCATTGTGTCGCTTCTAGGGCGAGCTTGCGTCGGCAACGCGCGGACCGCAAGAAGGATCGCTCCCCAAACGTGCGGCAAGACGGGTCCGGCGGTCCACCCGGCGCGCGTCCGAAAGAGCCAGCCCCACAGCCTTCTCATCGGTCAGCACCACCACCAGGCGCTTTCCTCGAGTCACCGCCGTGTACAGAAGGTTGCGCGTCAACATCACGTAGTGCTCGGAAAGAAGCGTCAACACCACCGTTGGGTATTCACTCCCCTGCGCCTTGTGGATAGTACACGCGTAGGCAAGGGAAAGCGCGTCAAGCTCCGATACGTCGTACTCCACCTCCCGACCGTCGAAGCTCACATGCACCGTCGCCTCCTCCGCGTCCATGCGCGTGACAAAGCCAACGTCGCCGTTGAAAACCCCGCGGTCGTAGTCGTTGCGGAGTTGCATCACCTTGTCGCCTATCCGGTACTTGCGAGCTCCCTGCGTCACCGACACACCCGACGGATTGAGCGCTTCTTGCAACGCTGCATTGAGTGCATGGGTCCCCACTTGACCCCGGTTCATCGGGGTGAGCACCTGCACGTCGCGCACGGGGTCGAGCCCAAAATGCTTCGGGATCCGCTGGGTCACAAGGTCTAGAAGACTCTTCAACACCACCTTCGCGTCCGCTCGGTAGGCCAGGTAGAAGTCCGAGGTCTGATCGCCTGGTTCTGGAAGCTCAGGAAACACTCCTGCGTTGATACGGTGTGCGTTCACCACAATGCGACTCTCGGCGGCCTGTCGAAAGATGCGCTTCAAACGCACGGTCGGCACAACCCCGGAGTCGATGACATCTCGAAGCACCGCGCCGGGCCCCACACTTGGGAGCTGGTCCACATCGCCGACCAACACGAGACGGGTTCCAGGTTCGAGGGCCTGAAGGAGCGCGTCGGCAAGCGACAGATCGAGCATCGAGGTTTCATCCACAACCACCGCGCCGGCGTCAACCGTGCAACTGCGATTGCGTCGAAAGCTTCCCCGTTGCGCGTCGAATTCGAGCAATCGATGCAATGTAGACGCTGGACGGCTCGTAGCTTCGGCCATCCGCTTTGCTGCACGTCCCGTCGGAGCCGCTAGGCGCACTTCGAGCTTGGCCCCCTCGAAGACTGCCAGAATGGCCCGGACCAACGTGGTTTTCCCCACGCCAGGTCCACCGGTCACCACCATGACAGGCGAGCGCGCTGCAATTTGGATCGCCATCCTTTGCTCTTCTGCCAACACGACGCCCGTGTCTGCTTCGAACGCCTTGATCGCCTCCTGCGCTCCGTCGAGAGGCGGCGCATTGCTGCGCACAAGGGCGAGCAGCCGCTCGGCAAGACGGGTCTCGACGCGGTAGATCCACGCTGGAAACACCACGGGGGTGCCATCTACCGTGTCGGCCACCGCGTGCCCGCCTAGAATGAGGGCGTCGACGGCGCGTACGACAGCGTCACGTTCGATGGACGAAGCGTCGGTGCGGGACTGTTCCAACATTTGTTTTGCGCGGTCGACGAGCGCGTTTTTGTCAACGTAGACACTTCCAGACTCCAGGGTGTCGTGCAGCAGTTGGAGGCCACCGGCCTGGAGGCGTGCAGGAGCGTCGGCCGCGACACCGGCCGCGGAGGCAATGCGGTCTGCGGTTTTGAAGCCGACGCCCCAGACTTCGAGGGCAAGGCGGTAGGGTTCCTGGGAGACGACCTGGGATGCCTGGGTTCCATAGCGTTTGATCACTCGGGTGGCGAGGGGACCGGAGATCCCATGTCTTTCGAGGAACACAAGAGCGTCGCGTGTCTGGCGCTGGGTCTGCCAAGCTTCTACGAGGAGGTCGATGCGTTTTTTCCCGAGGCCGTCCACCTCGCGCAGTCGCTGGGGCTCGTCTTCGAGGATACGGAGGGTGTCCATGGCGAAGGTTTCGACGATGCGCTTGGCAAAGCCGGGACCAATGCCTTTGATCATCCCGGAGCCGAGGTAGCGTTCGAGGCCTTCCATGGTGCTGGGTGCAAGCTCGATGAGGGAGTTGGCGCGAAGTTGTTCGCCAAAGCGGCGGTGTGTTTCCATGGGGCCGCGGATTCGAACGCGAGCTCCTTGGGGGACTGGGGGGAAGGTGCCGACGACGGTGACGGGTTGGTCGCGTCCTTCGACGCTGACGCGAAGGACCCGGTAGCCATCGGGGCTTTCAAAGGAGACCCGTTCGACAGTGCCTTCGAGGGTTTGTTCAAGGGGATCGGTCACGCGGGATCAGGCTCCATGAGCTGCGCGGAGCATGGTCCGGAGGTGGATGCCGATGGCGCGTTCCGAGAAAGGCTTTTGCAGCAGCACCGATTCTGACGGAAGCCGCTTGATGACGTCATCAAAGGAGAAATTGGAAATGAACAACACGGGCACGGAGGGAAAGCGGGCGCGCAGGTCATTCACCAGTTGCAGGGTTGTCTCAACGGTTTCTTCGGGGAGCGTCACCTCGGAAACGACGAGATCTACGCGATCGATGGCAACAAGAAGCTGCCGTGCCATGTTGCCAGAGGAGGCTACCAGGGCGTCGTGCCCCTGGCTATCGAGGACCGCCCGGATCAGACTGCTGCTATCGCTTTCGTGATCCAGCACCAAGACCTGCCGGCGCAGGGTGGAGTCTACCGGAGCTTCGTTCGTTTCCTGTTCCGGTGCTGGGGCCGCGGCAAAGGAGACAAGGAATGTCGAGCCGGCCCCGACGACACTGCGCACATCGACATCCCCGCCACTCTGGGTGACGATGCCCCAGACCGTCGCCAGCCCTAGCCCAGTGCCTGTTCCTACCTTCTTGGTCGTATAAAGGGGCTCGAAAATCTGTTCTATGGTGGCGGCATCCATGCCAATCCCCTCGTCAGCAACGGCAAGGACCACTCTGTCCCTGTTGTCGCGTAGCTCGGTGCAGATGCGAATGCGTCCCCCCCTCGGCATGGCGTCGCGCGCATTGACCACCAGATTGAGCAGCACTTGCTCCATTTGGGATGGGTCCGCGCAGATCCAGGTGGACTTAGACGAGACATCGATCTGCAAGGTGATCGCCTCTGGCAAGAGAGGCCCAAGGAACGTGCTGGAGCGAAGGACAAGCGGATTGAGATCGAAGACCACGTTGTGCAGGACCTGCCCACGTCCAGCCGCGAGGAGCTGACGTGTCAGGTGAACCGCGCGATCGGTGGTGCGTTGGAGCTCGTCGACGCATTCGGTCCCTTTGGGATTGAGGTTCATGGCACGCAGACGTTGTGCGAGGGTCCCGATAATCGTAAGAAGGTTGTTGAAGTCATGGGCGACGCCGGCCGCGAGGCCCGCAATGAGCTGAAGGCGCTGGGCACGGAGGAGCGCGTCTTGGCTGCGCTTCAGTGCTTGACTGCGCCGATCGACTTTCTCGTCGAGACTCCGGGAGAGCTCATCGAGCTCCAGAATGACAAGGTATTGGCGCAACGCAAGGGCCGCGACAACGACAAACAGGTTCCAACCCAGGATCGCATCCACCCGTCCCGGCTTGGCCCCGAGCGCATACCAGGTGGCGAGCCCCGCAGCCAAGGCAGGAAGGTGCGGGAGGCCCAGGAAAAGGGCACGGCGACGCAGTTTTTTCGCCACCGTTTTGGGGGCGGCTTTCGGGACGATCGCAGCAAGGATGGCAAACCAGAAGGCCACGAACCAGAGCGTGTCGATGGGATGGCCGGTGAAGTAGGTGCCATCCATGATCATCAGGGCGTAGGGCATGTTGACGGCGGCGAGGGCCAAGATGGAGCCACCGAGGAGCATGTACGGACCGTCTCGTCCAGTCGGCTGCCGCGCTCCCACGAAGACGAGGATCGCAGACACGGCGACGTATCCGGAGGCATAGGCGAGCCCGATGACCTTGTTGAGCGTGGGTTGGGAACCGCGCCAATACAGAGGCCCCAGGACAAACACCCATGCGATCAGGTAGGCCGACGCAGCGATGACGATACCGTCGAGCGAAGTACGAAGCCGCCCCTTGAACTGCGAGGGAGCGGTGGGCCAGAGGAGGAGCGCAACACCGGCAAGAGGGATGCTCGCCAAAAAGGCAGCGTCCGCCACGGACGGGTAGGGCATGTCGATGTGGAACACGAGCTGCGCGACGCACCAATACACCATGGCCGCCGCAAAGGCGAAGTAGCTGCACCCGAACAGCCGCCAACTCCAACGGCTACTAGGCGCTGCTGCGGTCTTGCCACGACGCCAGCAGAGGACTCCCGCCGCCGCGGAGGCGAGCGTAAGACCCGCGTCACTGAACGCGACGAGGAAGATTGAAGGCTTGCACGCGAGCGTGACGACGAGGAAACCGCCACTGGTGAGCAGCGCCGTGAGCACGAGGGCGCGAAACCTCACGTGTTCGTTCCGCTGCCCCTTGCCCGTCTCGCGATCACCGGCCATTGCCCAAGCATACGCTAAAACGTCCCGATGCACACATCGTGCTGCATGCACGGACTTCGTGCGGGGAAACCACCTGCCTGCCGACAAGAAGTTTTTCGTCCCCCCCCGAAGGCTGATGAGGTCACCACCATCATGAGGAGGCGCATGTTGGCGAGGAGTGCTGTCCAGAGTGTGGCGGGGAGCTGGACGCAGTGGGGTTCGAGGAGGTCTGGATTAGGGATATTCCGGAAAATTCAGATGCACGTGTGCAGCTGCCATCAGTGTGGACGACGGGTGCGTGGGCGCCATCCGGATGTTGCCGAGGACCAACGAGGTGCCACGGCGCATCGTGTTGGTCCTAGAGCAATGGCAGCAGCGCACGTGCTGCACTACGAAGTGGGAATTCCTCAGCAGAAGGGGCCACGGGTCCTCAAGACCGCCGAGCAAGGTCCCGTAGCCGATTTGCACCAGCATGGCACGATGGTGACGGACCGAGGTCCTTCGTACGATGCCAAGGAACTGGACGAGGTCAAGCAACAGAAGTGCAACGCCCATGTGCTTCGGTCGATCGATGCGGTGCTGGTGAAGAAGAAGGGCAAAGCACGGACGTTTGGAGTGGAGCTGAAGAGGCTTATCAAGGAGTCCATCCAGCTCTGGAAGGACTACCGTAATGGATAGCAGGAGGGATATAAGGAAAGCGCAGAAGCTCAAGGAGCAGGTGACCCATCATCTGCGTCCGCGCAAGTTTGCCACCAACAACCGCGCCGAGCGCCTGCGACAGCGTGATGCCGTGCGTCCGCATCTGGTGATGATGGCGTTCCTGCATCGCGTAGCCAACGGCGGTGGGACCCTCGAGCGCGACTACGCCATTGGCATGGGGTGCCCTTGCAGGTTTGGGCCAGGCCAACGCCAACCTGACGGGCTGGCTGGTGATCTTCGATCGACGCGACGGGCTCGAGCCCATCGAGGACCGCACCGCGGCGTTGGTAGGGTAGGCCACATTGGCCTTGACCTTTCCCGCGGCGTGTAGCCTCCTTCTTCCCATGTCCCGCTGGTTCAACGTTTCTGGTCCCTGCCGTCCCGGCGATCACTTCATGGTCCCCACCGGCCCGCGCTTTCCCACGCTGCGCGCACTCGTCGAGCGCAAAGCGTATTTCGTGGTCCACGCCCCCCGTCAGGTGGGAAAGACCACCGCCCTGACGAATCTTGCCCGCGACCTGACTGTCGAAGGAACGTACGCAGCAGCCCTCGTGTCCGTCGAGGTTGGCGCTCCAGCGTCCCATGACCCAGAGACCGCCGAGCTCGCGATCCTGGACGTGTGGCGCTCGCGGTTCGATCATGTGCTTCCCCCCGAGCTCCGTCCCCCGCCGTGGCCCGACGCACGACCATTGTCTCGGATCCGTCAGGGCCTGAGTACCTGGGCGCGTGTCTGTCCCAGGCCGCTGGTCCTTTTTATCGACGAGATCGA
>CAITRH010000526.1 GCA_903894755.1 uncultured delta proteobacterium
ACGCAACGAGAAGGCCGTGCGTTGATTGGCAGCCCCGAAGGGGCGAGTTAAATCAGCCCAGGGTGGGTAACCCTGGGTAGCGGGTGTCGTGGAGTGTCCAAGGACTTGCGCCGCAAGCTACGACCCGCTCCCGTCCCTGCTTTCCGCGTGACTTTTGTCCCGAGTCCTGGGTCGCGGGTCGTGAGTGTCCAAGGACTTCCGCCGCGTGGCACTAGCGTCCCAGCGCCTCCCGGACCTTGGCGGCCAAGTCGGGTATCGAGAACGGCTTCTGGATAAACGCCACATCTTCCTGCAACACGCCGTGGTGGGCGACGACGTTGGCGGTGCAACCCGACATAAACAGGCGCTTGAGGCGCGGATAGAGCGAAATCAGGATGGCAGCGAGGTCCGGGCCGTTCATCTGTGGCATCACCACGTCGGTCATCAGCAAGTGGATCTCGCCGGCGTAAGCCCCGGCCAGGCGGAGCGCGTTGCCAGGGGTGCTTGCTGTCAGGACTGTGTAGCCATGTTTTTCCAGGATCGTCGTGGTCAGCTTGAGCACCGTTGGCTCGTCCTCCACCAGCAGGATGGTCTCGTGACCTCCCATGGGCGGCTGCGAGGGCGCTTCTTTCTTTGACTGGTGGTCCTTGCCCTCGTACCTGGGCAGATAGAGCGTGAAGGTGGTCCCCTGGCCCGGCTTGCTGTCCACGTCGATGAAACCGTTGTTTTGCTTGACGATGCCGTACACGGTGGCGAGTCCAAGGCCGGTCCCCTGGCCGACGCTCTTGGTGGTGAAAAAGGGCTCGTAGATATGGGTCAGGGTGTCCTGCTCCATGCCGCTGCCGTTGTCGCTCACGGTGAGACGAACATACTGTCCGGGAGCAACGCCTGCATGATCGGCGCAGTAGGCCATGTCCAAGGCGCAGTTTTGCGCCGTGATGGTGATCTGGCCGACGTTGTCGATAGCGTCGCGGGCGTTGACACACAGGTTGGCGAGGATCTGGTCGATCTGGGAGGGGTCCATTTTGACCGTCCACAGGTCCATGTTGGGCACCCAGGCCAGGGCGACGTTCTCTCCGATGAGGCGTCGCAACAACTTAAGCATGCCTGTAACGGTGTCGTTGAGGTCGAGCACTTTGGGGGCGATGGCCTGCTGGCGGGCGAAGGCAAGCAGTTGACGGGTGAGGTCGGCGGAACGACGGGCTGCCTGGAGAATCTCCACTAGGTCGCCATGGATGGACTGATTCGGGTCCGCGGTTTCCAGCGCGAGCTCCGCATAGCCCTGAATGACGCTGAGCATGTTGTTGAAGTCGTGCGCCACGCCGCCCGCAAGACGTCCCACCGACTCCATCTTCTGCGCCTGCTGAAGCTGAACTTCGAGGTTGGCCTTCTCCTCGTCGGCCTGCTTGCGTACGGAGATGTCGCGCACCATGGCCAGGATGTGACCGTCCAGAAGCATCTTGGCACTTACTTCAACTGGACATGTCGTGCGGTCCTTGCGCAGAAGTTGCCATTCCATGAGTGGAAGTGCGGTCCCAGCGGACACGTTTGCGAGATGCTCTGCTAGGTATGCCAGCCGGCCCTGTTCAACCACGTCGTGAACGCGCAGCTTCGACAGCTCCTCGCTGGAATATCCCACCATCTGCAGGAAAGACGGGTTGGCGGACAGATAGCACCCGTCGGCCCCCGTGATGACCACGCCGTCGGAAGCCTGTTCTACGAGCGCTCTGTAACGCGCTTCGCTCTCCCTCAGCGCCTCCTGTACCACTCGAATGCGGAGGAGCGCGTCGATGCGCGTCAGGAACTCCGCTTTGCTAAAGGGTCTGGTGATGTAGCCATCCGTTGCGGGGGGTGGAGTATGCTGGACGACTCGAGCAACTGCTCTTTGTTCATAGGCTTGGACTTTGGTGGACTCCATGTTGTGGGTCCTGGGCGAGGCGGCTTGCAGGGAGGGCGAATCCGAACATGGAACCGCGGCCGGGTTGGCTCTCGACAAACATCCGTCCGCCGTGGGCCTCCACAATCTTGCGGGCGATGGCGAGGCCGAGGCCGATGCTGCGTTCTCCGCCGGGCTTGTGGTTTTGCCCGCTGGCAAATGCTTGAAACAGACGCTGCTGCTGCGCGGGCGCAATGCCGGGGCCTGTATCGGACACCTGCACTGTAAATTCCGAGGGCAGGCGCATACTGCGGAGGATGACGCAGCCTCCTAGTGGGGAGTGTTCGACGGCGTTGCTCAGCAAGTTGGTGAGCACCTGTTCGATCTTGGGGCCGTCCACCAAGGCCTTGCCGACGGCTTCGAGGAACGTGGTGATCTTGACCCCGCGCTTGGTAGCCGACAGGGTTACCAGGGTGACGGCGGCTCGTGTCAATTCTTGGAGGTCGGCCAACTGTTCATCGAGACTTAAGCGGCCGGCCTCGATCAGGCTCACATCGAGGAAGTCGTCGACCACGCGGCGCATGCTGTCGGCAGCTCCGTGGATGGTATGCAGGAATTCGCAGTGCTCAGCGGACAAGCTGACGCAGGCTTCGTCGATCAGGAACTCGGTATAATTCATGACCAGGCCAATTGGTTTGCGAAGGTCGTGAGCGGCCATCCCGAGGAACTGGTTCTTGAGCGCGTTCAAGTGGGCCAGCTCACGGTTCTTGAGGGCGAGCTCGCGGGACAGATTGTTGAGCTCCTGGTTGATTTCGAGGACCTCTTGACTGAGGCGTGTCTGTTCGGCGGCGTCGACTTCACCAAACAGCAGATGGTCTTGACCCACCGTTTCGACTGTGACCTGGAGGGTTTGCGGCAGGCCCGAGGTGGTACGGACATTGAGGAGTCGCGGCCTTGCGGGGTCTGCGAGCCAGTCGGCCAGCGCCATGTTCCCTTCGAAGTTGAGGAGCATGACGTGCCAGGGTTGTCCGACCAGCGGCTCGCCGATCAAGGTCCTGGCGTGTCGATTCGCGGCGACGACGGTCCCGGCCGGACTTACGCGGACCACGACCACGCTGGTGCTCTCATAAAGGAAGCGCCAGCCGGGGCCTTCGGGATCTTGGGCGTTGGGCTCCATGGGGGTTCATTTCTTGTAGCGCAATTTCGCGCGCGAGACCTCACCCCCCAACCCCCCTCTCCCTCGACATTCTACTTGCCCATTCGGGCAAGCAAGATTGTCTTCGAGAGAGGGGGGCTCGGAACAACGTTACAAATGGCTCTCCTCCCCCTCGCTCGAAGACGATTGTCCTAAGCCCGAATGGCTTAGGACAATGTCGAGGGAGAGGGGGGCGGGGGGTGAGGTCTGCAGAAGACGTGGTCCTGCAGTTTTCAAAATGGGTTTGGTTTAGGATGTCCCCCCATGCTGCCCCTTCGACGTCGTGATCTCCTGCGCCTTTCGCTCGCCCTCCCACTCGCCGCTTGTGGCACGCCCCCACCTAAGCCCATCGCGCCCAAGCCCTCGACGCCCGCGCCGTTGCCATCCGCGAAACCTTCCGAGCCCCCCCTCGACGCCGAGGTCTTGGTCGTAGGCGCTGGAGTCGCCGGTCTTGCCGCGGCTCGCATGTTGGCAGACGCGGGACGGCGTGTGTTGATCCTCGAGGCCCGCTCGCGCATCGGCGGACGCATTCTCACCGACCAAAGCGTCCAGCCCCCCGTGGAGCTCGGCGCCATGTTTATCCACGGCGTCACCAACAATCCGATCCCGCCGCTGCTGCAACGCGCGCGCATGAAGCGGGTCGACTACGATTCCATTGCGCTTTATCGCCCAGGAGGCGCCGCGCTGTCCGAAGCCGCGCTTGCCCGTATCGACCGACGCCTCGAAACGCTGGTCGACAAGCTCGAAACCGAGCGCTCGTCCCTCCTGGGACCAACCAACGCTGACATTGCCCTCGGTACGGCCATCGACCGCGCCCTTGCTGGTTTGCGTCTTTCGCCCTCGGACCGACGTGATCTCGACTTTGCCATCACCATGGCCATCGAACACGACTACGCAGCCGAGGTTGCAGAGCTCTCGTATGCCGGCTGGTACGAAGGAGACGACCTCGGCGGGGGGGACGCAATGGTGTCCGGCGGTTTCGACGACTTGCCTCGAGTCCTTTCGGAGGGGCTGCGCATTGTGCTTGGCGAGACCGTGCGACGGATCGAAACGGACGCTGCAGGGGTGCGGATCACTGGCTCGCGGGTGTTTACAGCAGAACGGGTGCTCGTGACGCTTCCACTTGGAGTCTTGCGCGCCGGCTCGGTGACCTTTGCCCCGGAGCTTCCCGACAGCAAACGTGCCGCAATCTCGCGGCTGCGCATGGGAACCTACGACAAGGTGGTACTCGAGTTTGCGGCCCCCTTCTGGACCAAGGATTCCCAATGGCTTGGCCTCATTGGCAAGACCAAGCGGGACGGGGTCCTGTTGGCCAACCTTGTCCCCTTCGACAACACGCCCCGTCTGATAGCCTCCCTGGTTGGCGAGACGGCGCGTACGTTGGAGCAGAGAAGCGACGATGCCGCGGTGGGATTGGTCCTTGACAGTCTGCGTGCGGTCTATGGCAAGGCGGTGTCGACGCCAGTGCGGTCGTGGGTGACGCGCTGGGCTCAGGATCCGTATTCCCTTGGCTCCTATTCGTTCGTGCCGGTCGGCGCAAGCGGCAGCGACCTGGACGTTTTGGCCGAGCCAGTCGGGACACGGTTGTTCTTTGCGGGCGAGGCCACGTCACGTCGTCATGCAGCGACGGTACATGGCGCGTTGCTTTCGGGACAACGCGAGGCCGAGCGCATCTTGGATCTGTCATGAGCGGTCTGAATCTGGCAGACCATTGCCTCCTTGGTCACGCCAACGACGCGGCGCTAGCGGACAAGACGGCGTTGGTGTTGCTGCGTCCGCAGGGCTCGGAGGAGTCTTGGACTTACCGCCAGCTGTCGGAGCGCGTGCTGCGGGTGGCCAGTGCCCTGGGACGGCTTGGACTGGTGAAGGGCGACCGGGTTCTTTTGCGTCTAGACAACTCGACAGAGACTGCGGTGGTGTTTTTCGCTTGTGTGCGGGCCGGGTTGATTCCGATCCCGTCGAGTCCGCAGCTTCGCGCCGAGGAGGTCGCGTTTGTGCTTCGCGACAGCGGGGCTCGGGCGTTGGTGACCGAGGGTTCCCTGGCCACTGCGGTGACGACCGAGCGCGACAACCTTGGGGATGTTTGCTGGGTGATCGCGGTGGGCGAGGCGGTTCTGGTGGCAGCAGGAGTCGAACATGTGCGACTTGCGGAGCTCGAAGCGGACAGCGGACCCACGGCATGGCCTGCGACTTCTGCGGAGGACCCAGCGTACTTGATCTACACCTCAGGGACCACGGCCCGTCCCAAGGGAGTCTTGCATGCGCAGCGATCGGTGTTTGGGCGAGCGACGGTGATCCAGGAGTGGGAGGGGCTGGTGCGTTCCGATCGTGTCTGCCATGCAGGAGCGCTCAACTGGACCTACACGCTGGGGGTAGGGCTCATGGATCCCTGGAGTGTGGGGGCGACGGCGGTGTTATCAGCTGGGGGACGGGAGAGTCGCTTCTGGCCATCCATCATCGAGCGTCAGGGGATCACGGTCTTTGCGGCGGTACCGACGGTATACCGGCAGATCCTCAAGTACACGACAGTGGAGGAGCACGACTGGAGCTCGCTACGTCACGGGTTGAGCGCAGGGGAACCGCTGCCCGCTTTTGTGCACGAGGAGTGGGGGCGACGGGTAGGGACCGCGATCTACGAGGCGCTGGGGATGAGTGAGATCTCGACGTATCTATCGTTCAAGCCAGGGATGACTGTGGTTGCGGGAGCCTGCGGGGTCGCGCAGAGGGGACGGGACATTCGGCTTTTGGCACTGGACTCGGCAGTCGAGGCGCCACGAGGGACAGTGGGACGCATTGCGGTACGGCGAAGCGATCCTGGGCTGATGTTGGGCTATTGGAACTCGCCCGAGCAACCTTTTGAGGGGGAGTGGTTCGTGGGGGGGGATCTTGCACGTGTCGACGACGACGGGGTGTATTGGTTCGAGGGGAGGAACGACGAGGTTGTCAAGAGTTTTGGATACCGGGTGAGTCCGGTGGAAGTGGAGGCGGTGTTAGGGGCGCATGCGAGTGTAGCGGAGTGTGCGGTGGGGATGGTGAAGACGGTGAAGACCGGTGAAGTGGGCGTTACGTTGCTTACGGCGTTTGTGAAGCTGCATCAAGGGATGGAGCTCGATCCCGTGGAGCTTGACGCACACTGCAGGCAGCACTTGGCGGCCTACAAGGTTCCGCGAGTGTACCGAGCAGTGGATGCGTTGCCGCGAACGAGCAACGGCAAGCTATTGCGGCGGGACCTTAGTGCAGCGTCAGAAGAACCCCGGCAACAATGAGTCCGACGCCGGCCGCCAACCGCAGCGTCACCGGTTCGTGAAGCAGCACCGCGGCAAGAACCACCGTGAACGCCAGGCTCAACTTGTCGACTGGGGCCACCCTGGAGGCCGGACCAAGCTGCAGCGCCCTAAAGTACGCGAGCCACGAAGCTCCTGTTGCGACCCCAGAGAGGCACAAAAACAGAAGCGACCGACGGCTCACGGTAGCCAACATCCGCTGTTCCCCAGTGAGGAACACCATCCCCCAAGCAAACAGAAGCACCACCACGGTCCGAATGGCCGTGGCTAGCGTCGAAGGGACCCCTGCAATGCCAATCTTGGCCAGGATTGCCGTCGCAGCTGCGAACAGCGCCGAGATCACGGCATAAGCTGCCCAGCTCATGACGCGCCTTGGAGCTTCTTGATCGCGTCCATGAGCGTGGATAACCTGTAGGGCTTCTGGACAAATCCAGAGAGTCCCTGGCCCACGAAGCGGTCGGCAATGTCTTGCTCGTCGTAGCCGCTCGACAGGATCACGTTGACCTTCGGGTCGATCTTGCGGAGCTCACGAAAGGTCTGTTCCCCATCGAGCCGCGGCATCATGAGATCGAGGAGCACAAACGAGAACTCCCTGCGGGTCTTGAAGACCTGTACAGCATCCACACCGTCATTGGCCGTGATCACGTCGAAGCCAAGCTCGCGCAGCATCTCGCTTCCAACCATTCGCACAGTCGCCTCGTCGTCCACCAAAAGCGCAGTGCCGCTGCCCCGCCAGTGGTCCTTGGGTCGACTCGCCTCTAAGACTTCCGCTGCTGGCTTCTTGCTGGCGGGGAGAAGCACTTTGAAGGTGCTCCCCGCGCCGGGCTCGCTGGAAATCTTGATGGTCCCCTTGTGCCCTCGGACAATACCCTGAACCGCAGCCAACCCCAGACCACGGCCAGTAAACTTGGTCGTAAAGAACGGGTCGAAGACCTTGGCCACTGTCTCCCGAGCCATCCCGCAGCCCGTGTCGGCAACCTCCAGAGTCACGTAGAGCCCGTCGGCGAGACGCTCGTCGAGCCACATCTCTTGCAAGTAGCTCCGGTCGCATTCCATAGAGTCGGTGGTGACCGTGATCGCGCCAACGTTCGTCCCTATGGCCTCCGAGGCGTTGATCACCAGGTTCATGACGATCTGCCGGATCTGCGTGGTATCTACTTCAATGGGGGGCAGAGGACGGGACTTGTTGAGGCGCAAGACGGCCTTCTTGGAGATAGAAACCTCCAACATGTGGAGCATCTCTTCGAGAAGAAGGTTCAAGTCGATGGTCTCGACCACGAACCTACCTTTCCCAGAATAGGCAAGCATCTGTTTGGCGAGGTCGGCTGCGCGGACTGCCGCTCGTTCGATACGCCGCAGGTCCTCGACCACCGGGGACTCGGGATTGACACGCCTCAGTGCAAGGTCTGCACTGCCTATCACGGCCGTCAGGATATTGTTGAAGTCGTGGGCAATCCCCCCTGCCAACACCCCAAGGCTCTCGAGTTTCTGGGTATGGCGAAGCTGCTGCTCGAGCCGGACCTGTTGCGCTTCGGCCTGCTTGCGGTCGGTGATGTCGATGGAGACGTTGGCGTAGAAGTCCGGGTCCATGGTAAAGACCTGGGACAAGTAGTGCCTCTTGTTGACCTCGAAGTACGTTTCAAAGAGCACGGCCTTGCCCGTTTGATCCACCTTCCTTGACAGTTCGAGATAAGGTTGAAAGACCTCGGGTCCAAACAGCTCGCTCGCCCGCTTTCCGATGAGGCTGGTCGCGTCGCTCGAGAGGCTCTCGGCCCCTTTTGGGTTGATGTCCTCCATAATCCAGTCCTGGATCACGTGGTCTTGGTCACGCAGGAAGCGGTAGAGGACCGAAGTGGCCAGGAGATTGTTGAAAAACGCGCGGAAACGCCGCTCGGACGATACAAGCTCGGCTTCCTTTGTCTTGAGCGGCGTAATGTCTGAGATGTGTGCGATGAGTCCAAGAAGGTTGCCGTCCTTGTCCTCGTGGGGTCTTCCAGACACGTATCCCCAGAAGTCGCTTCCATCTTTGCAGGTGTAGTGACGCTCGTTGCTGACGTGGTCGATCTGGCCGGCGATCAGCGCCTGCAACCTTTGGCCTCCTACGCGCCGTTGGTCAGGATGGACATGGTCGGAATAGTGGGAGCCCACCAGCTCGTCGAGGGAACACCGAAACATGCTCGCCATCCGTTGGTTGGCCACTTGGATGACGCCGGTCTTATCGACCATGATGATGCCGGCCTGGGACGCCTCGAAGAGCACGCGTAGCTGCTCCTCATTGCGCTGAAGCTCCTCGATGGCCTGTCTGCGGGCCGTGATGTCGCTAAACACGACGGCAAATTGCCCCCGGACCGGCGAATAACACCGGGCACTGTAGTGGCGCCCAAGCGAACCCGCGAAGTCTTCCAGCTCGGCGGGCTCTCCCGTTTGTGCCACGCGACCGTAGACCTGGATCCACCTTGCCTCGATGTCCGGGAGCACCTCGCGAACGCGTTTGCCAAGAACTTCGCTGCGTGTGAGGCCCGTCAGTTGCTCGAAAGCGGGGTTGAGATCGAGAAAGCGGTAGTCGACCGGGGTTCCGGAGTCGTCGCAGACGATCTCGTGGAGTGCAAAGCCCTCTTCCATCGTCGTAAACAGCGTATGAAAGCGTTCTTCACTTGCCTTGAGGTCCAATTCCGCTTGCTTGCGCTCCGTAATGTCCGTGAAGACTGCAAACACACGGGATGGACCGGCCTTGCCCTCGTCAAACTCAGGGAACGCTGACACGAGGATCCAGCGATGCTGTTGGGCCAGCGGATGATACACCCCCATGATCACGTCATGAACTGGTTGGCCTGTGCGCAGGGAGATCATGGCAGGGTGATCGGAGCCTGGTAGGTCCGAAAAATCCTCTCGAACGCACCGCCAACGAGGGTCGAGCGAGGTCCGCCCCAGGAGCTGGTCTTGAGTGAGCCCCAGGATCCGCTCTGCAGCAGGATTGGCATCGATGATGGCGCCTGTGGAGTTGTGATAAACGACCCCCTGGTTCATGGTCTCAAAGAGCGTGCTGAACCGGCGCGCGTCCTTGAGCCACCCCTCGTGAGGCGATGTCGGTGTTCCCGAAGTGTCCGAAGCTCGAAGTCCCTTGGCCATGCGCGTCTCCACAGACGCGTCTTACCACTACGGCCAAACGTGCCAAGGGGCAGCCCCAGAATTCCAGAGATCCTCAAGCACGCGCTTGTCGCGAAGGGTGTCCATGGCGATCCAGAACCCCGTGTGACAGAAGGCCATCAGTTGCCCGTCGGCCGTGAGACGATCGAGCGGCTGTTGCTCCCACACCGTCCCATCGCTGTCATCGATATAGTCAAACACACGACGGTCCAACACGAAGAAGCCGCCGTTGATCCAACCTTCGCCAGTCTGAGGCTTCTCAGCAAATCGCTCCACACGGGCCCCGTCCAGCGACAGTGCCCCAAACCGTCCAGGAGGACGCACCGCGGTCACCGTGGCTACCTTCCCATGGCTCTTGTGAAACGCCAGAAGTGCCCGCAGGTCCACGTTGGCGAGACCATCCCCATACGTCAGAAAAAACAAGGGATCATCCCCAACGCACGACTGCATTCTTCGGATGCGCGCCCCCGTCTGCGTGTGCTCCCCCGTGTCAACGAGATGAACCAACCAGTCTACCCGGCTCCCCCCAAACACTTCGTGCGTCCCAGCGCGTAGATCCACAGTGAGGTTTGCGTTGAGCGTGTAGAAGTTCAAGAAGTACTGCTTGATAATGTCCCCCTTGTACCCAAGAGCACACCCGAACTCCTTGAACCCAAACGAGGCGAAGTACTGCATGATGTGCCAGAGCATGGGATGGCCCCCTATTTCTACCATCGGCTTGGGACGCACCACGGTCTCCTCGGAAAGACGAGTTCCCAGCCCACCCGCAAGAATCACTGTCTTCATGGGGTCTCCTAGACCCGTTCGTCGGGGGCAAGACGGCATGGAGAAGGCGCTCCTGGAGACTCCACCTGCAACGTCGCATGCTCGATATGGAAATGCTCGTGGAGCTCCTCGCCTACGTCATGCAAAAACTTTGGATGGCACGAGTCACCTGGCATGATCAGGTGCGCCGTAAGTGCCGTCTCCGTCGTGCTCATGGCCCAAATGTGCAGGTCATGGACCTCGCAAACCCCAGGAAGGCCCGCCAAATAGCTTCGCACCGCATCTGGATCAATCCCCTCAGGGACCGCATCGAGGGCCAAGTTCATCGAGTCTCGCAGCAAAGACCAGACGCTTGCCAAAATCACCAGCGACAACAGCAGCCCCAACGTCGGATCAAGCCAGGTCCAGTCTTTCTTCAGCAGCATCAGCGCCCCTGCCACCACCACCCCAAGAGACATCGCCGCGTCGGCCGCCAGATGGAAAAACGCGCCGCGAACGTTCATGTCGCTCTTTCGTCCCGCAAAAAATAGCAGCGCCGAGCCGCCATTGACCGCTACCCCCATGAGCGCAATCACCAGCACCGTCAGCCCCGCAACAGGCTCCGGACTCGATAGCCTGCGAAGAGACTCCCATGCCACGCCGCCAATGACGAAAAGTAGAAGCAGCGCGTTGGAAAGGGAAGCAAGGATCGTCGTGCGCCGAAGCCCGTACGTTCGTCGCGACGTCGGCTTTCGCCGCGCTAACGTCGCCGCCCCCCAGGCCAACGCAAGACCCAGAACATCGCCAAGGTTGTGTCCCGCGTCGGCCAAAAGCGCCATGGAATGCGCGAGCACCCCATAAGTGGCCTCCACGACGACAAATGTCAGGTTGAGCAGCGTCCCCCAGGCAAACGCGTGTCCAATGGCTGCAGGCGACGAATGGTGGTGGTGGTGATCGTGGTCGTGGGTCATGGCGTTCGAGCGGGACCCGAGTCGTAGCTATTCCACGGGATGTTTCAAGTGGTAACGCCGTCGCATCAGCGTAAGCGACGCAGTGGCCGCGTCCACCTCGTAGCGACGACCGTGTCCCGCGGTCCCCACCGCGTAAAGGTGGTTGTCGTACCAGCCGGTCACGAAGTAGCGGAGCTCGCCTCGTTTCGTTGGCGCAACGACAACTCCACTGGCGCCGTCCATGCCAGGGACATCGAGCGTACGAGTTGTCCAATCGCGGGTGTCCACCACGGTCGTCGTGCTTCCTCGGTAGTCGGCCGTCACAAGGTAACGCCCGTCCGGGGTGACATCGATGGCCTTGGGGAAACGCCCGACTTTGACACGTCGCAACAGCTTATTGGAGCGCGTGTCGAGCACCAGGATCTCGTTGGCGAGCAGACAACTCACATAGAGCTGGCGATCGTCCGGAGAGAGCACAAGGTGGCGGGGAAACTTGCACATGTCGCTCAATCGCGAACTGTGGCCCAGTGAGGGACCGTCGAACACGTCGAGCGAGGCGCCGTTGAAGTTGGCTACATAGAGCCGTCCCGCCCTTGTGATGGCCATCCCTCGGGGATTTTTCCCAGTGCGCAGGGTGCGCAGAACCGCGCCAGAACGCGGGTCGACCTCGGCGACGCTCTCATCGCCCCAATTGGCAGCAAAGAGGCGATGTCCATCTCGCGACACCACCAAGATTTTGGGATGCGCGCCTGTCTTGACCTCCCGGGTCACTTTTCCCGAGGGCAGATCGATGAACTGCACCGTGCCGCGCGTGAAGTTGGACGCGTAAAGAGTATGGCCATCGCGCGCCATGGCGGTCTCGACGACCACCCCAGGGACACTCAGTGCCCCCAGTGGTTTGAGCGTGACGGCATCGAATACGCCAATGTTGTTCCGGTCCACCAGGCCATAGTGGGTGACGTAAAGCCGGCGCCCGTCGGGTGAACGGGTAACCCCCTTGGGGAGCGAACCCGTGGGAGCGGCATCCTGCGCGGACACTGGGGGAGCAACGGCGCTGGCCACGGCGGACCAGAGCGTAAGGAGCACAGCGGCTACAGGACC
Organism: uncultured delta proteobacterium; assembly: GCA_903894755.1. GTDB lineage: Bacteria > Myxococcota_A > Polyangia > Polyangiales > Polyangiaceae > CAITRH01. Next base: position 12,277 of record CAITRH010000526.1, read on the forward strand.
GAGAGAACGCTTCACCGGACGAAGGGTGCCTAGGAAAACGCGCCCGGGGCAAGAAACTCGTCACGATCACGATGGGGCCCACTAAACCAAACCCATCTTGAAAACCGCAGGTTCCGAGCCGC
>CAITRH010000527.1 GCA_903894755.1 uncultured delta proteobacterium
AGCCCCGAAGGGGCGAGTCAAATCAGCCCAGGGTGGGTAACCCTGGGTAGGGCGTGATCGCGGTCGGCCTCCCCGTGACTTAGCGGGGCGTTGTTCCTGAAAAGCCTCCACGGTGGGACGTAGCACCAGAGCGGGAACTCATGTAGCGACCGCCTCCGCGATCCCGTGGTAAGAGGCGCGTCATGGCGAGTACGCTCGATCAGCTCAAATCCATGACCGTCGTGGTCGCAGACACCGGCGACCTCCAACAGGTAGGTACCTTCCGCCCCCGCGATGCCACCACGAACCCATCCCTCATCGCCGCTGCAGCCGGCATGCCCGAATATGCCCCCTTGGTCGAGAGCGCCCTCCGCTGGTCTCGTGCCCAGGGCCCTAAAGACATCGCCGCTCGCGCCGTCGACCGCCTCGCCGTCGAATTCGGCCTCAAAATTCTAAACATCGTCGAGGGTCGCGTCTCGACCGAGGTCGACGCTCGCCTCTCTTTCGATACCGCCGCTACCGTCGACCGCGCTCGAAGCCTCATCGCGCAGTACGAACGTGCCGGCGCCTCCCGAGAACGGGTCCTCATCAAGATCGCGGGCACCTGGGAAGGGATCTGCGCTGCCAAGATCCTCGAACAGGAACGGATCCACTGCAACGTCACGCTCCTCTTCGGCCTCCATCAAGCCATCGCCAGCGCCGAAGCTAACGTCACCCTGGTGTCGCCCTTCGTGGGACGTATTCTCGATTGGTACCGAAAAGACGCCGCTCGGGACTTTGTCCCCTCGGAAGACCCCGGAGTCCTCTCGGTTGCCAGCGTCTACAACTATTACAAACGCCACGGCTACGCGACCGAAGTCATGGGAGCAAGCTTCCGTAACACCGGGGAAATCCTCGAGCTCGCTGGATGCGATCTGCTCACCATCTCGCCGGCGTTCCTGTCACAGCTCGATAGCTCCACGACCCCTGTCGTTCGCAAACTCGACCCGCTGCGCTCGCGCGGCATGGACATTCCAAAGATCCCCATGAATGAAGAGACCTTCCAACGCATGCACGCCGAAGACCGCATGGCCACAGACAAGCTTGCCGACGGGATCGAAAGCTTCAACAAGGCACTCATCGGCCTCGAAACCCAACTGGACGCGCGGATCGCGTCCCTCTCCTAAGCCATGGCCCGCGTAGTTGTGATCGGCGGCGGTATCGGCGGACTCGCCACCGCTTATGCGCTTCGCAAAAGAGCTCCGAGCTTGGACATCACAGTCCTCGAACGGTCGGCACGTCTTGGCGGCAACATCGTTACCGAGGAACGCGACGGCTTCGTCATCGACGGCGGTCCGGACTCCTGGGTCGCCAGCAAGCCGCAAGCGAGCGCGCTCGCCAAAGCCGTCGGGCTCGAGGCGGACATCGTTCCGACCATCGAGGCCACGCGTCGGGTCTACATCGCGTTTGGAGGCAAGCTGCATCGGATTCCCGAGGGGCTGGTGCTCGGTATCCCGACTCGGATTCGTCCCGTGCTCGAGACTCCGCTGTTCTCCTTCGCGGGCAAGGCGCGGATGGGACTCGAGCCGTTTATCCCGACGAAGGATTGGTCCGGGGATGCCGACGAGTCGATCGGGGACTTCGTCACACGCCGTCTCGGGGCCGAGGTGACCGACCGACTTGCGGCGCCGCTACTCGGGGGGATCTTCGCGGGCGATGCCCACGAGCTGTCGGTGAGAGCGACGTTCCCGCAGTTCGTGGAGGCGGAGACCAAGCACGGGTCGCTGGTGCGAGCGATGCGCGCGGCGAGGAAACCGTCGGCAGGGGGAGTCCCACCGAGTGCGTTCTTGTCGCTGCGTCGTGGGATGGGGACTCTGGTCACCGCGGTGGTGGAGGGGCTTTCGGGGGTGTCGCTCAGGACCGGCGCGGACGTTCGAGCGTTGAGCCGCGAAGGCGGTGGGGTTCGGGTGGTGCTTGGGACCGGCGAGGTGGTGCCGGCCGATCAGGTGGTCCTTGCGTTACCTGGGCATGGGGCGTCGCAGCTGCTCGAGGGGATTTCGAAGGAGATTTCCGAGCAGCTTGGGAAGCTGGCGTACGTGTCGACGGCGACGGCGTTTCTCGCGTTTCGTCGCGAGGATGTGCGTCATCCGCTCGATGCGGTGGGGTTTTTGGTACCGCGAACGCTGCGTCGGCCGGTGCTTGCGGCGACGTGGGTATCGAGCAAGTGGGCGGGGCGAGCGCCCGAGGGATACGTATTGATGCGTGCGTTCTTTGGGGGGGCATGGGGCGAGGAAGTGCTGCAGCACACCGACGACGAGCTAGCGGAGCTAGCGGAGCGTGAGATTGGGGCGTTCATGCCGCTGGTGGGCAAGCCGTTGTTTACGCGAGTGTTCCGGTTCCATCGTTCGAACCCGCAGCCCAAGGTGGGGCATCTGGTGACGATGGCGCGGATTCGCGCGAGCTTGGCGGCGTTTCCGGAGCTGCAGCTGGTGGGAAGCGGCTACGACGGGGTGGGGATCCCGGATGGCATACGGCAGGCGGAGGCGGCGGCCGACGCGGTGGTGCGGGGTCTGAAGTGAGGACGGCCATCGAGGTCACGGGGCATCTTCAAACTACGAGGGGTCTCTGTTCGGGTCGATGCCAAGGGCCCGAAGCTTCGCCGCAAGCCGTTCTGCCCGCTCCGCCCCCGTGGCCACCAACGAGCCATCCGGAAGCGTCCAACGTAACCACACGTCCCGAAACCCCTCGTAAACCCCCACCCAGAGCACCACGACGAGACCCCAGATCCCACACGACATAATATACAGGCGATTGCGAGAGTGCGCCGCGTCCAAGGTTGTGCGCTGCGTCATCGCGGTCGCGGCGCAGTCGCGCAATCGTCATTTGGGCGGAGCTGGTAAGTACCGTGTTCCACTACCTGACACGCACGTTTGTCAGCGGACAGCAGGGGTCTGGGCAGGCGTGGACAGTCGTATCCAAGGGTGTTGCCAGCAGTTCGCGCCATGGTCCCAGTGAAAGCACCCAATGGCATCATGGCGGACCCCGCGTACGGCTGACCGTGGATGTAGGCATGATAGGCTCGGGTCGCATCAAGGCACCGCACTTTGGACACAACGTTGCTAATGGCTCGACCGGTTCGGAAGCTGGCGCCGGTGATGGCACCAATGGCGTCGGCGCTAGTGCAGAAAGCAGTGCGCACGCCCGCAACAACTTCGTGCCAACGTTGGCCAGCGCCAGCAGACTGTAGTGACGGATCTTAACGAAACGGTCGGGAAGCACGTGCTGCAAGAAACGTCCGAGGAAAGTATCAGCAGTGAGCAGCGTCTCTCGGGCAGTCCGACTCCGAGGTGAGGGACAGAGGCCTGCCAAGGGCGAGGAAAAGCCACCCGAACCCAAGAGCCCGCCCAAAAACCGCTCGTCCGAGAACGAGCGCCAAGAGAGCAAGCCACGAGAACATCGGCGTAAGCTGCTGGAAATCGATTCAACGCAGCGGCTCTGCATGGACCGCTCGCTCCTGGGTCCGCAGTATGGTTCTCGTTCTGCACCATGCGTGCGGGGTGACGCAGCCAAAACTCCTAGCGTTCCTTGAGAGCACGGGAATTCAGATCTCCTCTGGCGAGATCTCCACTCTCCTGACGCGACGACACAGGGACGCCGTTCGATGGTGAGAGCTGGCACTGCCACACCGTGTGCAATCCGCTGTACACGGCGTTCGTTACTCGACCGAGCAAGGACATGGCAACGGTGGTGGAGGTACTGCGCAATGGACGCGCGTGCGAGTATCGAGTCAGCGAGCTGGTTCTCGAGCAGCTGCGACAGCTTGGAGTGGGCTCGAAATGGCTGGAGGCTCTGGCAGCAATCCCGTCGACCCTGGTCATGACAAAGGATGGCCTGGGCGATCGACTGGCAGCGTGCGGCGCCATGAGCAGCGCGATATGGAAAAAGATCGCAGATGCATGCCTTGTGGAGGGTTACCGCAGA
>CAITRH010000528.1 GCA_903894755.1 uncultured delta proteobacterium
ACCTGATTGCATGAACATCTGAGCTAAACCAACCCCATCTTGAGAACCGCAGGTTTCCGCTCGCGCAGACCTCACCCTTCCAGCCCCCCTCTCCCTCGACATTCTCCTTGCCCGTTCGGGCAAGGAAAATCGTCTTCGAGCGAGGGGGGAGGAGAGCCTGTGCATCACTGTTCCGAGCCCCCTCTCTCGAAGACGATCGTCCTTGCCCGTTCGGGCAAGGAGAATGTCGAGGGAGAGGGGGGCTGGGGGGGTGAGGTCTGCGCGAGCGGAAACCTGCGGTTTTCAAAATGGGTTTGGTTTAGGAAGGGCGAGCGAGGAATACTCCTGTATTTTGAGCGACCCCGACCGACGATTTGCGTCGCGCAGCATCTTTGCGGCGAGGCTCCGGTTAGGCTCGCGCCGTGAAACGTATCCAAGCGGCCCCCCTCGTAGCGCTCCTCGACACGCTGTTTCATCAGTCCCCTGGAGGCGCCCTCGCCACCGACGCCGACGGGACCCTCTGGACCGGCGACGTAGGAACCGACCTCTGGACCACCCTCGCCGACGACAACGACCTTCGTGCCGAGGCCATTTGCTGCCTCACCCGAGAAGCCCGGGCCTTCGGACTCGCAGAAGCCCCCTCAGGACGGGCCCTTCTGAAAGAACTCGAACGCGCCTTCTGTGAGGGGACTTTCCCCGAGGAGCGCTTCTTCGAGCTCGTTGCATGGTGTTGCGTCGGCTGCAGTCGCCTGGAGGTCGACGCCTACGCAAACCGCGTCGTGTCGGGACTCCAACACCGCCTGCAATCCGAGCTTCACCCGGTCCTCTCTTGGGCCGAACAGAACGCTGTCGACGTGTTCGTGGTGAGCGCCTCGCCAGAGCCCTTGATCCGTGCGGCCCTGCGCGTCGTAGGCCCGCATGCTCATGTCATCGCGCTCCGACCGCAATGGAGTCCGGAAGGCATCATGCTCGCCGATGTGGAACGTCCTATCCCGTTTGGGGAAGGGAAACGCTCGCTGCTGCGGACCGCATTGGGGCCTCGTCCTCTTTACGCGGCCTTTGGCGATAGTGCGTTCGACCTGCCCATGCTCGCCGAAGCCACTATCCCCGTCGCGGTACGTCCCAAAGCTCCCCTGAGGGCGTGCGCACACGCGTTGCCCCGCCTCGTCGAGCTTATCAGGGAGCTCCCCACGCGATCCAATGCGTCGGCCCCGAAAACCGAAGCTTGATTCGCCGTCCTCGCCCAACACAAACCGGCCCACGGGAAAGAAGCACACCGGTGGTCGACGTTCCCAGGACCACACCGCGATCATCCAGCAGCTCCGCACGCACCGCCCCGTCGAACACCACCCGGACACACAGCTCCCCAGAAGCAAGATCGACCGCCTCATGTTGCGTCGCCATGCCTCGTCCAAGCTCCCGCATTCCAGGGGCCAACGCCCTCGCCTCTCGAGCCAACGGTGCGAGCGGGTCGGAGGACGGCGGAGGAGGAGGAGGAGCCGGTACCGCGACGGAAGCTTCCGACCGCACCGCAGCAATGGGGACAGGCGAACGCGTCGAGGCGCATCCCGACGCCAAGACCAAGAGTGCGACGAGTAACGCTCCGTCGGTCCTCCTCGCTTTGCGTCGGTCGCAACGCTCTTGGGACAACCTCGCGCCGGAAAACAACGATGGCGGGGCTCCGATAGCGTTCTGGGAGCGGGAATGGAGCTGTTCGAGGAGGACGAAGGCGTTCCCGCCGCGGGAATGGGTCGGTTCGAGGCTAACGGTGGATTCCCGCTGCGGGAATGGGTTGGTTCCGGGCTGACGGAGGGATTCCTGCTGCGGGAATGGTCCTGTTTGGCTCGAACAAGGTGATTCCCGCGGCGGGAATGGGTCGATAGACGCCACGGGGACATTCCCGCCGCGGGAATGATGCCGTGTTGACGCAATGGAGGCATTCCCGCCGCGGGAATGCATTTGACGCGGCGCACAGAGGCATTCCCGCTGTGGGAATGGCTTTGGGCGCTTCCGCGGCACGAAAACCCGCCCGCCGTTCCTAACGTCGAGGCTACGCGCCAAGGAGCGGCTCTCCGTAGCCATCGTCGATGTCGGGAGCGGACGTGGGAGGGGGGCCCTTGGGCTCGGGAGGTGTGGGCTCTTCGAGGGGATCCATCCGGCAGATCCCCTGGAACGCCACGCCGCGGTCGATGAACAGGGACGGCGAATGGAGGTTACCCACCACCTTTCCAGGGGCGTGGATCTCGATGGAGCGGCGTGCTCGGATGTTGCCGTAGACGGCCCCTCCGCGGACGATGACCGTAGCGACATCGATCTCGGCATGGACCTCGGCCCCGTCGCCGATGATGAGGGTGTCGTCGCTACGGATTTCGCCTTTGAAGACGCCGTCGAGGCGAACGCACCCTTCGAACGAGAGTTTTCCTTCGAAGTGGGTGCCGCGACCGAGCAGCGCGGTGATCTCGGTGGCCGAGGCGGGGACCGGTTCCATGACCGCGGGTCGAAGTACAGGTGACCGGCGAAAAGCGCAACGGGTTCCAAGGAGCGTTCATCGCAAAGTGCGTTCGTAACGCGGACATCAACGGGAGGTTTCCGACCTCCGAGGAGTTGTGATCAATGGCCATTCAGGTAGGCGCAGACGCGCCCGATTTCGAGCTTGCTTCGAGCGAAGCAAACGCCGAGGGCAAGACCGGCAAAGCGATCAAGCTGAGCGACTTTCGAGGGAAAAAGAACGTCGTGCTTGTGTTTTATCCGCTCGACTTCAGCCCCGTGTGCAGCGGCGAGCACGCGTGCTTCCGCGAAGACTTCGCCGCGCTCGACGGGACCGGCGCGCAGATCTTGGGCATCAGCGTCGACAGCGTGTGGTCGCACGCCGCGTACAAGAAGCAGCTTGGGATCACGTATCCGCTACTCGCCGATTTCCATCCACGAGGCGCGGTAGCGTCCAAGTTTGGCCTGTACCTCGAGGAGCGCGGGATCACCGCGCGCGCCACGGTCATCATCGACAAGAACGGCAAGGTCGTGTGGGTCAAGGAGCAGGGGCTCGGCGATCCACGCGACAACCAAGCGATCCTCGATCAGCTTAAGCAACTCGCCTGACGCCACTCCGGCAACGGCAGCCGGAAGCAAAGGCCGGGGCCCCGCGGACCTCACCCCCCATCGACGCGGCACTTCCACAGCGCCCCCTCCCCATCGATGGGGAGGGGGAATTTGTAGGAGCGCGAAATCGCGGGGGGGTGAGGTCTCTAAGCGGGTAGGCTCGCCTCAGCCCCATGCGCGTTTTTTCCTCCGTGCGCACGAAACTGACCGCACTCGTTGCCCTCACAGGTCTCGTGGCCGCGTCCCTGGTTCCCCTCCTTTACATCACCACCCACGACCAGCTCATCGCCGAGGCCGACGACCGCGTCGAGGAAGCCGAACGCTCCTTCAACCACGAGATGGCCGACGCCGTTCAGGACCTCCATCTCGCCGCAGGCCTGCTCGCATCCGACTCCGACACCGCCCGCGCCCTCGCGAACCACGACACCCGCACGCTCGAAAAGATCGGCCAGATTTTTCACGACGTGTACCCCGACATCGACCTGCTCTTTGCCGATCGCTCCGGCCTTATCGTCGCCCAGCACGGATGCGCCAAACCGCCATCCCGCCTCGACACGCTCGCGGACTTCCTACCGGCGCTCCGAGGCGAAGAGATCCACGGAGTGGTCGCACACGGCTGCGAGGATGATCCCAGCGCGCCCCCGGCGATCATCGTGGCGCGGCCAGTCGTCGGAGGAGGCGTCGTGGTGGTGTGCCTTCCGCTTCACCCGTCCTACTTGGATCATGTCGGGGGCAAGTTCGGTCTGTCGCTCGCGTTGCTTAGTCCCCAAACCAACCACGTGGTGGTGAAGTCGTCGGATTTCCCTTTGGTGGCAGCCGAGGCCCCGCTGGGAGGAACGCCTCGTCTCGTGGAGCAGGCAGGGCGCAGTTTTGCGACGCTACGTTTTGCTCCCGAGGCTCTGACGGGACCTCGTGTTCGTTACGAGCTCGCGTTGGGCATGGATGTCACGGACCTTCGTACGGTGCTGCGAAGGAGTTTTGCGAAGCTGCTTGCCCTGGTGGTGGGAGCCACCGCGATGGCCGTGGGGGTCGGGGGACGTCTTGCGTGGCGGATGTCGCATGCGATCCGGCGGGTGAGCGCGGCGGCCGCGCGGCTCAAACACCAAGAGTACGTTCATGTCGAACCCATCTTGACGGGCGACGAGCTCGAGGAGCTGGCGATGGGGTTCAACGCGATGGTGGAGGGGCTGCGGGAACGGGACAAACTTCGTGAGACCTTTGGCAAGTACATGACCGAGACGCTGGTCGACCATCTCATGAGCGGACGGGTGGAACTGGGCGGGACCACCCTTCCGGTGACCATCTTGTTCAGCGACATCCGGAGCTTCACGACCATGAGCGAAGCGATGGAGGCGCACGCCCTGGTGGCTCTACTCAACGAGTACTTCACGGAGATGGTGGCGATCGTGATCCAGGAAGATGGCGTTGTGGACAAGTACATAGGGGACGCGATCATGGCGGTGTTTGGGGCGCCGGTACCGAAGGCCGACGATGCGGTGCGAGCGGTGCGAGCGGCGGTGCGGATGCGCAAGGCGCTACTTCATCTCAACGAGCGGCTGGTGGCGCGAGGGGTGGAGCCACTGCGCACGGGGATTGGGATCCATTCGGGCGAGGTTGTGGCGGGCAACATCGGGTCGGAGCGACGGATGGAATACACGGTCATCGGGGACGCGGTGAATCTCGCGTCGCGGCTCGAGAGCGCCACGAAAGACGAGGGGGCGGATATCCTGGTGAGCGAGGACACCTACGCACTGGTCCGAGACAGCGTCGAGGCGCGTCCCGTGCGCGAGCTTACGGTGAAGGGGAGGGCCCAGCCGGTGATGACCTACGAGGTACTGGGCCTTCGTGCAACGTGAGACGGGTCAGAAGCCGACCATGGCTCCTGCTACTCCACCGACCTCTTTGATGGTGGCGCCTTCGTGCCAGTACACGTTGAAATTAGGCTCGATGAAGACGCCATACCGCGGGGTCAGCCAGAGATCGACGCCAACGGCGGATGCAACCCCAAAGTACACACCGGACTCTCTGCCGGACTCCGCGACGACGGGCTCTACGCCGGACTCTGCGGACTCCTTGCGTCTCGAATAGACGACCATGGAGGGGCCAAGTGCAACGTACAGGTGGACATGCTCCGAAATCTCGAAAGGCTTTCGCAACATCAAGTCGATGGGGTACGCGAGACCCCGCTCGATATTGATCATGCGTCCCATCAGTTCCACCTCGAGCCAATTGGGGATCACGGGAACCGTGACGGAAAGCCCGACGCCAAAGTGCGAGCCAGAGTGCGACTCTGTCCCTTTGTCCTCGAATGACGCCAACGCGGTGGCGCCAAGGGCAAACTCTATGGAATTATGATGGGTCGACTCCGCGTGGGGAGTACTTGAAGCCGTCTCGGCCCATGCGGGTTGCGCGACGCCGAACGTCACGCTCCAAAAGGCAAGACCTACCCAGCGACGAGCGCGGCGACGGTGGCCGCAAGGACCTCCGCGTTGCTCTGCGCCCGACCTCGAAATACCGCACCATTTGCTTTGCATGGCGCCTCCTCTAACACATCGGCGTAGATTTTGAGCTTTGCTTCGGTGCCGCTCGGACGGACCGTGACACGTCCGCAGTCGAGCTCGAACGCGAGGACATCGCTTGCGGGCAGGCGTGTTCCGGTCGCGTAGTCACAGATCGCTCGGACCCGATAGCCTGCGATGTGCGTTGGAGGAGCGGCGCGAAGACGGTCCATGGCAACGAGGGCCGCGTTGCCGGTCACGGTAGCTTGGGCGCTGGCAAACACGCCGTAGGTGTGCTGAATGCTGTCGAGACGCGTGAGCAGCGTTTCTCCCCGTGCGGCACAAGACGCGGCCAGGTCGGCCACCAAAAGCGCGGCGGCGATTCCATCTTTGTCGCGCACCGAGGTGCCCACTGCGTATCCCAAGGCTTCCTCGTAGCCGAAGGCGAACGACAAGCCTTCCTGCTGTTCGACCTCTAGGGCGCGGGTGGCAATCCATTTGAATCCGGTGAGCGTCTCTTCGTACCGCACGCCCAAAGCCCGGGCGATCTTGCCGAGCATGGGAGAAGACACGACGGTCGCAACGACAAACGGAGGGGAAGGCCAAGAGCGTTCGGTGAGCATCGCATGTCCAAGGAGCACGCCAACATCATTTCCCGAGAGCACGACGAACCCGTTGGCAGAAGCGACGGCCACTGCGAGGCGGTCGGCGTCGGGATCGTTGGCTAGGATTAGGTCGGCCCCGACGTTGGTTGCGGTTTGGAGCGCGAGGGTGAGGGTTGCAGGTTCTTCCGGGTTGGGGAAGGCAACGGTGGGAAACGCGGGGTCCGGCTGTTCTTGCTCGCGGACCATCACGAGGTTGTGAAAGCCCGCCTCGGTGAGGGCAGCACGGGCAAGAGGCCCCCCAACTCCATGAAGCGGCGTGTAGACGATGCGCAAAGAAGAGGATGGTCTCGGTGGACAGAGGTGTCCCAGTGTATCGAGGTAAGCGCGTTGTAGCTCTGGGGACGACAGCAGGGGAACGTGTCCAGAGGGGTGAGCGCGCGGGGGGAAAGACCTTAGCTTGGCGATGGCCTGGTCGTGCGGGGGAGCGATCTGGGCACCGTTGTCCCAGTAAAGTTTGAGCCCATTGTATTGAGCAGGGTTGTGGCTTGCGGTGATCATGATGCCAGCAGCCGCGTGGAGGTAGTGCACGGCGAAGGGGACCATGGGGGTAGGGACTGTGGCATCGAAGAGGAGTGCGCGGACGCCTGCGGCGGCGAGGACAGAAGCGGTTTCTTGTGCGAACGCGAGACTTTTGGTGCGTGCGTCGAACCCGACGACGACGCCACGTTGGGGGGCGTCTTGTATGCAGGCGATCAGATGCTGGACGATGCCCCAGGTGGCACGGGCAACCACGACACGGTTCATGCAGGTAGGACCGGCGCCGAGGACACCACGGATCCCTGCGGTTCCGAAGTCGAGCTCTCCAGCGAAACGGTCGGCGAGACGGTCGGGTTGATGGAGAAGGAGCTGCAGCTCGGACTGCGTGTCAGGGTCGGGGTCGGCGAGGAGCCAGCGTTGGGCGGAGTCGTTGAGGTTTTGGGG
>CAITRH010000529.1 GCA_903894755.1 uncultured delta proteobacterium
CCAGCGGCATTGCGGATTCAGTCCCCTTCAATTGCGCCAGCAGCTCCACGCGCATCTCGTCGTCTTCGATGTGGTACCCATAGGCCTCGAGCGCTTGATCCAACACCTCGCCCCAGGTCACCTCGGACAGCGACGACACCAGTTGTGTGTTGCGGGTCAGGACCCGTCCCAGCGGCCCCAACGCCAACAGCGGATCGAGCAAGTCGCGTCGTGCCGCCACCAGCGTGCGCACCCCTGGGATATGCTGCGAGCCCAGAAGCGTCAAGAGCTGCGCCAAAAAGGCCTGGCTGTCGCCCGACGCCAAGGTCACCAGCTCTTCGAGCTGGTCTACCAGTAGTAGAAGCCCCCTTCCAGTGGTCTGGCTCCTCGACGACAACAGCCCTACCAGCGACTCGGGACTTGGCTTCGCAGGCAACCCACCCAGGGGACCGCGCAACGCCTCCAGCACAGCGCTTTTCGGGTCTGCCCCAGGACTTGTGATCACGACATCCCACTCCTTGGGGGAGCGCAATGCCCCGTCGAGGACCGCGGGGAGCACACCGGCGCGTGCCAGGCTACTCTTGCCGCTGCCTGACGGTCCAATGAGGGCGACCAAGCCGCGGACACGAAGGCTATCGATGCACGCAGCGACTTCCAGACTGCGTCCAAAGTAGACGTCGCGGTCGGTCTCCTCGAAGCGTCCCAGGCCTCGGAACGGCCCAATGCTTTCTGGGGGGAGCGGACGGAGTTTCCCCGCGAGTTGCTGCCGGATGCGTTCCAGGTTCCAAGCGATCTCTTCAGCGGAGTGGGGCCTGCGGGTTGGTTCTGGGGCAACCAAGGAGTCCACGAGCTTGCCAAGGATAGGCGGGACTTCCGGTGCAACCACGCAAACAGGTGGAGGGCTTGTGCGCCCGTCGATCACTTCGGCTTTGACACCTGGCACGTTGTCCATGCGGGCAGCGGCGACCGCGGGAATGGCACCGGTGAGGCACTCGTAGAGCGTTGCACCGAGGGAGTAGATGTCACTGGAGGTGTTGGCAGGGCTGTGAAGCTGGACGCAGACGGGGTCTTGGTAGCCAGGGGTGCCGCTGACAATGTGGGAGGTCGCGGAGCCTTGTTCCAAGGTTCCCAGGTGGCTGGACATGGTTTCGAAGGCGAGGCCGTCCACGATGGCGATATGGGGAGCCCGCACGGTGGCGGCATCCTGGGTTTTGTGGTGTTTGAGGGAGGCGAGGCCGAAGTCGATCAATTTGTAGACGCCGTGGGTTTCCACGATGTTGCCAGGTTTGATGTCGCGATGGACAAGGCCAGCCTGGTGGACTGCGACAAGGGCCGAGGCGATGGCGCTGCCCACTTCGAGGGTGTCGGCGACTGGAAGTTTGTAGCCGTTGTCGCGTCGGAGTCTGAGCTTATGGTCGAGCGCGGTGCCATCCAGGTATTCCATGGCCAAGCCGAGGAGGCCTTCGTGGGTTGGGTCGTAGGCCATGGAATGGAAGCGGACAACGTTGGGGTGTTCGACCTGGCAGAGGGCGCGGGCTTCTTCGAGAATGCGCTGGCTCTCGCTGTTCGTGCTGCAGTGGGGGTCGGAGCCTAGCGAGCCGGAGCCGTCGGAGGTGAGGCCGAAGAGTTTGATGGCGACGGTACGGAGTTCGGTGGTGCCATGGATTTCTTTGGCGAGCCAGACGGGGGCGAAGCCTCCTTTGCCTAGCTGTTTTATCAGAAGGAACGCGCCGAGTTTTCGTGCGGCATCGGGCAGGTTGAGAAGGTCTTGAAGGGGGAGCATGGCGGGGTGTTGATAGCGGAGTTGGAGAGCTAAACCAAACCGATCTTGAGAACCGCACCGCGATACCCGTGACCCAGCGGTTTTCAAAAAACTCAACTGCAGGACCACACAAGCGCTCGTACGAAGCTATTGTCGCCCGCGCATGTCCCGATTGATTGCTAGCCGCTTCGAACTTGGCCGCTGCCTGCCGCATCCAGAGAGCAAACTCGCCACCTTCGAGGCTCGTGACACGCAGACAGGCGAGCCTGTTCTGATCGCCGCGCTCCGACCGGAGTTCGCCGCCGATCCCGTTGTCTTGGAAACCCATAAGTACGGACTCGATCGCATCGCAATGCTGGATCACCCGGGCATCCAGCGGATCCTCGCTCGGGTGCACGATCCCGAGCTGGGCGAGGTCTACGTCGTGCCATGGCTGCCCGATGGAACAACGTCACTTCGGTCCCTCCTGCGTAACGATGCAGTCTTCACCGAGCAGGAGGCGGTCGAATTGGTGCGCCAGCTCCTTGATGCACTTGCATATGCGCATGCGCATGGCGTTGTGTTCGGCAACGTCAAGCCGACCAATATGCTCATCACCCCGAGGCGCGATCGCGTTGTTGTCAGTGGGCTGCCGAAGCCTCCTATCCCGAAGGAGCGGCGCACGACTGTCTAGCGCGTCCTTCGCTCGGGCATTGGCTGCAGATCCTGCGTGAAGGGACCCGCGGAAAGCCGGATGGATTGATCCCTGGCGTCGTTTCTGTCCACTTTGACACCAGCGGCAAGCCGACGCGGGCAGCCAACGCAGCTGGCGCACTGGTGGCGCTCCGGAACGAGGTTCGTCACGGCTCTTCGATCGGCGTCGGGACCGCACGAAAGCTTCTTGCGGACGCATTGTCGGAGCTCGATCGGCTGCTCGCCGGGAGCCTTTTCCTTCGCGATCATGTCCTTTTCGTGGCGCGCGCTCTCAACTTTGAGGACGGCGAATTCGTTTGCCAGGCGCGCGTGTTACGGGGCGCGCAGGCCCCGATGGCAAGGGTTGCACTGCGTCTGCCGCGTCCAGTGACCATGGGTAGGACGTATCTGGCAACGCGCGACTTCACGCGGGTGCTGGATCTCCACCCGTTTGTGATTGTCGACACATGTCCGATTTGCGAGGACGAGGAGGTGTTTCTCTACGAATCGGCGGGCGCGGATCGCTCTCACTTCGTGTCGTTCCAGAAGGGGCACGCGCTTGCGAGCGTTGGGGCACTGAAGCTGTTGGAGAATTACGGTGTGCTCGGCGTGCGTGGAGGGAAGGCGTGAGGTGGGAAGTGCTGCTGCGACACGCAGTCTGATCAGTCCACCTGTGTCTTGGTTCCGAGCCAAAAGCTGAGGACGCGTTCGAGACAAAAGAGGCACATGGCCAGGTCCTGCTCCGTAATATGAGCTGGTGTCCGGGCTTCACTGCGTCGGTCATGCGCGGCCTCGTTGCCGAACACGCGAAGCGTGTGCATGTAGGACCGCATCCAGTCCGCGACCCCGGTTTCGGCAAGGGACTCAATCTGCTGCCACAGCGGGCCCTTTCGATGTCCAGGAAGGTCAGAGACAATGAACTCGAGCAGCCTTCGGGCCACGATGCGGATCTCGAACGATCTTGCCTGCGGACTCTGGAGCACCCGCACAAGTTCGTCCAGCAGTTGTCCTGCGGCCTCGGATACGCCATGGCGGTTGCGTGTGGCCTGGCTCAGGATGTCGTTTCGCACGCTGTCCATCAAGGCGCCTCTCGGAAGCACGACACGGTGACGCCCCAGTGCATCGTCCATCGCCCGGTCGAACGCTCTCGCACGTGCTTCATTGCGCTCAACGAACAGCACGCGCGACAGACACTGCAGGCGAACGAGGTGCCGCTTAGCACTCGCCAATACCGATTGCATGACGAGCGCGGCGTCCTGGTGCGCGCCACCAGCCCCGAGCAGTGGGAGCGCAAG
>CAITRH010000530.1 GCA_903894755.1 uncultured delta proteobacterium
AGCCTCGTGCACCACTGTTCCGAGCCCCCTCTCTCGAAGACGATCGTCCTTGCCCGCATGGGCAAGGAGGATGTCGAGGGAGAGGGGGTTGGGGGTGAGGTCTACGCGACATTGGGGCGCGGAAGCGGTAGATCGGACCTGCGGTTTTCAAGATGGTTTTGGTTTAGTAGCCTGCGGCGCCCTAGGAGCCCGACGTTTTTCGTCTGGAACCGCGAGAGCCAGGAGTGCAGCAGCGGTCCTCCTACTCCATCCGCGCGAACACCTCCGCCCAAGGGACCCCGAGCCCCTCGAACGGCAGCGCGGCGACCTCCCCGGCGGCGCCGTAGACGACGAGGGTCCACGCGCTCCCCTCGCCCCGCGTCTGCACCTCGACGGTCTGGGTGTCCGGATCGATCAGCACATAGCCGCGCAGCGACGGCATTCGCCGGTACTGCTGCGCCTTGAGGCCGCGATCGTAGGCCGCAGTCCCCTCGGAAAGCACCTCGACGACAAGCGACGCGTGGCGCTTCGTGAGCGGGTTGTCGCGGTCGCGCGGGTCGCAGGTGACGAACACATCCGGGTAGGTGTAGTGGCCGCCTTCATCCACCTCGAGCCGCACGTCGCTGATGTACACCCCGCAGCCCTTGCCGCGCAGTGCGCCGCGCAGGAAAAGAGCGAAGTTGAGCGCGATCTCGTTGTGTCGGTCGCGCACGCCAGCCATGGCGAAGACCTCGCCGTGAAAGAACTCGTGCTTCGTTTCGCTGGTGCGTTCCAGCTCGAAGTAATCGTCGCGGGTGAGCGTCTTCTTGAGGGCGGTATTCATAGGATCGCAGGGAGCATAGCACCGAGCCACGGTTGGTTGTGTGCAGACGCGACCGGTCACACGGCGAAGAGCCGGACCGAAGGGAAGCGCGCCTGAAGGCGTTGCAGGTCGTCGAGGTCGGACGTGTAGACCAGGGGGCGAAACGAGCGGCAACGACCATGACGGACGCGTCGGTGAGGGTCGAGCCCGGGACGGCGCCGAGCGCTTCCCCGGTGGCCTTGGCGAGGTCGAGCGTCATAGGCACGACCTGGACAACCAAGGCCATGCTCCGGTCGTTACGTTCAAGGGCTATGAGTGCGCCCGTGTCGAAGGTCAGCGCGTCCATTCACGTGTGACGGCGTCGATTTCCTCTTGCGTGAACGTGTGCCCGCTTTCGGCGAGGTAGCGGCCCATGGCTTCGAACCGCCGTTGGGCGTGCAGGGCTTCGGTCATCACGGCCGACAGAGGGACCCCTTCGGCTTCGGCCTTGGCTCGAGCCCATTGCAGGTCTTCGACCTTGAGGGAGAGACTCACTTTTTCGACGGTAGGCATTGCCTGTTCGTACCATAGGTAGGACGACCTCGGCAACCTCCCGCCCGGTCACCCGCACCATCGGGAAGGGACACGCTTTGGGGTGACGGAGCCTCCCGCCTCGACTACAAGCCAGTCCAATGATCGTCACGAGCGATAGCCAAGTACTGAAGACAAAAGAGCAAATGGTCCTCCGCGAGGAGTTCGACGACTGGGCCATCCTCTTCGACCCCGACACGGGACGCGCCATGGGGATCTCCCCCACCGGCGCCACCATCTGGAAATGCCTCGCCTCCGACGCAAAGCTCGACGTGCAAGCCATCGCCGGCACCCTGCGCGAGGAATACGACGGCATCCCGGACACTGTGGACACGGAAATCCTCGAGTTCATCGACAGTGTCCGCAAGCACGGCTACGTCGAGGAGCGCTCCTGACCCCTATGACCGAGAACCGAAGGTTGATGCGGACGCCCAAAAGCGTCGACGTGGACATCACCTCCCAATGCAACTTGCGCTGCAAGTACTGTTTCCACAAGAGCAGCGCCGGCGACACGCGCGACGAGCTCCCCACAGAGGAATGGGTCCGCTTCTTCGCCGAGTGCGGCAGCAACGCGGTCATGGACGTGACCATTGGGGGCGGCGAGCCTTTCCTCAGGCCGGACCTGACGGCCCTGGTGGATGCGGTCGTGGCCAACCGTATGCGCTTTTCCGTCCTCTCCAACGGCGGCAAGATCACCCCCGAGGTCGCGCGTCACCTCGCGGCAACAGGACGTTGCAACCACGTGCAGATCTCCGTGGACGGCGCCTCCGCCGAGGTGCACGATCGGCTCCGCGGCCGCGGCGCCTTCGAGGGGGCCATGCGCGGGATCCGGATCCTCAAGGAGGCCGGGGTCGCCATCACATCCCGCATCACCATCCACCGCTACAACATTGCCGACCTCGATAACATCGTGGCGCTGCTGATCGACCAGATTGGGATGCCCTCCATTTCCACCAACAGCGCCTGCCACCAGGGACTGGCCCGGGAATTCGAGGAGGAAGTCCAACTGACGCCGCAGGAACAGTGCGACGCCATGGAAAAGATCGTGGCGCTGTCCAAGCGCTACGGAAACCGCATCACGGCGCAGGCCGGGCCATTGGCGCAGGCCCGCGGCTACCAGCAGATGGAAGACGCCCGCAAGCAGGGGGTGGGGATCCCAGGACGAGGGTACTTGACAGGCTGCGGCTGCATGTGGAGCAAGATCGCGGTGCGTCCCGACGGGACCTATGTCCCCTGCGGCATGTTGTCGCACATGGCGCTCGGGAGGATCAACCGGGACCGCCTGCTGGACGTGTGGCAAAACCACGCGGAGCTCACGGCGCTGCGCAACCGGTACCGCATTCCGCTGTCGAAGTTCCAGGCCTGTGCGGACTGCGCCTGGCAGATGACCTGCACGGGGAATTGTCCCGCGGGGACGTACACAAGGACCGGCGAGGTCTACGCTCCCAATACGGACGATTGCCTGAAGCGGTTCCTCGAGAAGGGAGGGCGCTTTGTCGAGGTGTGAACGGGGGCGTGTAGTTGTGTCGAGTGAGAGGAGACGCGCGTGATGGCGAAGAAGACGTATGCGAAGCCGGTGCTGATTGATTTTAGTCTGGAAGAACAAACCGGCATTGGAGCGACTAGTGTTAGTTGTACTGGCGGCACACAACAGGCCGACTCTTGCGCAGCAGGCGACAATGTGGCCTTGGCCAATAGTTGCAGCAATGGCCATGCCGCCTCGGGCAGTTGCGCTGCGGGAGGCAGTCACAGTGGGGCTTGCGGAAATGGTCAACAGCCTCATACCGGTGCGGGTGCGTTCTGTTTTAACGGTTCTACCGCAGTTGCTTGCACTAGCGGAACCAACACAGGATCGGAGGGAATGTGCGGTTCCGGAACCACGGTTGCGCATAGCGATTGTGGTGGTGGCAGTGCTGGGGCATGCCAGCTGGGTACAACTCAGGGGCCCCTTTCAGGCTCGTAACCAACCGAGTACCCCCAATGCTGAATGAAAATCCGTCCCCCACCCGCGAAGACGAGGGCCCCCGCGCGACCGTGGAACCTGCGCAAGCGGCGCCTCGATTGTCCACCCTCTACTTCTATCTCACGGGCGACTGCAACATGGCCTGCCGCCATTGCTGGATCGCCCCGAAGTTCCACAACTCGGACCGCTCGGAAAAGGCGCTCCCCTTCGACCTGTTCAAGAAGATCGTCGGGGAAGCCAAGGAACTGGGCCTCACCGCGGTGAAGCTCACGGGAGGCGAGCCCTTCACCCACCCCGACATTGCGGCCATCCTGGAGTTCCTCAAGGAGCAGGACCTCGGGCTCACCATCGAGTCGAACGGGGTTGCCATCACGCCGGACCTGGCGCGGCTCGTACGCGCTTGCAAGAACCCGTTCGTTTCGGTGAGCCTCGACGGGTCCAAGGAGAGCCACGATTGGATGCGGGCGGTGCCTGATTCCTACGAACGGGCCTCCGCAGGCATAGGAGCGCTGGTGTCCGCAGGGATCCGCCCGCAGGTGATCATGGCGGTGGCGGAGCGGAACAAACACGAGATGGCCAGTCTGGCCCACCATGCGAAGAGCCTTGGTGCCAGCTCTGTGAAGTACAAGGAATTCCCTCAAAACAGAAATTAAAGTGAACCGTTGAGTTGCCGCCGGGGTGAGGTGCCTCTATGGACGGATCATGTTGATGGAGGGAGTCAAGAAAGCGCTTCAAGAAGCGGCTGATGCACTGCGTGGGCATGCTTGACGGGTGTTTATGGCTCGTACGGTCAAGCAAGTCTTTGACGGGGTCATCTACCGAGCGGAACAAGAGTTGGGGTGGTGTC
>CAITRH010000531.1 GCA_903894755.1 uncultured delta proteobacterium
CCCTGATTCTGTCGTTGCCACGCAGCCTTGATGGGGTCTTCAGTTCCATCGTCCACCATATTAAATCTCGAAAAGAGAAGTCTCGTCCCCGGCAGCTCGACGTCCTGCCGTTCCGAAGTTAGTTGGTTAACGCCTATGCCCAGCCCCCCTGTCGTAGTCAAGAGGGGGGTTAGGACTGCGCGGTAAGCAGAGAGAGCCAAGGAAGGGGTGTGTGCGTTCACTCGCCGTCGTTGTCGACGAGGATCCGCCCGTCGAACGAGCTACTGTACACGTTGCAAAAGGTTCCGTTGCCATCGAGGTCGACCCGTGCCGCCACGATGTACCATTCTGCTGTGGGCGAGGTGGGAAACGCCATGGCTTGTCCATTGACCGACACGGACGCGGGGCTGGGGGCCACCCCGGCTCGTCCTGCGATGGTCGCGTACCCAAACTTCACGGGAGCATCGGGACGGAAAGGAAAGTCTGTCCATGTGGGTTCGCTCCCCCCGGTGCAGGCAGTCCCGCACGCAGCTCCCCAAGCGATTTTGTTCCCAGTGGAGCCGTCCGACGGATAATAGGAGGTCGTGGCCAGGCTCGCCGAAACTTTGGCGTAGCGAAGCACCTCGGATTTGTAGTTCTCTTGCGCGAGACGGATCGCGCCGACGTTGCTGGTGGCCTCGGTGACGTGGGATGACGCGATGAGACGTCGGTACCCCACCGCCGCCATCACGGAGAGGACTCCGATGATCAGCACCACCCCCATCAGCTCGACGAGCGTAAAGCCGCGGGGTTTAGTTCTTGACGGGCAAGGGCCGTGCGCCACGTTGGAATACGGCAGTACGCTGGACTTCGTTGGAGGGCTTGGTGCCATCATCTGTCACCTCGTGGACTTCTGAAACGACCGTTCTAATGCGAGTACCAAGATCGGGAGGACTGCTGGCGGGTCCGGCCGTGTCGTCATCCTCGAGCGAGAGCTTCTGAAGCCGATAACGAAGGCTGCGTAGAGTAAGGCCAAGCAGCCGTGCGGCGTGTGTCCGCACCCCTCCAGACCGATCGAGCGCCTGCAGAATCAGACGCCGCTCGATCTCGCCAAGGACGTCATCGAGGTTGCATCCATCGTCGGGCAACACCACCAAGGACGGAGTTGGCTGGGACGTGGCCCCGGAGATCTCGGCGGGAAGGTCCCCTAAGTCGATGATGGGACCGCTGGCGAGGGTGACGGCACGTTCCACAACGTTTTCGAGCTCTCGGACGTTGCCTGGGAAATCATAACCGTCGAGCGCTCGAAGCGCATCGGGCGTAAAGCCATGGATATCTTTTCCGTATTCAGCGGCGCAGCGGGCGAGAAAGAAGTTGGCTAGCTCGCCGATGTCTTCGCGCCGATCGCGAAGGGACGGGACCTCGATGCGGATCACATTGAGCCGGTAGTAAAGGTCCTGACGGAACTTGCCCGACTTGACGTCGTCTTCAACCCGTCGGTTGGTCGCCGCCAAAACACGGACATCGATGGAGACCTCACCGGAGGAGCCAATGCCCCGGATCTTCTTTTCCTGGAGCACTCGAAGGAGCTTGACTTGAAGCGACGCCGCGAGTTCTCCGACCTCGTCGAGGAGCACCGTGCCCCCGTCGGCCTCGCGAAAGATCCCGAGGTGCCTGGCGATGGCCCCGGTGAAGGCACCTTTGTCGTGGCCGAACAGCTCGCTTTCGATGAGCGCCTCGGGGATAGCCCCGCAATTGACCACCAGGAAAGGCTTTTCAGCCCTGTCAGACGCGTCGTGGAGAGCCCTTGCAACGCGCTCTTTGCCGGTGCCGCTCTCTCCTGTGATGAGCACCGTGCCGCGCGACTTGGCGACACGCGAGATGAGGTCGTGGATCCGTCGCATAGGCGCGGAGTGTCCGAGGAGATCGCGGGGATGGTCGTGGGATACTTGCGCCTTGAGACGCTCGTTTTCGGCAACGATGGCGCCTTTTTCGAGAGCCTTGTGGACCCGCTCGCGAAGCTCCGAGTTGGCAAACGGCTTGGTGATGAAGTCGGTCGCTCCCCGCTTCATCGCCTCGATGGCGTTCTCGACGCTCGAGTGCGCCGTCATCACGATCACCTCGGTCTGCGCACTTCGGCTCTTGGCAAGAGAAAGGATGTCGAGCCCCGATCCATCCGGCATGAACACATCGGTCAGCACCAACGCGAAGGGGGACGGGGCCCCTTGGATCGCCTCTCTAGCGGCCACGAACCCGGGAGCTAGGGTGACTTGGAAACCTTCACGGCGAAAGAGGATCGACAACACATCGCGAAGCCCAGGCTCGTCGTCAACCACCAGAATGCGCGCACCGCCCGGCTTCATGTGCGCCGTAGGCTACCAGCGCGGGGGACCGCACGCACACGGTATTAACCAGCTTAGGAAGCCTCCCCAATGCGCCACCGACGGTGCATCCAGAGCCACGCGCTCGGATACCGGCGCACGAAGTCCTCGAGCGCCTTGGTGGCGTCCAACGTGGTCTCTTCGATCCACCGTTGCGAGGGACGGTCCGGGGGGAAAAAAACACGAAGGACCTCCAACACATGCCCCTCGGTACTTCGACGCGCCGCCGTGACCACCAGCGGTGCCCCGGCGCGTGCGGCAAGCACGGCGGCAGCTCGGTCCACCCGCGCGGGGGCTCCCAGAAACTCCCCCAGGACCCCGTGCTTCGTACGCTCTGGCACCTGGTCGATCATCATCGCCACAACCCCACCGCGTCCCAGCACCTCGTGTGCAACTCCCAGCGCGCCGGTCCCCTCGGTCAGCGACACCCCTCGTCGGGCTCGGGTTCGCTGCCAAAAGGCATCAAGCCATGCCACCCGAAGCCTCTTGGTCACCACCACGACTTCAACGTCTTCGGCCATTCGACATGCCGCTAGGTCCCAGTTTCCTGTGTGCGACGCCGCCAACACAACGCCTCGTCCTCGCTCTTGCGCCTTGCGAAGCAGACGCGCGGACTCCTCGTCGACATGTGCGTAGGCTCGGAGGCTTCGGGACGACCCCGCCATCCACAGGAATTCAAATACGCTGGTGCCAAGCCCGCAGTACATGGCTGCCGCATGCGCCGTCGAGAGCCCCGCGCGGCGCATGGCGCTGTCGACATGACGACGACGGATCCTGAGCAGCGTCCCCGCCACCCATCCAAGACAGGCGCCCAGCCACGGAAGGACCCCCAATGGGAGCCGCGCCACGAGCCACGCGATCGACGCAAGCCAGCGCTCGGCAAGGGAGCGATCAGCTAAATCCAGCACGTCGCGGCTGGCCAGCGGACGCGTCGACGGCGATCGCAAAGAGGTCGACGCGGGCAAAGGCGTACACCTCGCGTTTGATGGTCCGTCCGAAGAGCAGCTCCCCGTCCGTACGGAGTGCTTCGACACGCGACACCGTGAGGCTCGCTCCGCCATGGCAGACGTAAAGGGTGACGGTCCCTCCGTCGGGAAGCGACCACCACCCCTCGGTATCCATGGAGGCTTGGGCGGTCTTGAGGATCGATTCGATGTGCTCACCGTTCATGGCGCCCATGCTACCCGACCGGGATGCGCTCGAAAACCGAAGTGGGACCATTCCTCAAATGGGCGGGAGGCAAGGGACGGACTCCCGCATAACTTCGTCTAAATGGAAGGCGCGGCCGTTGCAGTGCCGCGAGCTGCACGGAGCCGTCGGAGCATTCCCCACATCGGAGGCTGCGGGTCGGTCCAAAAGTGCTGCGGGTCGGTCCAAAAGTGCTGCGGGTCGGTCTTAAAAGTGCTGCGGGTCGGTCCAAAAGTGCTGCGGGTCGGTCCAAAAGTGCTGCGGGTCGGTCTTGACAGAGCAACGTCCCCCGCGCATAAACGCCCACCCGCCTTCGCGAGGCACCCAACCGGGGGTTTCCCGGCCTCGACGAAGCGAAGAAAGTAGCCAAGTCTTCAATGCCCAAAATGAAAACCAAAAAGGCCGCCAAGAAGCGGTTTCACTTGAGCGGCACCGGAAGGGTCCGACGTTCTAAAGGGGGCGGAAACCACGGCTTGCAAGAGAAGTCCCGCAAGCGCCTCCGTCGACTCCGCAAAAACGACATGGTCGACACCACCATGCAAAAGCATGTCAAACGTATGCTTCCCTACGGCTGAAGAGACCCACCATGCCCCGAGCCAAACGAGGGTTCAAAGCCCGCCGACGTCGTAACCGCATCCTCAACGCTGCCTCCGGGTTCCATAGCGCCCGAAGCCGCCTGTACGCCTACGCCAAAGAAGTGGTGATGAAGTCGTGGGTCTACGCCTACGCCCACCGCAAGCGCAAGAAGCGCGACTTCCGACGCCTCTGGATCGCACGCATCAACGCCGCCGCCAGGGCCAATGGCACCACCTACTCGCGTCTGATGCACGGCCTCAAGGTCGCCAAGATCGACCTCGATCGCAAGGTCCTCAGCGACCTCGCCATCGTCGACGCCGCCACGTTTACTGAAATCGTCAAAGCCGCCCAATCCATCTGACTCTCCCGTCCTTTGCCCTGTATGGTCCGACCCATGAAGGTTGCGATCACCGGAGGCGCGGGCCAACTTGGTACGCTCGTTTTACGTCGGCTCATGGCCGATCCCCAGGTCCACGAGATCGTTTGCGTCGATCGTCGTGAGCCCACCGTCTGCAGTCCCAAGCTCCGCGCCGTCACTGCGGACATTCAAGACGTAGGTATCGCCGGCTACTTCCATGGGTGCGAGGCGCTGTTCCACTTCGCGTTTTTGGTCACCGAAAACGCGCCTCATGACGTCTACTGGGGAGTCAACGTCGACGGCTCCAAAAACGTCTTTCACGCTGCCGCCGCCGCCGGCGTCAAGACCGTGGTGTACTCGTCCTCGGTCGCGGCCTACGGCGTCACCCCTGGCCATTCGCTCCCCATGGTCGAAGACACGCCTCGGCGTTATGTGCCCGAGTTCGCCTATTCAGCGACCAAGTTCGAGGTCGAGGCGTTCCTCGATGCCTTCGAGCCCGCGCACCCCGAAATGACGTTTGCTCGGCTGCGTCCGACGATCCTCATTGGCACGCATATGGACCACACGCTGGGGCCTCTCATCCGGCGCAACACGCTGGTGCTTCCCGATGCCGCGCCGCTTCCCATCGTGTGGGACGAGGACGTGGCCGACGCAGCGCTTTTGGCGATGCACCAGCGCGCCCGCGGTGCGTTCAATCTGTCGGCCGACGAGCCCTTGGTCGCGTCCAAGCTCGCCAAAGCCGCTGGAATGCGCTCGTTTCGAGTGCCTCGAACGGTGGCCAGAGCCGCGGCTCGGATGGCCCCAGCGTTCGCCCGGGTGGGCCTTGGCAAGTCCATTGATCCGGCGTGGGCCGCGGCCATGGAGGTCTCCATCGCTGTTTCGAGCGACAGGGCCAAACGGCAACTCGGCTGGAACCCTTCGTGTCCCACGTCCGGCGATGTCTTTCGACGCTACGTACACGTGGCGTCCCAAGGGCTCGACCTTCGCCTCGGGCTGCTTTTGCGTGCGGCAAAACTGTACACGTCGCCCCTTCCCGAAGAACACCAGGGAGCCCACGTCTTGGTCCATGTGGCCCTCACGGGCGAACACGGCGGAGACCTCACCCTTGCGTTGGAGCGAGGACAGAACCGCGTAGTGGTTTCGCAAATCCCTCGTCCCCCTGCGTCGACCGTCACCCTCCCCGCGTCGCTGCTGCTCGACTTGCTGGCTGGACGAGGCACGTTGGAGCAAGCGCTTCGGGAGGGCACAGTGCAATGGGAAGGCGCCTCTGTCGGAACGGTGGCCTTGGCTGCAGTCGTGGAGGGCTTCCGTGCGTCCCAGGACGCTGCCGGAGCTCGCCGCGTGCTTTGTCGAGCGGTCGCGCGTTGCCTGTAGGCACCCCGTACAATTGCTCCTGGCAGTGACTGAAAGTTCGGTGCCTCCTCCGGGCATCGACGCCCCTTCGATATCCCCAAACACTCGAAACGCTCCCGACACGGACCTCGTGGTCTTTCCGCTTACGACCCCTTTGGTCCTCCACCCGCCACCCCCTCCCGGAGGTACTCGTGCGACTCATCGTTCAGCACCGTATGCGCTACGCCTATCCCGAGCCGACCCTGTTCGGCCCCCACGTCCTGCGACTCCGTCCTGCCCCCCACGCCCGCGCACGCATCGAAACCTATGGCCTCCACATCGACCAGGAATGCTTCCAGCGAACCCAGCAAGACCCCTACGGTAACCACCTCGTTCGAATCACGTTCCCTGAAGGCATCCGCTACCCCTCCCTCGACATCACCGTCTCGCTCACCGTCGACGCCCGCCCCGTCAACCCCTTCGACTTCTACGTCGACGACCTCTCCGAAACCCTCCCGTTCACCTATCCCCCCGAGCTCAAAAAAGAGCTCGCGCCATTTCTTGACCTCTCCGACCCCAGTGTCCACCAAGGCCCCCTCTTCGACGCGCTAAACGCCTCGCTCCCATCCACCGGTCGCACCGTCGACCTCATCGTCGGCCTCAACAGCGAGGTCCATCGACGCAGCCGCTACGTCATTCGCGAGGAGCCCGGCGTCTGGACCCCTGAACAAACCCTGGCCGAGGGACGTGGAAGCTGTCGCGACGTCGCCATGCTCCTCGTGGCGATCCTACGTGCTCGCGGTCTTGCCGCTCGTTTCGTCAGCGGCTACCTGATCCAGCTCACCGACGAGGGGATGATCCCCAACGAACCCAAAGGGGTCAGTCGCGATGTTGTCGACCTGCACGCCTGGGCCGAGGTCTATCTCCCTGGCGCAGGCTGGATTGGGCTTGACGCCACCAGTGGACTCCTAACTGGCGAAGGGCACATCCCGCTCGCATGTGCAGCGGCTCCCGCGTCCGCGGCCCCTCTCGATGGAACCTCGGAATTCGGCACCAGCGAGGTCTCCTTCTCCATGACCGTGGGACGGCTTGGACACGAGCCTCGACCGACCACTCCCTACGAAGAGCCAACCTACCGCGCGCTTCTCGACCTGGGCGAACAGATCGATCAGCGCATTCGCAACGCAGGCCTGGTCCTCACCATGGGAGGAGAGCCAACGTTCAACGCCCGCGAGTTCCCGAATGCTCCCGAGTGGAACGGTGATGCCCTAGGACCCACCAAGTGGCCTGTCGCCCGCAAGCTGGTCGCCGAGCTGCGTAACCGCCTGTCTCCAGGAGCCGCAGTGCTCCAACGCCAAGGAAAGCTGTATCCAGGCGAGAGTATCCCTCGCTGGGCCCTCGACCTGTGTGGACGACGCGACGGCAAACCTGTTTGGTCCGATGCTCCTGCTGACGCTGCGCTTCCTCTCGACAGCGACGTAAAGCGTTTTGCCGAAGCGCTTGCAGCTCGTTTGGGTCTTGGGACCTTCCTGTTGCCTGCCTTTGAAGACCCTTGGCGGCACATTCAACAAGAAGAAGAGTTGCCCGTGGACATCGATCCACTCCAAGCCGACCTGGAGGATCCACAAGAACGACGTCGTCTGGCACGTCTTCTCGAACGCGGCCTGGCACTGGAAGCTGGCTACGTGTTGCCTCTCACCCGGGCTGCAGGAACCTGGAAAAGTGACCCCTGGGTATTTCGACGAGGGCACCTGTTTCTGATCCCTGGCGACAGCTCCATTGGAATGCGTCTTCCGCTCAAGTCGCTAGGAGCTGCAGGGCCGGCGCCAGTTCTCGAAGAGCCCTACCAGCCCTACCAGCCCTACCAGCCCTACCAGCCTAGCGACCCGCGTCTTGCAAAGGAGCCCGAGGTAAAAGAGGAAAAACAGAAGGCTGTCTTGAAGCGTCTGCCTCCAACGGCGTGGCCTCACGCCATTCGCACGGCGCTTTGTGTGGAGCGGCGGATCGAAAGCGGAGTGCCGACGCTGTTTGTGTTCTTGCCTCCCATGTTGACCTTCGAGGACTTCCTCACGTTGGTCGCGGAAGTCGATGCCGTACGTCAGGAGCTGCGTCTCGACGTGATGCTGGAGGGGTATTCGCCGCCGTCGTCGCCCAACTTGTACCGCTTCTCGGTAGCACCGGATCCTGGCGTCCTCGAGGTGAACATTCCTCCCACCACGGGAACCCGAGACTACGTAGAGCTCATGGAAGCCGTCTACGAAGCCGTGCTTCACGCCGGGCTTCACTGCGAGAAGTACCTGATCGACGGTCGCATGCAAGGGAGCGGTGGGGGACATCACTTGACCTTAGGGGGAGTGACCGCGCAAACGAGTCCCTTTTTGCAACGTCCTGACTTGCTTGCGAGCTTGTTGACGTTCAACCAGCACCATCCATGTCTGTCCTACATGTTTGCGGGGCTCTTCGTGGGACCGACAAGTGAGCATCCCAGGGTCGACGAAGCACGTCACGAGACGCTCTACGAGCTGGAGATCGCTTTGAACCGCGCGTTCGATCGGAGCCTACCGACGCCTCCATGGCTTGCGGATCTACTGTTTCGGAATCTGCTAGTCGACATGACGGGCAACACGCACCGCAGCGAGATCAGCGTAGACAAGCTGTTCGATCCGGTGAGTCCATGGGGACGGCAAGGGATCTTGGAGTTTCGCAGTTTCGAGATGCCGCCTCATGTGCGGATGGCATGTGCGCAGATGATCCTGGTACGCGCGATGGTGGCAGCGTTCGTGGACCAGCCGTACCGAGCGCCGCTCGTGCGGTGGGGACAGACCTTGCACGATCGGTTTCTGCTCCCGTTCTGGATGTGGCGGGACTTCGAGGATGTCCTAGGGGAGCTTGCCAGGCGCAGGGTGCAGCTCGATCCAGCGATCTACCGTCCATTTGTCGATCTGCGTTGTCCGGTGGTGGGACGCATGGCGGCGGGGGACGTGGTTGTGGAAGTGCGCAATGCGATCGAGCCTTGGTACGTACTTGGAGAGGAGATCACGGCGCATGGGACCTCGAGGTATGTGGACTCGTCAGTGGAGCGTATCGAGGTACGAGTGGACGGGTTGGTTCCGGAGCGTTACCAGGTGTTGGTGAATGGGCAGCAGTTGCCGCTTCGTGCAACGGGACAGGCGCAGGAGTACGTTGGAGGAGTCCGTTTTCGAGCGTGGGCACCGCCGCACAGCTTGCATGCGCACCTAGGGATTCATCATCCACTGCGCATCGATCTCGTGGACACCTGGGGGAAGCGGTCTGTAGCGGCGTGTGCGTACCATGTGTGGCATGCGGAGGGGCGTTCTTTTGACGAGGCACCGCTCACGCGGTTTGAGGCGTCGGCGCGTCGAGCGCAGCGTTTCACGGTAGCTGCACCCATGATGTGGCCTGCGGTGGGGCGTGCGTCTGTGGCACATCGCGATGTCCCCTACACGCTTGATCTGCGTACTCTTGGCATGGATCATCCGATGCCCGAGCCTGAGAAGAAGACGACGTAAGGGAGCTCTCTTTCGGAGGCAGCCTTCAGCCGCTAGATTCGATGGCGGCCTTCAGCCGCTAGCGCACACGTCTCATGGCCTCGACAAAGCGCTCCGGGGCCACGAACTCTTGAAACCGCTCTCGCTCTTGTCCCAGGCTGTCGAAAAGCACCACCGTTGGAAGTCCCACGGCGCGGTACTTTGCCGAAAGCCTACGGATTTCCGGTGCCTCATCGTCGGTGGCATCCACCCGGATAGCGACGAAACGCTCCCCTTCGGCCCGTACCCGCGGATCTAAGAAAGTTCTGGTTTCAAGCTCTTTGCAGGCCACACACCAGGAGGCTCCAAAGTCCACGAGCACAGGTTTGCCTTCTGCCAGCGCACGCTCCCTCGCCTGTGGCTCGTGGGTCCACCACGCAAGCGGAGCCCCCTTGGGCAACCCTATCCAGGTCACAACGACGCACACCCCAAAGACTGCTGGCGCAATGGACGCCACTTTGAAAAACCTCGAACGGTGCGCAAGACGTGACCCTCGTCGCTCCGCCACGAGATGCACTGCCGCAAGCCCGAACCCCACAACACTCGCGATCACCCCCACAACCAGTGTCCCCGGCAACACGAGCCCCTGAACCCATGGAAACACGTCTCGCAAGAACGCAAACCCCATGTAGGCAAGCACTACTCCACTGGCCCACTTGATCCCGAGCATCCATGCGCCAGCTCGCGGAAGACTCACCGCAAACGTGCCTGTCAAGAAAAATAGCAGTCCAAGTCCAAGAGAAAACGCAAACATGTTGGCCGCCCCAATCGCCACACTCTTGGTCGTGGCAATCCACACCGCCAACCCCGTAAGAAACGGTCCCGTGCAAGGCATGGCCACCAGCCCCATCGCCAGCCCGAGAACAAACGCCCCACGGAATCCAACCCCGCCCACCGTCGCCAGCCGTTGCTGAAGAGCGCTCGGAAGCGCCATCTCGAAGGCGCCAAAACACGACGACGCCAGTAGGAAAAACAGGCTCGCCATTCCCATAACCACCCAGCGATTTCCCAAAGCGCTTCCAAGGAGCTTGCCAGACAGCGCGGAGAACACCCCGAGCACGGTAAACAGTACAGCAATCCCGAGGACGAACACCGCCGACAGGGCTGCACCACGCGCCCGGCTCTTGGTGTCCGTTGCACCAAAAAGGGCCACGGTGATGGGCACCATGGGAAACACACAAGGGGTGAGACTGCTAACGACCCCGACGCCAAACGACGCGGCCAGGGCCACTGCCAACCCGCGTGCGGCATAGTGGGCAAACGCCGCGTCGGACGTGTCCAGTCCATCGACGGCAAGAAACGAAAGAGACAACATCAGAGCGCCACGCGCGACCCAGGGTTACCCACCCTGGGCTGTTCTGATTCGCCCCTTCGGGGCTGCCAATCAACGCGTGGGGTCCTTTCCATAGGAGGGAAAAACTCGGGGGCCCTCGCTGCAACGCCGCACCAGATGATGACAACGTGCGTTGATTGGCA
>CAITRH010000532.1 GCA_903894755.1 uncultured delta proteobacterium
CTTGACAGGGAGCACTTCGTAGGAGTCTCGGATCTTGCGATCCGTGCCGTCGAACCCCGTAGCGAACTTATTCTTCGCCACCGCTACGAGGCACGTCATTGGACCTGCTGCAAGCGAGGGTGCTCGAAGTGCTCGGGGGGGCGCTGCACCGAACCGTTCGCGATAGCGCACAAAGATGTAGCCCTTGCGATACCCGCGCTCGCGGGCAATGGTGCTGAGGTGGTCGAAGTAGGCCCGCTTCGCGGCTTCCGTGGCCTTGACGGGCTCACTCTTGGGGACCCCAAAAGACCGCAGCGGCGCACTGCCATAAAGCTCCTTGAAGCGATAGTAGGTCCAGCCGGGCTTGTATCCACGTTCCTGGGCAGTGGCGCAAAGGCGGTCCCACTCGACGCGCCTGTCGTCCATGCCGGCTTCGGTGAGCGCGACGAGTTCTCCCTCGGTCTCCTGGAGGACCCGGGCGGGTCGAGGGTCTTCATCGTCGCTCTTGTCCTTCTTCACAACTGGCGGGGGCGCCTTGACGGTACCATCCAGGGACAATTCGCGATCACCCTGAGGCAGTCCGTGCTCCAGGACGCATCCCGCATGGTCGATCAGGATTGCCCGCGCTGGAAGGCCAGTGGCCGAATCGGTCCACGGGCGCAGGATTCGCCCTGCTTGCTGGAGGTACAGCCCCGTCGACTTGGTCGGTCGAGCGAGCACGCAGCACTTAACACTGGGCTGGTCCCACCCTTCGCAAAGGACCCCCACGTTGACGACAACGCGCGTCGTGCCGGTCTCGAGGCGTCCGAGGATGGCAGCGCGCTCCGTAGTGGGCGTCGTGCCATCCAGGTGCTCTGCGGCCACAGAGGCTGCCTGGAAGCGTTCCACCAAATGCTTGGAATGCGCAATGGAAACGGCGAAGGCGACCGTTCGCTGGTGTTCCGCGTACCGCAGCCAGTGATCCACAATGTTCCCTACCAGCGCGGGCCGGTCCATGGCTTGGGCAAGGGCGCCTTCCTCGTAGTCGCCGCCTTTGATTTGTACTGTAGACAGATCGGGCATCTCGTGCGCGCCAGGTGAGTACACGAGCGGCTCGACGAGGAAGCCCTCCGCAATGAGCTCTCTGGGCGACGCAACAACGACAAGCGTGTCGTAGGCGTCGCACAGGCCCTGACCATCGGCGCGGTACGGCGTTGCAGTCAGCCCCAGATGGACTGCCGCAGGGTACATGGCTGCAAGGTCCACATAGCTCTTGGCCAGTGCGCGGTGGGCCTCATCGACGATAACCAGGTCAGCCAGCGGTTTGGCACGGTGGCGCAGAGTGTCGATGCTCGCCACTTGGACCGAGGCGCCAGGATTGCGTCGAGGATCCCCAGACATGATCACGCCGACCGGCGCCACGCCGCTGTCCTGGAGCTTGCGGTAGCACTGATCGATGAGCTCGCGGCGGTGGGCAACGAAGAGCACGCGCCGGCCTGACTCCACAGCGCACGCCATGATGTGCGCTGCCAGCACGGTCTTGCCAGAGCCGGTCGGGGCCACGATGAGCACACGACGCGATCCAGCACGAAGCTGCTCACGTACCCGCTCTACTGCATCGAATTGGTAGGGACGTAGAGCAATCATTGGATCCCACCACCTGTCCAATTACGAATAATCGAGGATGATCGCATGACAAGACTTTCCCAGGAGCGACGCAGCGCTCTAATGCAATGTTCTTGTTGTCAGCACGCCTTGGGGACTCCCTAGTAGCTC
>CAITRH010000533.1 GCA_903894755.1 uncultured delta proteobacterium
CCACGTCCACGTCCACGTCCACGTCCACGTCAGCGTCAGCGTCAGCGTCAGCGTCAGCGTCAGCGTCAGCGTCAGCGTCAGCGTCAGCGTCAGCGTCAGCGTCCACGTCCACGTCAGCGTCAGCGTCAGCGTCAGCGTCAGCGTCAGCGTCAGCGTCAGCCGCATTGCAACCGTGCGATATCGTTGTTGGTTCTCGCAGGGTGGACGCGACCACGTAGGCTAAGGGGGGGGACGCGTTACTCGAGTTGCTGGGTGCCGCAGTTCTTCTTTACGGGGTCGCACTTCGTGTCGCACTTGCCGTCGTAAACAGAGCCCGTTTTGATGCAGTACGAGCCGGTGAGTCCGGTGTCTCCGGAGCCGATGCTGGTCACGAGCTGCCTGCAATCGAAGCCGTCGGGGCATTCGCAATAATTCGCGCCGTCGTCGGTCGCCCCGTTGATGTTGGCGCATCGACAGGAGCAGTAGACGGTTTTGTCGGCGCGGCGCTCTTCGCACTGGGCTTTGACCTCCCCGACGACATCCGAGGCACTTCCCGGAGTCAGACACGCTTTGGCGGGGGCGTAAGGGGTCTTGGTGGAGATCTGCCCGTAGGGGCAGGTGGTACGTCCCTGGAAATGATTGACCAGGCAGAGGCGTGTCTGGCACTGGAAACTCTTCGATTCGACGTAGACCTCGGAGGCTGCGAAGTAGGCGAAGGTCGTGTCGTATTCCTGTTCTGGGGTACAGGGGTCACCGACACCTGTTTGTTTGCAGCCCTCTGTCTGAAGGGCAAGCGCCAGGGTCGAGCAAAGGGCCGCTGCGGCCACCATCGAGCGAGTCATGTTCGAACCTTTCTTCCTCACCGGTCTTGCCGCCGCGCGCTCGGGGACGACAAACGAAATGTGCCCGAAACGCATAGCTCGAGAAGGTACCCGAGGGGTTCTTGGGGAGTCAAGGGGCGGGGGGCTCTTGGCGTTTCATCTTGACAAAGCGGAAAACGGCTCCGTAGCATTTCCCCCCTCGGAGAGAGCAACTCTTGGACATCGCACGACAATTTTCGGACACGGCGCGCCAAGCGCGTCGCCCGCTCGCGGAGTAGACCGTTGTGGTCGTCCGCTCTAACCCGCAAAACCCGCTTCAAATGATGGAAGCGAGGAGTGTTTCGATGCGTAAACCGGTGGCACGCATGTTCCTCTTGGTCTCGGCGCTCGCGCTCGCAGCAGGAGGCGCTGCGACCCTGGGCCACGCTCAGGTACGGCCTCAGTTACGTCCCGGGGCTCCCACGCCAAGGCCAAAACCGGCCACATCGGCGTCCGCCTCGGCGTCAGTCGTGGCCCCTACACCGCTTCCGCCTGCACCTCCACCTCGCGCCACGGCAGGAGAAGCCAGCGACGCCGCCAAGCAGGCCACGTCGCTTCTCGACGCAAAAAAGTATTGGGAAGCCGCGGTGCTGTTCCACCAAGTGGTCAACGGCCAGACGGGCGACGACGAAGGCAATAAGCAGATCGCCCAGTACGGTCTGGCCCAAGCCCTCTACAACCTGAACCTTTTTCAGGTCTCCTACGCCATCTTCGCCGACATCACGCAGCGTCCAAACCACCTGCGCTTCGACCAATCGCTCTTTTGGATAGCGCAGCTTTCGACGAAGCTTCCCGAGCCCGCGGACGTCGTCGACCTTGTCGGACGCTACAACGAGGCGCAGCTTGCCCAGTTCAACACCCCCAAAGACCGCGAGATTTTTTGGCGTCTCAACTACCTGCTCGGTCGCCATCGCTACCGCGCGGAGCAATACGACGCGGCGCTTGTCCTTTTTGCCAAAGTCAATCGTCAGTCGCCGTATTACATAAGTGCCCAGTTTTTCTCAGGCATTTCGAGCATTCAGATCCGCCAGTCCAAGCCTGCGGTGGAGGCGTTCATCCGGGTGCTGGGTGCGATCGACGAAGGGGTCAAGGGGGTCGAAGACGAGACACGCATGCGCGACCTCGCCTACCTCTCCATGGCGAGGACATTTTATTCCGCGTCGGTCAAGCTCGACGAGGCGACCAATTCCCCTACTGTCGACCAGACCCGTCTGTCTGCGGCGGTCAAGTATTGGAACAAGGTCGACGTTGCCAGCGAGTACTGGCTCGATGCTCTCTTCGAAGAGAGCTGGGCCTACTTCATGGCCGGCGACTACTCTCACGCCCTTGGCAATATCCATACAATCCAGTCGCCGTATTTCCCCAATTCCTACTATCCCGAGGCGGATGTCCTGAAGGCGTACATCTATTACGCCAACTGCCAATACAACGACGCCACCATCATCGTGGCGCAGTTCCGCGCGAAGTTCGATCCCATTCACGACGAGCTCACTCGGATTCTCGAGGAAAAGGACAAGGAACCTAATAAAGAAGAGGCGTTTTTCCGGTTCCTGATGGAGGTGCGCGATGGCAAGGCGCGTCTGAACACTCGGATCAAGCCGGTGGTAGAAAACGCTCTTTCGGACCGTCAGCTCCTTCGAGGCATCGAGTACGTCAAGGTGCTCGATGAAGAAAGGGGGAGGGCTTCCAAGGCACCGGCAAGTTTTTCGACGGCCTCGGTGGGAGACTTCGTACGCGACAAGCTGACCGACGCGCGCGCGCATGCGGTGAATCAAGCGGGGGGGCTAGCCCGCGGTCGATACCAGCGCAACCTTACGGAGCTCAAAGAGCAAATCCGGCAGGCGAAGAAGATTGAGATCGACGTTACGGCGGCACTTCGAGGCCAAGTGGAGGCGGCCGCTGCGGGCGCGCAAGTCACAGCCAAGGAGTCCGAGGGCAACGTAGTCAAACCGGACCAGGAACACGTGATCTGGCCTTTTAATGGCGAATATTGGCGCGACGAGCTTGGGTTCTACCGCCAGACCATTCGCTCCAAGTGCGGGAGATAAGGATGAAAAGACTGGTCGCCTTTGGGCTCGCGTTGCTCGGTCTCTGCGGGAGTGGTTCCGCCGAGGCCGCTGACGTGTGCCTCTCGCCCGAGTCCGAACAGGCCCTAGCGCTATGCGCCAACTCGGGCCCGCAGTCGTTCAACGTGACGGCCCACGGAAAAACCCCCCAGGTGAGTTTCCACGGCAAAGTCGAGGAGCTCCGTCAGGGAACCAAGGAAAACAAGCCCCAGAGTCCCACCGAGTCCATGGCTGCGCAGCGCGACGAGCGCTCGACGCGGCTTCAGCAACGCGCCCTTGGACTCCTTGTCACGGAGATCCATCAGCTCGAAGGGCTCCTCAAGATCACCGAAAACAACTCGAAAGACCGCGTGACGCTTCTGCGCAGGCTTGCCGAGAACTACGTCGAGCTCGAAAACGCAGCGTTCCGCGAAAAGACCGAGGCCGAGATCGACCGCGACAACGTGAGGCGAACCGATCCAAACGCGGCTGGCCAGAAGGAGACCCTTGTCCGTCAGCGCACCGAAACCCTTCGACTCGCCCGTGGGAGCGCGATCAAGTACTACACAATCCTTGCAAAAGAGTACGGCGGCGACCCCTCTGCGAGGTTTCCGTCGCCCCCTGCGACGTATCCCCAGCTGGACGAGGTCCTGTATTACCTTGCTTACGAATACGAGCAGGCGGGCGACTTCGAGAACGCTAGGAAATACTATTTCGAGTTGGTCCAAAAGGCGCCGAAGTCCAAGTTCGTAGCCAACGCGTACCTGGCCTTTGGTGAGCTCTTCTTCACGCAGGCCCAGTCGAATCCAGCGATGTGGGAAGGGGCGCGAAAAGCCTACGAGAAGGTTCTCGAGTCGCCGCCCCCAGACAACAAGGTCTACGGCTACGCCTTGTACAAACTTGGCTATGTGTACTGGAACACCAACGACCTACCAAAGGCTCTCGAATGCTTTAGGAAGACCATCGAGTTCGGCATGCAGTGGTCGAGTCTTCCGAACTCCACGAAGCTTGCAGAGTCGGCCCGCAAGGACATCATTCCCGTTTATGCACTAGGAGGAAGTCCTGAGAAGGCATTTGACGACTTCCGAAAGATCTCGGGCGATCAGGGGGGAGCGACGGCCAAGACCTACCAAATGATGATGGACCTTGGAGTCAACTACATTGACACCGGGCATTACGGAGACGCGATCACGTTGTTTCGCGATCTTCTCCGACGCGACGCGGGGGGCGAACGGACCTGCGCGTATCAAAGCCGCATTACCGAAGCGACCATGGCGATGAAGTCTGGGAAGAAGCCAGAGATTGTCGCCGAGCTCGACAACCAGATGAGGCGCTACAACGCCTTCAAAGCGGAAAGGCATTCGACCGAAGCGCTTCAAGAGTGTGCCAACCGCACCGCGGCGCTCCTCACGGAAACTGCAATGGCCTGGCACCTCGAAGCCATAGGAGGCGGCGCAGGACAGCGCGGCACGAGCAACACGAGCACCATCGGATTGGCCGCCGACCTCTATGGCAAGGTTGCGAAGACCTTCACCACTGCGGAGTTCGAGAAGTTTACGTTCCCGCGGCTCGTACGGGAAGACTGGCCTACCATGTACCGCATCAAGTACAACATGGCCGACCTTCTGTATGCCCAAGAGCGTTGGAAAGAATGCGGCCCAGCGTTCGACTCTGTGGTTGTAGAGAACCCCTCGGCGCCAGAGGCTCCCGAGGCTGCGTGGGCAGCGGTCCTTTGTTATCAGAAGATGTACGACCAGGCCCATGCGGGAAGGACCGACCGCAAGGGAGCAGGGACACTTGGCAAGACGCCGCAGACCGACGTTGGCGACAAGTACAAGGCCAAAGAGATGACCGAAGACCAAAAGGGGATGGTCGCCGCCTTCAACAGGTATGTCTGTTTCATCAAGCCGGCCGAAAACGATGCGGACGGAAAGGCGCAGCTTATCGGGGTCAAGTTTGCCCGAGGAAGGCTTTACTGGGAGGCGCAACGTTGG
The DNA here is from genome assembly GCA_903894755.1 of uncultured delta proteobacterium. Taxonomy (GTDB): domain Bacteria; phylum Myxococcota_A; class Polyangia; order Polyangiales; family Polyangiaceae; genus CAITRH01. The sequence continues at coordinate 4,879 of CAITRH010000533.1, forward strand.
GATGAAGCGGCCATCGTATTCCGCGACATTGCACTAAACCACGCGGACAACGAGGACGGGATCTTTGCAGCGCAGCTTTACCTCGAAGCGATCAATGTCATGGCCTTTCTAGGGTCGCCAAAACGTCCAGCCTGCGTTGACGACATGGTGACGGTCGTTCCGAAGCTCCTGGAGCTCTATTGCAGCGCCGACAAAGCAACGAAGAACGCTGACACCTGCACGTTGTTTGCCAAAGTGCAGTGTGACATCCAGCGTCTAGCGGCTCAGCGCAAGGTGGAACAGGCCGACAAAGGGGCACCTAACGCCATGGAGCTTTACGAGCAGGCAGGCAAGTCCTACTTCGAGCTTTGGACACGCTATGGGGAGCCTTTCCTTCGCGAGGGCAAGCCCGCACAGTGTGAACGTCCAGAGGAAATTATCTACAATGCAGCCCGTGCGTTTCAGGCAGGACGGCTCATTGCGAGGGCGATCACCACCCGATCGATCCTTCTCAATCCCAAGTTCAAGCTAAACAACACCGAGCTAGCTCGGGACGCGATGTACGAAATTGGGGGAAACTGGCAGGCCATTGCGGTGTACGACCAAGCGGCGGAGGCGTTCGAGCTCTACGCTCGCACCTTCAAGGATCGAAAGCGGGCCGACGATGCCCTGAGCGACGCTACTGTGCTCCGTCTGGGACTTGGCCATGAAGAGCAGGCCATTGCGGATGCCAAGGCGTTCCAGACAAATTACGGCGCCAAGAGTCCAGCCAAAGCGGCGACCATCGCCTTTGCTGTCGGCGCTCACTACGCCGAACAAGAAAAGTGGGAACAGTGTCGAGGGGCACTCCAAAACTCGATGGGCATTGTCGACCGCGCGCCACCTGACTTGCAACTTCAGGCGCACGCAACGCTGGGACGTTGTTATGACCGACTCAAACAAACCGCGATGTCTCGCACCGAATACCGTCGCGTGCTCGGCATCTGGGGAGCCAACGGCTCCGATGCGTTGTCTCGCATCGAAACGGCGTACAAGGACGAGGCCAAGGACGACCGCGACAGGCGCGTTGGCAGATCGCTCAACGCAGTCGGCGAGGCTCTTTTTGTCATGGCGGAGGACATGAAACGCAACCTTGTCGACCCGCTTCGATTTCCCATCTACACGGGGATAGGCACGAAAGACGACGTGATCAAGCATATCAGCGGCAAGATTGTCCCTTGGGTCAAGAAGAAGAAGGACGCCATCGAGCGCGTCGACAGGGAATACCAGAAAGTCACCGAGCTCCAACCGGTCCCACCTCCCCGATGGGTCATCGCTGCAGCGTCCAGGGCCGGCCTGATGTGGGGAGACTTCGTTACCGAGTTTCGGAAGGCCCCTATTCCGCGAGAGTGGAGTAAGGACACCGAGCTTCGTGGCACCTATTTCCAGAACCTCGACGAACAGTCCGAGCCCATCAAGGCGGGTAAGGCCAAGCCAGCGCTCAAGGTCTGTCTCGACAAGGCGGTCCAATTCCAGTACTTCGACGAGTTCTCCCGAGCTTGCGAGAAGTGGCTAGCTGACAACTACAAGGCTGAATACAAGATTGTCGACGAGCTTCGAGGGACACCAAGCCTTTCAAACAGCGGTCTCGACGATCGTCCCCCGCCCCTGACCGCGCTCGGTCAGATGTGGCATCCCCCGGCATCTGGGGCTGCCAGTGAAAAACCAGCACCTTCCAGCAGCGGTTCCGCCGCTCCCAAGAGCAAGTGAGAGGGCAAGCCATGCGCATCCTTCGTGTTCCTTCCATTCTTCGCTTGGCTCACGCCTGTGAACCACTCCACATGACTGCGCTTCTTGTAACAGCCGCCGTTGCGTTCGGCTGCGGCGGCGACAAGAAGCCACCCGTGGCCCCCAACAACCCTGGTGGGGGAGTTCCCGCCACCATGTCTGCCGAGGTCCAGAGGAAATTCGACGCGGCTATGGATGGCTTCGTCGGCCACGACAAAGCTGCCAACTGGAACGACGCCGCCTGTGCCGCAACGGCATCGGCGTTCGAAGCAGCGGTCGACGAGGCCCCGTCGAAACAGCTCCCCGCGGCGACCTACAACGCGGGCCTTGCTTGGCAACGTTGCAGCAACGACAAAGAGGCAAAAGCACGGTTTCAAAAGGCTCTTGCCGACGACCCCAAGTTCCACTACGCGCGCGCCCAGCTCGCCCTCTACGACTTCAAGGAAAACAAGGATGTCAACCGCGCCATCACCGCGCTCGAGCAGGCGGTAGAGGACGCTGACTTCCTGAATGTTCCTGCGTTCGTTAACCTCGCACTGCTGCAAATGCAGCGCGACAGCGCGACCATCGGTCGCAACTGCAACGTCGGCAAGGCCCTGGGGGACTTCGAGTGCGCTCGTTTGAACCTCCAGCGCGCCCTCGCCATCGACGACAGCTACATGCCCGCGTTCAACCAGCTCGCCCTCTACTACTTTACTGCGGCAAAAAAGCGAGCCACCAAAGGGACCGCGCGCATGGGACGGCAAATGGCCACCAATGCCGCTATGCAAAAGCGCGCCGATGTCCAGCAGCTCGAACTTGCTGGCCTCGTGTGCTCTCAGGCCATCCGAAAAAACGCCCGCTATGCGCCTATCCACAACACGGCGGGACTTATCCTAAACGAGCTAGGTCAGGTGAATGCCGCAGTGAGCTCGTTCCAGGTGGCTACGAGCCTCGACCCAAGGTTTTTCGAAGCGCAGATGAACCTTGTGGCGGTCAACCTGTCGTTCCGCGGGTTCGACAAGGCACGCGACGCCTACCAAGAGGCGCTCAAAATGCAACCCAACGACTACGACGCGCATCTTGGGCTCGCCCTCGCGCTTCGTGGCCTCATCAACGAGACCAACTACGATGCGCAAGTCGCTGCGGTCCAAGCCGAGCTTGACGCAGCCAAGCGCATCGACGGGCCTCGTCCCGACGCCTACTACAATGAGGGGATCCTCATCCAGGAATTCAAAGCCAAGGCGGGCGGCGACAAAGCCCGCACGCTCGCGACGCTCAAGGAGGCCAAGCGGGTGTTCCAGCTGTTTCTCGAAAAGGCGGCGGGCAAGGAGGAATACGCCGGGGCCGCAAAGAAGGCCAAAGAGCGCATGCAGGATATCGATGACATCGTAAGTTTTCTCGAGGCGGGCTGATCCGCGGGAACTTCCGCGGCTCCCCGCTGTCTCTCCCCACGGTGTGCGGTCGGCAAGGCGACCTATCCGTGGGGAAGGCGCGCCATTTCTCAACACCTCACCGGAGTAGTCATGAAAAAGAACGCCAAATGCACCCACCGTTTCTGTCTTCTCGCAGCCCTCGTTGTCGCCGGAGCGTTCGTCGCGCCCCAGGCGTGGGCTCAGACACCGGCCGCAGGAAAACCTGCTGCTGCACCCGGCGCTGCGGGCAAACCTGGAGGTAAAGCAGCGGATGCCAACGACTATGGCTACAAGTTTGAAGACGACCCCCTCAGCGCCGGTGGGTTTGGTCCCAACGACGCCTCTATCAGGGTTCGTCCAGGCCCCGTTCGTATGACTCTCATCCGTCCTCGAACGTCGTTCGTGCCTGAAATGATCAAGTCCGTAGAAAACATCTGAACGTTCTAGCGCACGGCCTCAGAGGCCCGTGCAAGCGAGAGGTCACCATGGAAACCCAGGGGAAAGCGAAAGTCGCGCTCACGTTTGCGCTCTACCAGGGAGACGCTCTGGTTCGACGTGACACGGTCGTCCAAGAGATCGTCAAGGTAGGAAAAGACCCAAAAAGCCACCTGCGCATCGACGACGACCTAGCGTCGCGCATGCACGCGGTCGTCGAGGTCGGCTCGCCCAGTGACATCACGCTCATCGACCTGGGCAACGAGCCCGGCACCATGGTGAACGGCCAGCGGGTCAACAAGTGCAAGATCCATGTGGGCGACCAGATCCAGATCGGGTCGACCAACATCATCCTCGAGAAAGCCGAGGTTGCGGTCGAGCCCTCCGCAGCGGTCGTTCCCCTTGCAGTGGAGGCGCCGGTGGCAGCGGTGCCACGACCTCCTGTACCGCCCCCTCCCATGGGAGCTCCTCCTCCTCTTCCCGCTGCAGCGGCAAGACCGTTGCCCCCTCCCAGGCCGCCGCCCAATCCGTTTGCGAAGCCCTTTGGCACCGCCCCCTTTGCAGCCAATCCCTTTGCATCGGCGTCCAATCCTTTCGCCGCCCAGGCGCGCGAACAGGCGACTTCCAAGCGTCCCGCTCCAGTGGCAGCCAATGCCGCTCCGGGGACCTACACCTACTCGATCGTCAAGTCCGGACCCGAGGTAAACGCTGACGAGGTGGAAATCGCTCACGCCGCCAGTGTCGAGGTCGTGGTCCTTTGGGAAACCAATGTGCTCCACGTCTCCCATCTGACCCCGCCACGTCCCTACTACATTGGTGAGGAGACCTCACGAGCGACCCCGGTGGACTACTTCGTTCCCAGTCAGCTCCTGGGGTCAGCTCGGGTCCCCGTTGTGACGAGCGAGGGGGGCAACGTCTCGCTGGTGATCCTGCCCAAGGCGACCGGAACCGCAGAAATCGCTGGGGAAGGGAAAGTCGCGCTAGCCGAGCTCATTGCCAATGGAAGAGCCCGTCCATTTGCAGCGGTTCCTGGGGCGTACGAATTGCCGCTTCCTCCTGGCTCCAAGGCGCGCATGCAACTGGAGGGGTCCGGGCTTGCGTTCCATGTGAACGCAGTCAATGCGGGCAAACCGGTCCCTGTCGGCTTCTGGGCAACGATGGAGCCGGCGGCCTTTGTGTACACGGCCATGTCCTTTGGTGTGCACATGGCGCTGGTAGCGGTGTTTGCGTTTTTCATGCCGAGCATGCGTCTCGACAACGCGGAAGACATCGATCGTGACCAGATGCTCATGATGCAGAAGTTGCTCACTGCGGCAGCGGAGCGTGAGGTCGAGCAGCGTGAAATAGAGCGGGTTACCCAAGCGACCGGCGACAGTCACGCGGGGGGAACTGGAACGCGGGCGCAGAACGAAGAAGGAAAAATGGGCAGTTCCGTGACGACCGCAACGGGGGGACGCTACGGAGTCAAAGGACCGAAAGACAACCCCGACCCGCACCTTGCTCGTCAAGCTGCGATTCAAGAGGCCGCGCAATTTGGGATGATTGGAGTCCTGTCCACACTGGGTGGCGGCGATCCGAACGCTCCCACCGCCTCGTGGGGACAGGCAGAGTCGTCGGGACAGGACGACAAGAGCGCCCGTGGCAACATGTTCGGAGCGGATGTCCGCGATTCCTTTGGCATGGGAGGACTTGGTCTGACCGGCACTGGAGAAGGGGGCGGAGGACGAGGCGAGGGGATTGGCCTCGGCAACTTTGGAGGCTTGGGCCACGGTGCCGGCGGAGGCACAGGCCAGGGGATCGGCACCGGTAGGGGCCGTCCAGGACCCGGTCACAAGGTGAGCGCTCCGAAGATTCGGGAAGCAGGCGTGTCGGTCAATGGAAGGATCCCACCGGATGTCATTCAGCGCATTGTCCGGCAAAATTTCGGGCGGTTCCGACTCTGCTACGAAGCTGGCCTCCGCGGCAATCCGTCACTGGCAGGTCGTGTTGCGGTGCGGTTCGTGATCGACAGGAGCGGCGCCGTGTCCATGACCTCCGACGGCGGCTCCGATCTTCCTGATGGCGGCGTGGTCGGGTGTGTGGTGCGCAGTTTTGCTGGGCTCTCGTTCCCAGCGCCCGAGGGGGGCATTGTGACGGTCACCTACCCCATCATGTTTCAGCCTGGCGACGTCCAATAGTGACAAAGCGTTCGAGCTCACACCTCGCAGGCGCTCCTGGGATCATCCGAGGCTCGCCTGCCGTCATTGTCCCGACTCCAGAGGAGTTCGACAATCACCACACTTTAAGCTTTAAGCGCTCCCCTCCGTGCCAATAGGCCCGAAAGGAAGCCCATGTCCTATCCGACAAGAGAGAACCCCTACAAGTTCGACGAGTTTCTCGCCTGGCGACGCGCGGTCGATTACTACGGTGACGACCCCTTTCTCCAGAACCTTCTCAGGCATTACTGCGGCCAGGAGCTCGAGGAGATAGACCGCGAGGCTCGGGCCCTATCCCGCAAAGCGTCTTTCCGCTGGCGGGACCTGGCCGAGGCCGCAGCCGTGCCGGAGCGACGTCCCTATGTGGTCCACTACGACGGTCATCGTCATCGTATCGACCGCATCGTGAGGCCTCTCGAGACCCTCGTGATGGAACGCGAGGTCTTTGGGGAAAAGCTGTTCGATTCCGAGCGCTCCCCCTGGGTGAAGCTTGTCAAGATGTTTCTCATCTATCAGAACGGCGAGGCCTCCATCGCCTGCCCGCTGACCTGCACCGAAGGGCTGGTGAAGCTCCTCGAGCGCTATGCGGACACGCCCGAGACGCTTCGAATCCTGCGTCACTGCCGCGAGGGGCTCGACGGTGACTTTGCGATCGGGGCGCAATACCTGTCGGAGATCCAAGGGGGGGCCGATGTCCCAGCCAACGTGCTGGAGGCCGTAGAAGACGGAGGCGTTTGGCGGCTGTACGGCACCAAGTTCTTCTGCTCCGCAACCCACGCGGACTACGTCGTGATCACAGCAAAGCCGCGCGGTTCGGAAACGGTTGCACTCTTCGTGATGCCCTCCTGGCTTCCCGGAGACAAGGAACGCGAGCGTCGCAACGGTTACACTGTCGACCGGATCAAGTGGAAGATGGGGACCAGCGAGCTTACCACTGCGGAACTGACCTTCCATGGAGCCGTGGCCTATCCGGTAGGGCCATTGGACCGGGGTGTCGCCAACGTCGTGGGCATCGTGCTGACCTCTTCGAGGCTGACCATCGGGCTTTGCGCCGCGGCGTTCATGACGCGGGCGGCGAGGGAAGCGAGACGTTACACGGAGTTTCGGGAGGCCTTCGGTGTGACGGTGGGGCAATTTCCAATGGTGAAAGTCCAGCTCGCACGGATCGAACGCAGCGCGAGGCGAACGGTCGCGGGCGCTTTCAAGTTGTACAGGGACTTCTTGGCGATGCAACAAGGGGCGGCAAACTCGAGAAAGGCAGACGCGTTCACGGTGAGGGAGCTGGTCATGCTCCAAAAGATCACAACGGCGCTCGACTCCACCGATGTCATCCGCGCTGCCATGTCGCTCTTCGGGGGGCACGGGGTGATGGAAGACTTCTCCTCGCTTCCGAGGTTGTATCGGGACTCCGCGATCAACGAGCAATGGGAAGGCCCTCGCAACGTCCTGCTCACGCAGATCCATACGGACCTCAGAAAAGCGGCCCAGTGGTTCCCCCCGTCCGCATTCGTCGCGCACGCGCTAATGGGCGGGTCGAGCGACACGGTGCGGCAGCTATCTGCGGAGATCGAGGCGCTGGTCGCGCATCCCAGTCTGTTGACACCGGATGAAGCGACACTCGACGTGTGCGCGCGCTGGGACGACTTTTGCCATCGGCTGTTCCACGCGTATCAGGAGCTCGCACTGTCCGAAGTCTGCGCGATCGCTGGCTACAACGCGACGTGAGGGTCGCGCGGAACTCCAAGGAGCTCCGCCCGCGCCTCGCCGACCAGGTACAGCGACCCACAAACCACCACGAGTCCCCCCCTCCCAGCCCGCCCCCTCGCCCGCTCGAGCGCTTCACTCACCGATGCCGCCGTCTCCCCCGGCCACCGCGTCGCTAAAACCTCGGGCTCCATCGGAGCCCTCCCCGACGGCGCTACGTAGATCCGATGCGACACAATTGGCGCCAACGTATCGAGCATCGCCCCCCACGCCTTGTCCGCAAGTGCCCCGAATACAAGCACGTGGGACTCCCCACCCGACCCCGACCCCCACAACGTCGACAAGTACGCTGCCAGCGCCTCGGCCCCGTCCGGATTGTGCGCACCATCGAGAAGCACAGGTCCTCGCTCGGTGGCCACCCATTCGAGCCGTCCATGCCACACCGCCGTGCTCACGCCGTACCGGATGCTCGTCTCCCTCGCGCCAGCCAACTTCGCCAGCAAGTAGGCCACCCGTGCGTTGCCTCGCTGATGGTCCCCCGCAAGTTTAGGCGTCACGGACCCGGCAAAGGCGTTCGCGGCAAGGTCCGACTCGGCGTCCACAACCACCGCTCCGGCCTGCTGCGCGACCTCGCAGGCCGTGGTTCTTGCCCCTTGGCTCATCGCCCCAAGCACCAACGTCGTGCCTGGCTTTGCAATGGCGGCCTTCTCGCGTGCGATGGCTTCCAAAGTCCCTCCGAGCCGATCGGTGTGATCGAGAGCGACCCGGGTCACCGCAGCCGCCCGAGGAGCGGCAAGCACGTTGGTGGCATCGAGACGTCCTCCGATCCCCACCTCGATCACCGCCGTGTCCACCTTGGCCTCGCGAAAGGTCAGGAACGCTGCAAGAGTCGCCGTCTCAAAGAAACTAAGCTCGGGCCCGTCGTCCAGCGCCCGGCGAAGGACCCGCGCGAGCGCTACGTCGTCGAGAGGCTCGCCGTCGACCCGAATCCGTTCGGCAAAGCGACACAGATGGGGCGACGTGTACAGCCCCGTACGTTGCCCCTCGGCCCGTAACGCGGCTTCCACCATCGCGCAGACCGACCCCTTGCCGTTGGTCCCCGCGACATGCACCGCCTCGAAAGAACACTCGGGAGACCCAAGACGAACGCACGCGGCGCGCATCGGCGCGAGCCCTAAACGCATGCCCAGAGGAATCCGCGCGTAGAGAGCCTGCAGTGCGGACTCGAGACTCAGATTTTGCCTCGAACTGCCTGCGCTCGAAGCTTCCAGACCATGCCGATGGCCTCGGCAAAGATGGCTCGGCTCATCTTCGAGTGCCCGGCGGTCCTGTCGACAAACACGATGGGGACTTCCACCACGCGCATCCCCTTTCGAATGGCGCGGTAGGTGAGCTCGATCTGAAACGAGTACCCGTTCGACTGCACCCCCGCGATGTCGATGGCGTCGAGCGCGCGACGGGAGAACGCCTTGTAGCCGCTCGTCAGATCGCGGACTCCGATGCCCAGGATCGTGCGGGAATAGACCGAACCTCCTTTGGACAACACGTGCCGCCCAAAGCCCCATCCCTCGACTCCGCCCCCCGGGATATTGCGAGAGCCGATGACCACGTCAGCCCCATCGTCGAGGGCGCGAACGAAAGCAGGAAGGTAACGGACATCGTGGGAGAGGTCGGCGTCCATCTCGAAAAATCGCTCGAAGCCCTCGGACATCCCCTTGGTGAAGGCCTGGATATAGGCGGTTCCGAGCCCCGATTTAGAAGCGCGATGGAGAACCCGTACGTGGTCGTCTTTCGAGGCCAGGCTGTCGGCAAGGTCGCCGGTCCCGTCAGGAGAGTTGTCATCTACGATGAGCACGTGCGCCTCAGGGAGCTGGCCTCGCACGGCCGAGACGAACACCTGGAGGTTGTCTTTCTCGTTGTATGTAGGCGTCACGATCAGGGTGCGGGGCGTCGAAGTCG
>CAITRH010000534.1 GCA_903894755.1 uncultured delta proteobacterium
AGGCAGACGGACGCGCGCTCCAGGCAGACGGACGCGCGAGCCAAGCGGAAGATGCGCTACGGGAGGCGATTCTGGCGCTCCTTGAGGCGAGGGGGATCGACATGCCCGAGAGTGCACGCGATACGCTACGGAACTTGCCCAGGGTGACGGGGTGGTGACGGGGTGACGGCGGATGATGCACTGCGGGACATTCGAGGGTACGCGAGCGCGGGACGCGTCGTCTTCATGCGCCACGCGAAGCAACGGGCTCGCGAGCGAGCGGGCGGGCGGAGGGGCCGGCGAGGCACACGTGCGGTACGCGCTGGCGAACGCGGAGCGGTGCTATGCCGTTGAAAACGACCGGTGGCGCGTCACGGGGCCAGACCTCGATGGCGACGAGCTGTCGGCGATCGTGGTGATCGAGGACGGGGTGATCGTCGTGACGGTGCTCTGAGGTGCAACGATGAAACGGTGCGTGGCGTGCAATGGCGAGGCGTTCGTGGAGACAACGGAGCCGGACGAGGTCACCGTCGCGGGGCGCACCTTCACCGGCGACGTGTTGGCGAAGCGGTGCGCGACGTGCGGTGAGGTCTACGTCGACGCTCCTGCGCTGGCGCGCTTCGAACTCGCTGTGGCGACGTCGATCGCGGACGCGGGCGACGTGAACGGCGAGACGTTCCACTACCTCCGCCACGCGCTCGGGTTCACCGGCGCGGCGCTCGGCGAGCTCCTCGCGGTGCCCCCCGAAACGATCTCACGATGGGAAACGGGCCAGCAATCTGTGGACCGCATGGCGTGGGCGACCGTTGCGACGCTCGCGACGGAGCGCGCCGAGGGTTCGACGCGCACGTTCGCGCGGCTCCGCGCGATGCAGTCGCCGCCGAAGCTCGCGAATTCCGTGCGGCTCGAAGTGTCCCCGGTGGGTTTGCGGTAGTCCGAACGCGCCCGTTCGCACGGAGGCGGGGGATTCGATGAGTGCCGACGTCTTCACCTTTGAACACACGCGCTGAGCGTCCCCCTTCGCTTCCCAGCGCAAGCCGTCTTAGGGACTCCCTACGAAATACTTGTTCCAGTACCGCGACCGTCAGGGAGCGGTGAAGGTCACCGATCCGGCTCACCGCTCCCTCACGGTCGCGGTACCAATGCCACGGGCCTCGAAGCGCTCCTGAGCCCCTTCGTGGAAGTGCGCACGCAGCACCCGGTCCAACCGCCGGCGCAATTTGTCGACGTCATTGTCGCATCGGAGCACTGCGACAAGGCAGCCATGTGGGAAGCGCTCGGCTGGTTGGGCAAGATGGCCTGTCAATCGACGCTCATCGAGGTTTTCTCTCGTGCCGTGCCCGAAGACGCCGCTCGGGACTGCGTGCGCAAGCAGCTCCCGCCGGCGTGCTCCCGTGGCGGATATCGCAGCGAGCTTCAGCCTCACGCGGTCACCAGATCCACCAAACGCGTCCGCGCAAGCTCGGAAGCATAGGCCAGGCAAGCGCGCAGGTCCGCGAGCTCCAGTACTGGATATTCCGCGAGGATCTCCCCCTCGCTGACCCCAGCCTCGAGCAGACCGAGCACCAGTCCCACCCATATGCGGTGGCCGCGGATGCAAGGCTTGCCATGGCAAACTGCCGGGTCCATGGTGATGCGTCCAAGGAGCTCGTCGTGGGTCATGGTCCCAGTCTGCCCTGTGGCGACCGGTCCGTCCAGTCCTCCCTCGCGTCTGCACCCGCGCACGGCAACGACCCTGGGTCCCCACACACAACCCACACCCAACAAAAATGCCCCCTTTGCAACAGATTCCCCTTGACTCCTCGCTGCCCATCCACTACATACAACCTATGAAAATTTCGGCGCGCTTCGCGCGCTCCCTCCCAGACCTCACCTCCCCCCCGCGGTGACTCCAAGCAAAAGGAAAAAAGTCGAAATGTCAATATAAAAGCCCGTCCTCAGCGAACACAGCGAACGCGGTGGTGGCTGCCCACGCCGTCGTCGCCGGCGCCGCCGTTGTAGAAGTCGACGCCCCACGCGTAGCCGGACGAGCCAGACACCGCAGAAGAAGACCAATAATAGCCGGCGTCCATGCCAGGGAACGACGCGGTACCGGACGACTTGGTTGCGTACAGCGCCAGGAGCTCGTCTTTCGACGGCAGTCTCCAGCCGCCGCCAGCGAGCGTCAACCCCTGGCAATACGACTTGGCGGACTCCCAGTTCATCTGGTTGGGGGCAGGCTCCTTCTGCCATACCAGGTTGGCAGCACGGAACGAAGCCCCCGGATCTGAGACAACGGGAGTGGGCACCACTGCGGGCACGGGGGGCCTCGGAGGCGGCGGGACTGGCACGGGACTGGGCTGCGGTACGGGGGGCGGCTGCACGGGCTGCGCGGGCTGTACGACATTGGCGACGCAGCCTGTCCCCTCGAGGAAGCGGGTCCCTGTTGGGCAGACCACGGCGGCCACGCATTGGGTGCCGTTCCATTGGGTCCCTGCGGGGCACGTGACGCTGACCTCGGTCCGCACGCATTTCCCCCCCTGCAGCGCGGACCCCTGCGGACACTCGGCCACGGCTACGGGCTTCCCCTTGAAGTAGAACGCGCCCGGCCACATGGATGACGCCTCCCACGTCTGCTGCAGTCCGTTCGTCTCGCGGAACACCTGCTCCCGCACCTGCGCGAAGACGTCCTCGATGCGTATCCCCTGCAGTTGCATGGCCTGGCTCAGCGCCTGCGTGTAGGTCCCGTTGTCTCCGTTTCCGTCGGCTGCGACGGTGCCAGGCGCGGTCGCGTACGCGATCAAAGTCCCCTTTGGCGCATCCATCGTGCCGAGTCCCCCCGAGCCGCTGCGGAAGGAACGCGTGAACGGGTCATTGCGGCAGGCGTCCAGGATCACGACGTTCAGGCGGCTTGGACGACCTCGGACCGACTGCAGCACGTCCTCGACGGGGACGGCCTCGATTTTCACGTCCTCGCGGCGGGTGATTTTGACGCCAACGGGGACCATGTAATTAGCCCCGGAGACTTCGATGCCGTGGCCAGCGTAATAGAACAGCGCGACGCCCCCCTTGATGCGGTCGCTGAACTCGCGGAGGGCCTCGCGCATGGTGCGCTGGTTCGCGTTGTCGTGACGAATGACCTCGAAGTCGAGGCCTTTGAGGGTCTGTTCCATGAGGTGAGCGTCATTCACGGGGTTGGCGAGGGGCCCTTCCGCGTAGGCGGCGTTGCCGATGACCAGGGCGAGCCGCGGCTCTTTTCTCCCGTCGGGCTCGGGAGCGAAGTCGAGACTTCGGGGGGTCGAAGGGGTTACGGACGTGCGTTCCGCCCCGCCACATTGAACCGCGCCTACGACCGCCGCGAGCAGCACGCCTTGTTGAATGGTCCGCATGGTTGCCTCCAGGAGCGGCGATGGCCGCCTAGCGGGACAGTGTTTCGTTGGAACGCGCGGCTGTCAATGGATATTGTCGTTGGTTTCTTGCCTACGTGGTCGTGCAGCCTGTGGTATACGCGGCGCAGGCAGAAATTGCGGCGCCCGGTCGCGTAACACAACATGTTTGGTGGGTTAGGCATCGGGGAGGCAGGATCATGAGCGCACTAATTTACCTGGATGACTCGAATCTGTGGATTGAAGGCAAGAAGGTCAGCGCCGTCAGCAAGGGCATGGCGCTCGACATTTGGGAAGCCTCGGAGACCAAGACGTTTGACAACACATTTATATTGGACTTCGGCCGCGTCTTGGAGATTGCTAACAACGCTCCGATCAAGGTCGCTCGCTTCTATGGTTCCAGGCCGCCTCAGGCAGATTCGGTCTGGAACGCAGCGAAGCGCGCTGGGTTTAGGCTCGAGATTTTGGATCGGAACAGCAGAAACAAGGAAAAAGGGATCGATACTTTGATGGTTGCCGATATCATGCAGGACATGTATGAAATAGCGACCAAGCGCGAGGATATCTTTATCCTTATTGCGGGCGATGCGGACTACATGCCCGTTCTGGAGAAGCTGCGCGCCAAGGAATTCGAAATCCACGTACTGTTCTGGGATCACGCGGCCGCCGCACTGAAGTCAGGAGCCGATAAGTTCCTTTCCCTGAATGGCTACCTCGAACAAATTAGGTACTGACACCCCCTCTCCTCCGCGACCGCCTTCTTTCGCGTCCCGGTTGCCATGAATTCGACCGTCGGCGCGAGAAGCCCTGCAAGCGCGGGAACGCGCGGCGCAATCGCGCTGAGCGCCCCGTAGTACGCAAGAAACGCCTGCCACGCGTCGTGAGGTACGTACCGAAGGTCTGCTCAGACTGCTCCCACACCGCCCGTTCGACGCTCCCACGAGACGACCTCGACGCTTGCACGTCGCGCGTTCGATCCTCCTACATCGCGACCTCGATGGTTGTACATCGCGACCTCGAACTTGACGTCGCGACAGCCCCGAAATCGACGTCCAGCTGTTCGATGCTTTGCGCCCATGTGGCCAATGCTCCAAGTCTTCGCGTTGAAGCATCTACCGTCTCGACCTCGACATAGGCATGCAGGACGTGCCCATAATTCACGTCTGGCGTGCAATGCTCGAAGTCCATGGTTTGGCCCCTCGAAGTCGCAGTGTGCAAGCATCGAGGTCGCGGTGTGCGAGCATCGAACGTCGCCGCGCAGCGTTTGACGTGCGCGACCTCGATGGTTGCACGTCGCGACGTAGATGCTCTACGTGGTCACGGCCAACCAATTGAGGTCCATGTGTGCGATGCTCGTGGTCCCTTTGGCCGATGTTCGA
>CAITRH010000535.1 GCA_903894755.1 uncultured delta proteobacterium
GAACCATCGACCGCGGCAGTCGGACCACGGTTCGCGACGATCAGGTGATCGTCGAGGGCGATCAGACCATCGACCGCGAAGATCAGACCATCGAGGGGTCCTCGATCGAACGATCGACATGGGCGATGACCTGATCGCCCTCAACGATGGTTCCACGGTCCCAAATCGTGGAACCAAGATGCTCGGAGATGAAAGCGTCGCCACAAATCGTCGACCCACGGTTCAAAATCGTGGAGCCAGGAAGCTCTGAGATGAAAGCGTCGCCTCGAATCGTCGACCCGCGATTTTAGATCGTGGAACCAGGGCGGTCGGGGACGAAAGCATCGCGGTCGGGGACGGAAGCATCGCGCTCGACAGTCGGTCCACGCTCCTCGACAATGCAACCAAGACGCGCGGGGACGGAAGCGTCGCGGTCGACGATGGGTCCACGCTTGTCGACAATGGAACCAGGAGGTTGTTTCGAGCGGGCGTTCTGAACAGGTTCGACTCAGCTCGGCACGTTGAGCACGTCCACGATGGACGAGGCGAGGATGGCACGTTCGAGCCAGCGCTCGAGGCGTTCCCGATCCTTTTCTGCGAGGATACGCTTCCGCGCAGCATCAGGGACCTCGATGCCGCGAACGCGAAGCGCGGTCAGCACGGACCGGGCGGCTTCCTCCATGCGTCCATCGTCCCGAGCTTGCTCCCAGGTATTTTGCATGAACACGATAAACTCCTGTTCTTCTGGGATCTGGCTCGGCTCTTGGCCGACGACACGACGGCAGTTTAGCAAAATCTGATCGGCCACCGCATGCTCGTGTGCATCGGGAGGCAGGCGGCCAGGTCCTCGATGGCCTGTCGAAGAAGCGGACCTGCCGCCATCAGGCGGACAAGAAGGGTTGTCCCCGGAGGAGAGTGCGGCCGCGTGGGACGCGGAGATCGCACGGCGCGTCGCGGCCCTGGACGCGGGCGAGACGCGCGGCGAGTTGTGGGAAAGCGTACTCGCACGAGCCCGGACGAAGCTTGCGACGTGAGGCTTGTGATTGAACCCGGTGCGGCGAAGGACTTCGACGCCGCGGTGAACTGGTATGCGCGGGTGGGGCGCGACCTCGCGGCGGGCTTCGTCGCGGAGATGGTTCGTCGGGTCGCAGAGGTACTTGCCGCGCCGGAGAGTTATCCGTTTGCGCCGGACCAACGCTACGTACGGAAGGCGCCCAAGCGGTTGGGGAAGCCTGCCGAGGCATTCGTCGAGCCGCACCTCTTGATGGTGGCCGCGAGCTCTCCGACGGGGCTTCGGAGCCCCGTCCATCGTGGACGTTCTCGACGAGCCGAGCTGAGCACCAAGCCGATCGGCGACCTCCTTCGCCCAAGCAGATTTGGTGTCCGCATCCGAGTCTTCGTTGAGGCTCGGGCTCGTATGGAGCATGTATGCCCACGCGCAAACGTCGGACTCGACCCCGTAGGATTTCGCAAACCTGTCGCCCCTGTCGATCATCGCCAGACAACAGCTACACCCCTGGTGCGTAGCTCCGTGTCGCGTCATCGAGGTACTTGGCCACCCGCTCGGCCCGCATCCCATGAAGCGCTTCGATCACCACCACCCGAGTGGACGCCGCAAGACGCGTCGCTTTGAGCGTCTCGATCGCCATGTCGATGTCGTGAATCTCTCCGAGTCGCTTCTGGAAAAGAGTGGACGGCTTCGCAAGCGCCGAAAGCTCCGCAGGGAGCGCGTCGGACAATAGTTCGGCCGCGTACCTCACATGCTTGTGCGCGATCCGAAGGGCATGGAGTCCCGCAGCGTCGTCGGTGTTGACCGCGCGCCTTGCTTGGACTTCCTTTTGGGCGCGCTCGACAGCCCGTACTGCAAAGCGAGCTACGTCGACTTCATCGTCGGGGTTCGCGGGAAACGTCAAGAGCGCAGTAAGAAGCGCACGGGCATTCGTTAACGTCGTCCCGCCAAGCTCGACGAGGACCGCCTTGCGAAGTTTCTTTTGGTGCGACACCCGCTTTTTTCGCCAGCCCAGGAAAGGCGGCAGGTCGACCTGCACCCGGGCCAGCGTCTCTTCGAGCACCTCTTCGTCGCGCAGCGCACCGGTCGATCGATGGACCACCGTGAAGGCGCTCCGTACGGCGTCGGTGTGGTAGCGGCCGAAGATGCGACGTGCGAGCTTGAGAAGGACCCGAAGGCGCCGAATGGCCACCCGCAAGTCGTGGATCGCCTCGTCGTCGGTCGCGTCGGACACACGCGCCAGGGTCTCTCCGAGCGTGACATCGAGAGCCCGAAGACGTGACGCCAAAAAAGGAGCCGTGGGACATGCGACCGGGGTCACGACGTAACCCGTTGGACCTTGACCACCACCATCGGCTTGAATCCGAGAGCGCGGACAAACGCCCGTCGCGCCGCCAAACGCGCGGCTTCGGCAATCGCCCCGTCGTCGGCGTCTGCGAGCTCGTCAACCGCATCGCGCACCTCGTGACGGGTCAGCGCCAACACATGTGCGTCGACCGTTTCATCGAGCACTCCGCGAGTTGCCAACGCGATCTCCCCCACGAGCTCGCCACGCGCGTTGACCGGCACCACGGCGAACGCAACCCCCTCTTCGGAGAGCGCACGACGCTCGCGAAGCACCGTGGGAGCTAAGGTCCGCCCCGCAAATACATGGACCCGTCCCGCATGCACCTTGCTCGTGCGACGTAACCCAGAGGTGGGGTCCAGGGTCGCCACATCGCCGTTTTCTAGAACGCAGACGCTCGGGACTCCGGCCTCGCGGGCAAGCGCCGCATGACGAAGTAGATGATGCAGCGTGCCGTGCACCGGAACGAAAGCCTTCGGGCGAAGGAGGTCGAGCATCCTTCGCTGTTCGTCCCTCGCCGCGTGACCGCTCACGTGGATTCCGCGATCGGAGAGCCACGTGCGGACCTCCACACCGCGACGAAGGAGGAGGGTCATCAGCCCAAACACCTCGAGGTCGTTGCCAGGGATGATGCGTGACGACATGATCACGGTGTCTCCCGTCGCGAGGTCGAACGCCGGATGTTCGCCGCGAGCGAGCCGTCCCAGCGCCGCCCTCGACTCGGCCTGGGTGCCGGTGGCGATGCCGAGAAGCGAGCGTCGAGGCAGGTCGCGGGTGCGGTCGGTGGGGAACACAACGTCGCTTGGCCAGTGCAGGTGGCCGGTGCTTCTGGCGACACGGGCGTGGGTGTTCACACCGCGTCCAAAGGTCACGATCTTTCGCCCAGTGCTCGCGGCGATGTTGCCGAGCATGCGGAGACGATGGACGTTGGAGGCGAACAGGCCGACGACCACGGCACCGTGGGCTCCACGAACAATGGGCTCGATGGCTTCGCCGACGCCAAGCTCGCCTCCAGAAACCCCGTCCCTGTCGATGTTGGTCGAGTCCGACAGAAGCAGCGAGACGCCTTCGCGACCGAGCTCCTCGAGGCGCTGGACATCGGACGGTTCACCGTCGGGAGGTGCTTCATCGAACTTGAAGTCCCCGGTGTGCACGACCAGGCCCGCGTCTGTGGTGATGGCGAGCGCGGTGGCATCGACGGTGGAATGGGTGACTCGAATGGGCTCGACGACAAACGAACCAACTTTGTAGCGAGCGCGTGGGTGGGCCTCGATGAGTTTTACGTAGTCGAGGATTTCATGCTCGGCGGCGCGCTCGCGTACGAGGCCCAAGGTGTAGCGGGGTCCCCAGATCGGGATGTCGAAGTGGCGCAGCAGGTAAGGGAGCGCGCCGATGTGGTCTTCGTGTCCGTGGGTGAGGAAGATGCCGACGATGCGGCCTCGGTAGGCTTCGAGGGCGCGAAAGTCGGGATGGATGATGTCGATGCCGAGATGACGGTTATCGAAGGTGACCCCGCAATCGATGAGGAGCACCTCCCCTCGTTGCTCGAGGGCGAGGCAGTTCATCCCGATTTCTCCGAGACCACCAAGCGGGATGACGCGGATTTCGCTCATTGGGCACTCATGGGTGTTGAGAACCGCTTCTTTGGGTTCATGCGGTCCTCGCGAACGATTTCGTAGTTGTCAGGCGTTTTGGCCGGCGGCGAGTGCCTGTTGCTGCTGCTGCAGCATCTGGGAGATGGCTCGGGAACGGTCGATGGCAAACTGTTTGACTTCCCGGACCGACGACGTTGCGAGCTTGTTGAGGAGCGCGGTGATGCGTCCGATGTCGCGCATCTGGAAGAGCGCTTCAAAGTAGTTGTGGGCGATGCGCACGTCGCGGACCATGAGAGCTTCGTGAGGAGCGAGGAGCTTGACGACCTCGTCGATCTTTGATGCTTGCCCGTAGAGTGCCGAGAGACAGAGGAGGGCGAGCGGGTCTTGAGGCGCGCGGGCGATCCCTTTCTTGGCAAAGCCGATGGCGCGCTCGCGGGTGGCTTCGTCGGCAGCGAAGAAGCCTTGGAGCGCAATGTAAGGGGCGGGGTTCTTTGCATGGACCGGCGCGGAGGCGAGTTCATCGACGTCGGAGATCGCCTTGGCCTCACCGTCCGTGTCGCGTACGGAGCTGAAGAGATACGCCCAGGCGTCGACCGATTGCGCGTCGGTCTGGATGGCGCGCTCCACCCACTCGCGTTCGGCCTTTGGGTCTTTCTTGCCTTTCATGACACGGGCAAGATGGAGTGCGGGGAACGGCGAGTCTTTGAGGAGGTTGACGGCTCCTTTGAGGGTGCCTTCGGCCTTGTCGAATTTTTCCTGGGCGGTTTGGGTGATGCCGAGGGCGAGCCAGTCTTCTCCATCGCCGCCGAGGGCGACCACTTTGGAGAGCACCTGTTCGGCCTTGGCGTTCCGACCGTGTTTCATGAGCTCCTGCGCGTAGAGTCGCCCCCGCGCCAAGTCGGTGGGGCCTTCGGTCCAGTGCTTCTCGAGGCCGGCGAGGAGGTCTTCGAGACCGATGGCGATGGGACGTCCCTGCTCGTCTTGGACCTGGACGGCGGGACCGTTGAACCCAAGGAGCTTCCAGACGTCGTCCATGACGAGGGCGACGGGGCCTTTGAGGATCTCTTTTTCGATGGGGGTCCCGTTGGGGTTGATGGGGAGCAGAACCAACGCGTTGGGGGGGACCACGCCGTTCTGGAACGCGGTGACGGGAGCTAGGATCGCGGCTCCTCCGGTGAGGGTGATGCCGGGGCCTGCGATGGGGGCATTCTGAGTGTTCGTCATGAAGGTGTTTTCCCTGGGTGGTCACCCGCGGGTTGGCGGGCGACGATGGCGGCGACGCTAGCAGGGCTTCGCAGCCTTTCAATATCCCCCCGCACCTTCACGACGCATGTGGTGAAAAGATGTGGTCTAACGCGCCGACGAAGAGTAAGAGCCTTTTCGGGGTTGGGCCTCATGGCCAAAAGAACAAAAGAGCGCGGACGGCGGGGTGAGGGCATTGATTACAGTGGAAGAAGTTTCGGACGGCACCAGGACATCCCGACCTCGCATCGAGTGGGGGCGAGCGGCGGGGTTATCGGACGTAGGTCGGTCCCGTCGGCGCAACGAGGATGCCTTTGTGGTGGACTCGCGGCGAAAGCTTTTGCTGGTATCCGACGGGATGGGGGGGCACAACGGGGGCGACGTGGCGGCGCACATCGTAGCGGAGGGCCTTCCGACGATGCTCGACGAGCGTCTTGGGCCTGAGCGACGTGGGGGGATTCCACAGATTTTGCGGTCGACGCTGATGGATGTGAGTCGCGCGGTGTGGAGCATTGCCGATGGACGTAAGGGGCTGAGCGGCATGGGGGCCACTGTGGTGTTGGCGATGCTCCGGGGCTCGGCGCTGTTTATTGCGAACCTGGGAGACAGCCGGGCGTACATGCTTCACAACGGCGAGCTGCGACAGGTGACGGAAGACCATAGTCTAGTGCAGAGGCTGATCCGAGAGGGAAGGCTCACTGTCGACCAGGCTTCCCACCACCCCTACAGCGGAGTGATCACAAGGCACATGGGGATGCGTAAGCCGCATCCGCCCGACGTGTTTCGCATTGAGCCATCCCCTGGGGACCGGCTCTTATTGTGCTCGGACGGGCTGACAGGAATGCTGCGTGACGCTGAAATCGAAGAGATCCTTCGCAATACCTCCTGCGCAGAACGGGCGTGCCGACGGCTTGTGACCCACGCCAATGCTGCGGGGGGACAGGACAACATTACCGTGGTCGTGGCCGACTTCGACCCCGCACGCCGCGCAAAAGAGCGTGTGCCTCGCAACGAAGCACTCGGCTAGGAGAGACCTATGTCCAACGGGGATCCTCAACAGCAGGGCTGGCCCACCTGGGTCATCGTGCTCGTTGCTGCCGCAATGCTTCTTATTGTCGCGGTGGGCGTCATGGCGGTCTTGGCCGTCTTTGGCATGCGCCGCTTCCTGGTCAACGCCAAGACGGCCGAGGCCCGGAACGTCGTCGGGCAGATCGCAAGGGACGCCAAGCTTGCCTACGAAATCGAACGGGTTGGAGGGCGCGGAAAGAGGTTGTGCGGGTCGGCTCTCCCAGTCCCATCGTCCCCGTCAAGCATAGGAAAGGGCAAGTACCTGTCCTCCCCGTCGGACTGGAGCGGCGACAAAGACAACGGGTGGGTTTGTCTAAAGTTCACCATGGACGCGCCTCAGTACTATCAGTACCTCTACGAAGCGACCGCCACCGGCTTCACAGTCACCGCACACGGCGACCTCAATGGCAATGGCGCGCTTTCGACCTTTGTCATGCGAGGACGCGTCAGTGGGGACCAGGTTGTCCTCGATCGGTCCATCGAGGAGACAAACCCGGAGGAGTAGCCCACAGCAAGCGCGTCGTTTTAATGGACTGTCGGGGCTGAACCGACCATTCTGGCCCTCACCTCCGCTGCCATGTCTGAGAAACCGCACATCTACGATCTGCCCGACAGTCCCCATTCGGTAGGCTGGACCGAGCCGCGCACCTTGCGTCTGGCCTCGTCCGAAGCCCCCATGAAGCTCGAAGGGGGAGCCTCCCTTGGCCCCATCGACGTCGAATTCGAAACCTACGGCGCACTCTCCACCTCCCGCGACAACGTGGTCCTCGTCGCCCATGCGCTCTCCGGCGACGCCCACGTCGCAGGCTGGGACAAAACCGCCGAAGCACTCGGCCGTCCCTGGCGCGTTCGCAAACCCGGCTGGTGGGACCCCATCGTTGGCCCCGGAAAACCCCTCGACACCAACCGCTTCGCCGTCATCTGCGCCAACGTGCTCGGAAGCTGCTACGGCACCACCGGCCCGCCCAGCCTCGACCCGTCCACAGGACGTCCCTACGGCCTTTCGTTCCCCGTCGTCACGGTCGGTGACTGGGTGCGCGTTCAGGCGCGTCTGCTCGACGCCCTCGGCATCCAACGGCTCCGCGCCGTCGTCGGCGGCTCGCTTGGAGGCCAGCAGGCGCTCGAATGGGCCTTGGCGTTTCCAGACCGCGTCGACAAGTGCATTGTGCTAGCCGCCTCCCCGCGTCTATCGACCCAGGGGCTCGGATTCAACGCGGTGGGACGGTTCTCCATCATGAATGACCCGCATTTCCGGGGCGGCGAGTATTACGGCGGCCCCATACCCCATGCCGGCCTGGCGGCGGCCCGCATGCTCGCTCACATCACCTACCTGTCGGAGAGCGGCATGCACTCCACGTTCGGGCGTAAGTTCCGAACCAAGGGCAACCACGGCTTCGGGGTCGAGTTCGAGGTCGAGAGCTACCTCGACTACCAGGGAAAAACCTTTGTAGAGCGCTTCGACGCCAACAGCTATCTCTACGTCACTCGCGCCATGGACTACTACGATGCAGCCGCACACTGGGGCGGCGGTGACCTTGTCGAAGCCGTGCGACGAATCCGCTCGGAGGTGATGGTCGCGTCGTTTTCTTCCGACTGGCTTTATCCACCTGCCCGCTGCAAAGAGTTCGCCCTCGCCCTCTGCCGACTGGGAAAACCCATCACCTACGTCGAGGTCCCCTCCCACCACGGCCACGACGCGTTCCTCGTAGAGACCGACATCGTGGGCAAGCTGCTCTCCTCGTTCCTGGCCGATCGACGTCGCCCCCACGTCATTGCTAAGGAGGGCTGACGCAATGCCCAAGACAGGTCGGGACGGGGTTGACAAGGTGGTATCGGCGATCATCAAGCGCATCGATGGCGACATCGACGGGGCCAGTCTTGCGCAGTTCGTACGTCTTATTGCGCAGTCCCCACCGGTGTGGCCGGTCGGGGGACGATGGCAAGACACGATCATTGGGACCGAGATCCCTTCGGGCTGCTCAGTGCTCGATCTTGGCTGCGGGACCGGCGAGCTTCTCGAGAAGCTGATGACAGAAAAAGACGTGCGGGTGCAAGGGTTGGAGATTGACCCTGAGGCGGTGATTGCGTGTGCCGTGCGTGGGGTTCCGGTGCTCCAGATGGATCTCGACGAGGGACTCGAGGGGTTTCCCGATGGTGGTTTCGACTACGTGGTGCTCGAAGAGACCTTGCAGACATTGCGTCGTCCTCTCACCATGCTGGGCGAGATGCTTCGGGTGGGCCGTCACGGGATTGTCTCCTTTCCCAACGTAGCGTACTGGCGGACCCGTCTTGCGTTGGCGTTGCAGGGGAGCATAGCGGTCGGGGAACGTGGGGGACACGCATGGCATGCGACACCGAACATCCATCCGCTGTCGATCCGTGATTTTCTCGACTGGGCGCACGAGCATCGTGTGCGTGTAACCAAGGCGTTTGCACTTTCCGAGGGGACCGTTCGTCCGCTCGCCCCCGAGGACAACCTGTACGCTCAAGAAGCGCTGTTCTTCATCAGTCGAGGGTAGGATCATGGCCAACGTACTGACTGTTGACAAGCTGACCAAGACCTTCCGCAAACCTTTTACAGGAGCACGTGTGGAGGCCGTCCGCGGGGTTTCCTTCTCG
Organism: uncultured delta proteobacterium; assembly: GCA_903894755.1. Taxonomy (GTDB): domain Bacteria; phylum Myxococcota_A; class Polyangia; order Polyangiales; family Polyangiaceae; genus CAITRH01. The sequence continues at coordinate 8,858 of CAITRH010000535.1, forward strand.
GTGAGCTCAGGGGACATCTTCGGGTTTCTTGGTCCCAACGGTGCGGGGAAGACCACGACCATCAAGATGCTGACGGGGCTTATTGCACCCACGCAAGGGGAAGCGACGATCCTAGGACACAGGGCTCCCTCTCCGACAGCGATGGCGAGGGTGGGGTTTCTACCAGAGAACCCGTATGTATATCCCTACCTTACGCCACGGGAGTTCGTAACGCTTTGCGGACGTCTCAGTGGGCTCAGTGGTTCGGGGCTACGGACAAAGGTGGAGGCAGTGCTCGAGCGGGTTGGGGTTGCCTATGCAATTGACCGAGCCGTGCGGGCGTTGTCGAAGGGGATGCTACAGCGGGTGGGACTAGCGGCGGCGTTGGTACACGAGCCGGAGCTGCTGATTCTTGACGAGCCGATGAGTGGATTGGATCCTGTGGGGCGAAAGGAGGTGCGCGATCTGATAGTCGAGGAGAAGAAGGCGGGGCGCACGGTGTTCTTTTCCAGTCATATTCTGACCGATGTAGAGCTGTTGTGCGACCGCGTTTGCATCCTGCGAAAAGGGGAGGTGGTTGTGGCGGGGGCCATAGGAGAGCTCTTGGCAGCAGGGACGCGTCGAGTCGAGGTGGTATTGGGAGGGGTGAGCGACGGGTTGAGGGAGCGATTTGCAACGTTAGGTTATCGGGTCGCGCCATTGGGGGAGTTGCATGTCGTGGAGCCGGAGGGGGATCAAGCGGTACGTTGCGTGCTTGAGGAGGCGCTCTTGGCTGGAGCGCGGGTGGAGAGTGTGACGCCGAAGAGGGAGACCTTGGAGGATCTGTTTGTGCGTCAGGCGATTTGACCTGAAGGCTTTCACCGCCCAGTTCGACCGAACGGCAACGCGAACGCGACGTCACAATCGCTTTTCGGTACGAACGAAACCCGCGCCGCTCCCGTATCGCGCGAATCGAACCGCACGGACGCCTCGGCGCGCAAGTTCCCGGTCACCTTGGCAAACCCCGTGAGACGCGCAAACTGACGCATTTGCTCGCCTAACTCGGCCACGGGATCCCTTACGACGCTCGACGACACCGCCGCTAGCGCATCACACGACACCGGTCCGCCCCTCCAATCGAGCGCCAATACGAAACCGTCGTCTTCTACGGTCCATGTCCCTGTGACGGGTCCAGAGAGGGGGCCCATGGCTAGAACACCATTGGAAATCACAAGTGGTGCCCTTCGCGCCCCCTCGGCCTGGAGCGCAAGAGAAACATCTACAGGGGGAAGATTGCCCAGCGGGACCCCGTACACTTTTAGGTTCAAAGTCCCGCTTACCTTTTCTCCAACGCTCACTTGCAGCTTCACCTCGACTTCGGTGGCTTCGGTGAGTCCTGCTAGGGAGGCCGGGATTCCAAAGGCCGAGAGTCTCCCCCTTGGGGTCTGCAATTGGATCTCCGAGATGCGTTCCTGTTGGCTGCTAACCTGCAGGAAAGCGTCGATGCCCTTCGCGTTGAGCCCGACCCGTCCGCGCGCTTCCCCTTGGACCCGGTCCATGGTCAAGCTCCACGGACCAACATGACCCGCGGGAAAGGTCAGACGCACATTGGGGCTTTGCAGGTGAAGCTCGTCGGCGCCGTTTGCTCCGAGCTGTTCGACTGTGACCCCGTGGGCCTCGAACTGCGACCCTGGTCCAAAGGGGACAGTCCAGAGAATGTGCGCTTGGGTCAACCGGACACGTTCGGGAAACCCAAGGTGTTGGTGTTTTGCGTGCCACGTGATGAAGGCGTCGCGGATGCGCTCGAAGGGGCCATCGAGGGTGAGCTCGCCGCCGAGCACGGTGAGACGGGCGGGACGAAGCCCGGACATCTCGACGAAGACGTCGGCAGCATGGCCTCGGCTTGCAGGGATTTCGGGGCTGGTTGCGGTGACGTCGAGGAGACGAACGGTGCCGCCCTCCCAGCGGACCTGGTCGATGACGAGCGCAAGGCCTCGCTGGCGCGCGTCGGTGACGAGGCGATAGCGCACGAAGACAGGGAAAAGAAGCAGTGCGGTGATGGCCACCGCGACGAGCAGGACAACGAGGAGCCACGGTCGCAAACGCATGGTGGCCATGGTCGGCTCAGCGGGCCGCCAAGTCTATCCTTTCGACTGGAGGTCGCCCGAAAGGCGTCGCCAGCGCGAGCCTGTTGGTGCTATGCACTGCCCATGAAAAGAGGGGAAATGAAAAAAAGACTGCTGTTGTCTCTGGGCCTGCTTTTGATCGCGTTTGGCATGTTGTCGTCGTACCGCGCTCTGGCCCAACCTGACGCCCCGGCCCCTTCGGCCCACGCTCCCGATGCGGAGCCTGGCGCCAAATCGAAGGGGCACGCCAAAGCCGCACCGCAAAAGATCCGGGTGGGCATACTTCTCATCAACCTGGGCAAGCTCGATCTCGGCGCGGGAACCTTTTCCGCCGAGTTTTACGCCGCCTTCACCTGTGAGGACAAAACCCACGACTGCAATCCTGACTTCGACATCCTAGATGGCAAGATCACCAGCAAAGAAGTGGTCGATGAAGACTCCGGGACCAAGACGTTTCGGGTCAAGGCCGAACTCCAAGCCGACATCGATCTCGCGGAGTTTCCCTTCGACCACCAAGAGCTCTCTATTGATCTCATCGACCGCACGGGCGAGGCGCTGCTTGATGTCGACAAAAAGGAGTCCGGAGTCGATCAGGATGTCAAGCTCGCGGGGTGGCTGATCGACGGCTTCGAAGTGAAGGCGAGGACGCACAAGTACGCGGAAGTCAACGAAGAGCTGCACATCGTCTCGCTCGACGTGACGGTGAGCAGAGCACGTTTTCCCGCGTTCATGAAGCAGTTCTTCCCGGTGCTCATCATCATGCTGATATCGCTCTTTGGCCTGTTCATCGCGCCAAAGCAGATTGCCAACCGCATCGCGCTCTCCACCGCGGGCCTACTGAGCGCCGTGATGTTCCATCTGAGCTCGACGTCGGCGCTTCCCCCAATCAGCTACCTGACCCGCGTCGACCGGGTTCTCTTCACCACTTACGGCTTGCTGCTCATCTGCGCCACGTCCGCCGTACTCCTCGCCCGCTTCGACGATCTCAAACAAGACAAGGCTACTGCAGCCCTGCACAAGTACTCCATGCGCATTGTCCCGGTCATCGTGGTGGTGGCCTACGCACTGGTGTTCCTGCGTGTGTTCTGAGTTCCTTTTTGCGGTCGTAACCGCAAAAGTGATCCGCGGCTTCCCCTAGAAAGTTGTCGGCGCGGGCAGACGATCCGCAGATGCCGAGAACTCGGTCCGACACCGTGCAAACTCGGTCCGACGCTGCGAAAGGGAACCACCCAACGTCAGCGTCATGGGACCAACCTACCGCTTGGCACCGGAATCACCCCCTTGACCTGCGTAAGTGACACCTTGCCGCTGACAAGCTCCATGCGCGCCGTCTCCGCCATCAGCCACCCCTGGCCTCGCGTTAGACGTACCCCGCCTCGTAGATCCACTACCTGTCCTCGCAGGTCCAGTTCCACAGTGGAAGCCTCCGCATGCACTCCTCGCAGTTCTGCTGAAACTCCGCCGGATGCCCTCGCCCAGCTTACCGTCGGCGTCGAATCAAAACGTACGTCCAGACGAGGACACCGGACCGCAAGCTCCCCTTTGGTCAGTAGCACCTTGCCCGTCAGCACAGCCTCCCCGGTCAAGACGTTCAAGTCCACTTGCTCGGCCTGCAGCGTGACTGTGTCTCCCGCCACTGCAACCGCCGGCTCGCCATGCGCCTGCCCAGAAGGAGTCTCCACTACCAGAGCCACACCGAGCGCGCAGGCAACAAGGCGCCGGACCATCATCCGCAGCAACGTCCGGTCTCTGCGGACTCCCATTGCGGACTCTCCCCAGGTTCCGGTCGTTCCCTCAACAGCTCGTGAGGACCAAACCCCGCCTTGTACCGAAGCGACGCACACTCCAACACCCGATAGCCCAGATACACATGCGGTACCCCCCGTCGACGTGCGTCGGCAATCCCCAGCACTACGTTGGCAATCCCCAAAGACCAGCTTGCATAACCCGGATCAAAGAAAAAAAACGCCGCACTCGAGCAGCTCGGAGTCTCGTCCCAAAGACCTAACGCCACGAGTTTGCCCCCCGCTGCATCGTCGTAAAACGCTACCTCCCGCGCCGCTGGATGAGGATATGCAAAGTCGAGCGCGTAACTCCGTGCCGTGTGTGCGTTGGGTTGCCATCCTCGCGCCCCCTCCCGCTCCGCGTGCCACTGCGCGTAAAGCGAAAGACGATCCTCACTCACCCGCGGCGGCCCCACCACCCGACGCAGACGACTCCCCGCACGCCCCGCTCGACGCTGGCTCTTGGTCGGCTCGAAGTCGTCCACCACCACTCGCAGCCCCACACACTCGTGGCACGACGCGCACGCTGGACGAAAGTAACACGGCCCAAACCGCCTCCACCCCCTCATCAGCATCGCCTCGAACTCCTCGGCCGTCACATGAACCATCACCCGCACCTCGAGCTGTGCATCCTCGCGAGACAGATACGAACACGCCCGAGGCTCCTCAATCACCTGCTCCAGCAAATGCGCCATGGCCTCAGGCCACAGTCGCGCCGCGTGAGACCCAAGCCAATACGGTTTGTAGACCGTCCCCAAACAACACCCGCGGCTCCCATCCAAGCTCGCTCCGCGCCCGCGTGATGTCCGCAAACGTCGCGTCCACATCCCCCAAGGGCTGCGGCTCGTAAACAACCTGCGGCACCACTCCCGTCACCTCGCCCAACAACGCGACCAAGGTCCGAAGAGTCATCGGTGCCCCCGAGCCGAGATTGAACACTCGCATCCCGCATGGAGCCCCCTCGAACGCCGCTAATGTCCCCCTCACGATGTCGTCTACATGGGTGAAGTCCCTTCGCATCGACCCGTCGCCAAACACGCGAAGCACCCGTCCCGCCAACATGGACCGCATGAACAGCGTGATCGCCATCTCTGGACGTTGCCTCGGGCCGTACACCGTGAAGTACCGAAGGCCTACCCAACGGAGCGTCGGCGAACGACGCACAAGTGCGCTCGCTACCAGCTCGGCTGCCCGCTTCGATGCCGCATACGGCGACTCCGGAGCTGACGCAGAAGCCTCCTCGCTCGCAGGAAGACGCGTGTCGTTGCCGTAGACCGACGAGCTCGACGCAAACACCACCCGCTCGATCCCTTGCTCTCTTGCGACCTCCAGTACCGTGGCGGTCCCCTCGGCGTTCACTCGCATGTACTTTGCTGGGTCCGCAAACGACGGCCTCACCCCCGCGAGCCCCGCTAGATGAAACACCCCTGTCGCCCCCTCGAAGGCTCTGGAAATTGCGGCTCGATCCGTGATGTCCGCGTGCAGAAAACGTAGCTGGCTCGAAAGGCCGTCAAGCCCCTCGAGGTCCGCCAGGTTTCGCCGCTTCTCGGCCGCAGGATACGGAGCATCGGAAAGATCATCGATCACCACCACCTCGTCGCCCCGTTCGAGCAACGCCCGGGTCAGGTGGTACCCGATGAAACCAACGCCGCCAGTCACCACCAAACGCGCGCCGCCACTCACGGGCGCACTCCGATCCCTTGGTAGCGGAGTCCTGCCCGCACGACGTCGGCTGGACGCCACACGTTGCGAGTGTCGATGACCGGTGGCTCGTGGCCTTTCAAGCGCTTCTTGATCTCGGCGAAGTTGGGGGCTCGGTAGCTGCGCCACTCGGTGAGCACGACGAGCGCGTCGGCCCCGTCGAGCGCGTCGTAATCCCGATCGACCACGCGAATGCGAGCGGCTTCGGACGGTTCCACGAGAGACCGCAGCGCACGTACGAAGCTTGGTCCCGCCTCTGGATCGTGGCCCACGATCGAGGCCCCCTTGGCCAAAAGGCTCTGCGCAAGTTTGAGCGACGGGGCCTCGCGGACATCGTCTGTTTCGGGTTTGAAGGCGAGTCCCCAGAATGCCACGGTCTTGCCATCGAGCGTCCCGCACGCGGTCTCGACGAGCTGCGCCACGAAGGTCGCCTGTTCGTCGTTTGCTAGGTGCGTCGCCTCCGCAAGACGCATCGGGATCCCGTGAAGGCGTCCAAGGGCCGCAAGCGCCTTGACGTCCTTGGGAAAACAGGAGCCGCCATAACCCGGGCCGGCATAGAGGAACCGCTTTCCTATGCGTCCGTCCGAGCCGACCCCGAAGCGCACTGCGTGAATGTCGGCGCCCGTGGCGTGGCATAAGCGAGAGAGCTCGTTCATGAAGGAAACTCGCATCGCAAGCATGGTGTTAGCGGCGTACTTGACAAGCTCACTCGAACAGGGATCGGTCACCACGACACGTTCGCCGGAAAGCTGAAGGGGGGCGTAAAGCTCGCGAAGGGTCACGCGAGCGTGCTCGCTGCGGGCGCCGATGACGATGCGGTCGGGACGGAAAAAGTCCTGTACTGCGGTCCCTTCCTTGAGAAACTCGGGGTTCGAGACCACCTCGAGAGGCACCTTGGCGCGAGATAGACGCTCTTGGACCGCGTCGCAGGTTCCGACCGGCACGGTGCTCTTGACCGCGACGAGCGCTGGACGACGTGCGAGCTTGGCGATGGTGTCGGCGGCGGCGAAGACGGCACTGACGTCGGCCGATCCATCGGCGCCTTGCGGGGTGCCGACGGCGATGAAGTAGACGTCGGACTCATCGAAAGGGGCGCTGACCTCGATGGCGAAGTGAAGCCGTCCATTGCGTTCGTTTCGTCGAACGAGGTCGGCTAGGCCAGGCTCGTAGATGGGGATGACACCGTCGGCGAGTTGCCGAATTCGTGCGGGGTCGATGTCGACACACAGGACATCGTGCCCGAGCTCACTGAGCCCGGTCCCTGTGACGAGGCCGACGTAGCCGACTCCAAAAGCGACAAGACGCATGGGCGCACGGTAGTCAAAGGACTCGGCAACGCCAACGGCTTCATGGAGCTGGCGGTCAGAGCAAAAAAAGACGACCTCAGCGCCCGATCGCGCCTCCTCAGCACAAAAAGAACCGACCTCAGCGCCCGA
>CAITRH010000536.1 GCA_903894755.1 uncultured delta proteobacterium
CCCCGGGGACCGACTTTTTGCGGCATTTGATAACGCGGCTCCCTTCTTCAGAACCGGTCCTCAAAACTGCACTCCCGGAGACGGCGTCCTTACTGCGCGCCTCGCCTCCGTTCGCTCCCGCCGCGAACCCAAACCCGCCGAACCGTCAAATACCCGGTCCGACGAGCCTGCCCTCACCCGTCCTATCCCGATGGGCAGCCCGAGAATCAACATCGCGAAACCAAACCGCTAGCAGGAGAGATCGCGCGAATCAGGCCAACCAAAAGCACATCGAATGCCACCGCCCCCCCTTCGAAACCTAAAGCTTTTTTCCACATCAAGACTGTCCGGGACACAGAATCCCCTGTTCCGGACAGGCAGCACTCCCTCCCGGCGGGGGACAAAGTCCCCGTCTTGTGCCAAGAACAACAAAATGCGGGGAAACCACCGGGCGTGAAACTCGCGGACCTCTCCGATAAGACCTTTTCCCGCGCAGACCTCACTACTAACCCCTCTCCCTTGATGGCGGGTCGGTCCCCATCCGAAACCACGTTGCCCCCATCCGAAAGCACGTTGCCCCCATCCGGAACCACGTTGCCCCCGTCCGAAAGCACGTTGCCCCCGTCCGAAAGCACGTTGCCCCCGTCCGGAACCACGTTGCCCCCGTCCGAAAGCACGTTGCCCCCGTCCGGAACCACGTTGCGCTTGCCCGCGGTAACGGGTGACTGCGTCGGGTTTGTTGCCCCACGCCAAGCGGCCATGCTTCCCTGCGCCCACTGTGCGCCCTGCCCCCCTAGCCACCGCCTTTGTTTTCTCGCTGCTCACCGTCTCGCTCGGAGCCTGGCCGGGTCCTCGTCATCATCCACCCGCTGTTCCGCTCTCAGCCACGACCCCTGCGCTCCGCTTTGGACGAAGCATAGGCTCTCCCACCGAGGGGCGTCTTCTCGGCGGACTTCACCTCGAAGAGACCCCGTACCTGCGCATTGTCCCGACTTGCACGGCCGGCGACGTGCGCTGGGGACTCGAACCGCTCGTCTCGCTCATCGACCGCGCGGCCCGCATGGTCCACAAGCAGTTCCCCGATGCGGTGATGTCGGTCGGCCACTTGTCCCGTCCAGGCGGCGGCGAGATCGACCGGCACCATTCGCACGAAAGCGGTCGTGACGCGGACATCGGGTTCTTTGTACGCAGCCAAACAGGCAAGCCCGTACTGGCCCCCTCGTTTCTGACGTTCAAACCCGACGGCACCGCGACCCACAACTCGGGAGCCCATTTCGACGAAGCGCAAAACTGGGCCTTCGTGCAGGCCGTGCTCACCGACCCGGGAGCCCATGTCAGCTACCTCTTCGTTGCCAGCCCGCTCCGAGCGCGTCTTCTCGCGCATGCCGAGCGCATCGGAGCCCCCTCCGCACTGCGTGTCCGTGCTGCGGAAGTCATGGTCCAGCCGCGCGGCGTGCTCCCCCATGACGACCACTTTCACGTGCGCATTGCCTGCCCAAGCCGAATGGCTGGATGCATCGAAAACCCTACGCCCCTCACGAAACCAGGGCAGGCAAAGGCGAAGGTCCCGGGACGTCATCGGGATCACTCGAAGGGGACCAAGCGCCTCCAGCATCACTCTCGATTTCGTCCCGCAGAGCCCGCGAAGCCTGTGCCCCGGCCCGAACCTGAGGACCGGGACCTTATCTTGTCCACCCCGTCGTCCGACGACGACGCCGATGGATCGCCGTAACCCTCACGCCGTCAGCAAAAAAGACGCTCGGCGATCTGTATCGCGTTGAGCGCCGCGCCTTTCCTCAGATTGTCCGCCACGACCCACAGATTGAGCGCCCCAGCAATGGCGAGGTCGGCCCGGACTCGTCCCACATAAACCGGATCGGTCCCCGACGCGTTCACAGGCTGCGGATGCTTCCCAGGACCGTACGGTTCCTCGACGAGGACGACACCAGGAGCTCCACGAAGAAGCGACTTGGCTTCCGCCGGGGTCATGGGGCGATCGAAACGCACGAACACGGCCTCCGAGTGTCCGTTGACAACCGGCACGCGCACGGTGGTTGGGGAGATTCCGATGGTCTGGTCTCCCAGGATTTTCCGGGTCTCGTTGACCATCTTGAGCTCTTCTTCGGAGTAATCGTCCTCGCCAGCTTTCCAGTCCGAGAGCGTGTTGAAGGCGATCTGACAAGGAAACACCGACGCGTTCGCTGGGCCGCCGTCGAGCATGCGCCTGGTCTGCTCGAGGAGCTCCTGGACCGCGGCGTGGCCTTTGCCGCTCGTGGCCTGGTAGGTCGAGACCACGATGTGACGCACCCGGGCGGCGTCGTGCAGCGGCTTGAGGGCCACGACAAGCTGGATGGTGGAACAGTTAGGGTTTGCGATGATCCCCTTGGGACGGGAGTTCGCGGCTTGCATGTTGACTTCGGGCACGACGAGGGGGCAGTCCGGGTCCATACGCCAGGCGCTTGAATTGTCGATCACGACAGCGCCGGCTTGGGCGGCAAGGGGAGCATATTGACGAGAGACTCCGGCTCCCGCGCTAAACAGGGCGATATCGACACCGGCGAAAGACGACGGGCGAAGCTCTTCGACGGTCACCTGGGCACCGGCGAATTCGAGCGTTTTGCCGGCGCTCCGGGCGCTCGCGAGCGGGACTAGCTTCTTCATTGGAAAGCGCCGTTGCTCAAGAATTCGCAGCATTTCCCGGCCTACGGCCCCGGTGGCTCCTGCAACGGCGACAACATACGACGACATGACCAACTCCTTGTGGGACACCTCTTTTGGCCCAAGCGCGCGCCGCGATCCAGAGCGATGTGAGGGGAACCCCAAGGCGGGGAGCGTTCCTTCGGACCGTAGCGGTAAGAATGGGTTTGGTTGCCTGACAATTCATCCCCAGGCGCCTGGCTTTCCGGTAGGGTCGCGCCTCCCTTACCAGCGGGTGGAGTCATGGCGGACCGAGACGATTCCGAATTATTAGCAACCTTAGTAGCGCTCTCACCACTCGGGTTGGTGGTCTTCGAGCTTTCAGGCCACGTAGCCCTTTGGAACGCGGCCGCGCATCGCATATTCGGTTGGTCACCAGAGCAAGTCCTCGGTCGGCCTCTTCCCGTAGCCGGCGATGCGCGCTGGGACGGGCTATTGCGCAAGCTCCGCGAACGTGGCGAGAGCAGTCAGGCCGTCGAAGTCTCTCTGCGACGTCGAGACGGGTCGAGCACCGACGCTCTCGTTTGGACCGCTCCGCTCGGTACCTCCAGACACCAGACCGCAGTGTTTGTACTCGACCGCCCTTCCCGCCCCGCGGCACGGTCAAACACGGCTCGAGTGCTGGTGGTCGAAGACAATCGCATCAACCAGCAGGTCGTCTCGGTGATCCTCGAGAAACTCGGCTGCTCCGTCGAGATTGTGGGCGACGGTAAGGAAGCCGTTGCCGTGGTGACGTCCCGCACCTTCGAGATGGTGCTCATGGACTGCCTGCTGCCCGTGATGGACGGCTTTGCTGCGACCGCTGCGATCCGGGCTCACGAGGCCAGTCATGGGGGACATACGGTGATCGTGGCCACCACAGCCAACGCCATGAAAGGAGACCGCGAACGCTGCCTTGCGTCCGGCATGGACGACTACATCAGCAAGCCCATTCGACCGCACGACCTAGGCGATCTGCTCGATCGATGGGTGCCCGGGGCCGGTCCCGCAAGCAAGGCGCTCGACATCGAGGTGCGTGTAGGTGTCAGCGAGCTTGAACGGGCCATGGGGAAAAAAGGGGCCGCCGAGGTCTTCGCGCTGTTTCTCGCAGACGCTCCCAAGCATCTCGATTCCTTGCGTGCGTCCGCGGCCGACGTCCGCATTCGCTCCGCCAGAGCCCTTGAAGAGATCTGCCAAGCGGTCGGACTCACCTCCCTCGCGCGTGCCTCGCGCGCCGCAGGAGTTGCCGCCGTCGGAGCCGAAGCTGAACGCGCCATACGGGAAGTCACCGAACGCTTCAACGCCATCGCTGAACGACTTCGACACCATCTAAGAGCCTCGCGGTAGCTGTTTGGGTGGGTAGCAGGCGGCGACGTTAGCGTACGCGCCGCAAAGAAGGAAATCGAGCGGGTTACCCATCCTGGGTAGGAGGGTATCGCGGTCGGCCCGTGACTTAGCGGGCCGTTGTCAAAAAAGGCGGCGGCGTCGAATCACGTGTCCTGCCTCGGAGGAGCGAGCGAGCGTCTCGTTTTCCCGCAAAATCGGGGTGCTGTACGCCAAGACGCCTCCCTCGCTCGCGATCGGCTCGGGCTCAGACTCAGGGACCTCCTCAGAAGCAGGAGCCTCTTCCACCGCGGTCTCCTCTGCCGCCTCCCGAACCCCAGCATCATGGGCAGCCAGCAGAAGCTCCGGGGAAGTCACAAAGGCGTCGGCACTGGGTTCGGGCTCCGGCTCGGGCTCGGCCTCCAGCGTGAGCGGCTCGGGTTCGGGCTCCGGGGTCAACACGGGGGCTGACTCGACGATCGGTGCAACGGCAACAGGCGCAACGGAATCAACGGAGTCTACGGCGTCCACCAGCTCGGGCTCAGCGATCGGCACGACCGCAACGGGAGCAGTCCTAGCCGGAACCACAAAGAGGTTGCGGCGGGGCGGCGGGCGCCTCCCACGAGGAGCTGACGGTTGTAGGATTGGCGGCTGGGTCGGAACCGGCTCGGGCACAGCGACCTTTACTTGAATGGGCGCCTTTGCTGCCTGGTCATGCGACTGCTCGAGAACCTCCCGAAACGACGCAAAAAGTCGGTCGAGAAGGTTCTCGACTTGACGCGCCCGCTCGAGGCGAAGATCCAACTGTTCTCCCTGCGCCTGTGGGCGCGCATTGGCCAACGTATTCATCATCCTTTTCCCTTCATGGAGCGTGCAGTCGCTGAAATTCGTTGGAATGCCACATCATGGGCCCCTGGACGACTTCAGAAACATGGGATGGTCGCTGACTCCATGCGGACACGCCATCCGCCGCTTGTACGGCGCGCGCATCTTGTTCGTCTGCGGCGACTATGTCAACAGTATGTGGTCCAACCAAGCTCGCCTCGCGCCAGCGACAGTCCTCTTCGACGCGTGGTTCAACCGGGGGTGACGCTCACCGGACCGAGCGCAACGTAGGCCGCGACAAGCAGCGCCAGAATGAGTAACGCCACAAGAAGGTAATTTACCCGAGACGTCGAGGTGCTCCAGCCGTCCGCGTAGAACTTCCCCTGAGACCGCTGCCGAAGCTTCCTCTGTACCGCGCCAAGCAGGTCAGGCTTTTCTGCCAAATGAAGCGAACGTTTGAGAAGCGCCCGCATGGCCTCGTCATCTTCCGCATCTGCCGGTTCATCGGGCTTGTCGTTCATGTCACTTTCTCTCCCAGCGCCTGCTCGACCAGCGCACGAAGCTGCGCCCGCCCCCTGGAAATTCGACTCTTCACCGTGCCCGCGGCAAGCCCGGTGATCTCCACGATCTCTTCGTAGCTCAGCTCCTCTACGTCGCGAAGCACCAGACACTCGCGAAAACTCGGTTCGAGCTCGGAGATCGCCTGACGTACAATCTGCTCCGCTTGTTTTCCAGCCACCATTTCATCGGGACGAGGTACCTGGGCAACGTTCGCGTGACGCGCCTCGTGCATCGGCACCCGCTCGGCCATCGCCTCCAGTTCCTCTTGTTCGTCGCTGTGATGCACTCGAAGATACTTGCTCCTGTTTTTGCACAGGTTGATGGCTATCCGGTAGATCCAGGTCGAGAGTTTCGAGTCCCCTCGAAACGTGCCAATCGCCTTGAAGACCTGAATAAAGGCATCCTGTGCCACATCCTCAGCCTCCTGAGCGTTTCCAAGCATGCGGAACACCAGCGTGTAGACCCGTCGCTCGTAGGACCGCACAAGCTCGTTGAACGCCCGTTCGTCGCGTAAGACAAGACGTGCAATGAGACGACGGTCGGGATCCTCGGGGAGCGGCACGGTGGCTGGCGGTCAGCCTACGATAAGCTCCTCAAGACGTGGGATCGCCTTTTCAACCGTCGCCGCCGTCGGCCCAAAAGAGAACCGAACATAGTTGCGAAACCGTGAAGCCCGTCCATGACGGCGCTTGCCCGGGTTGACGTCAAAGAACTCACCCGGCACACAGATGACCTTCTTCTCCAGTGCAGCCCGGAAAAACGCCATGCCGTCGTTGAGATGAGGCGGAAGCTGGGAAAGGTTTCCCCAGATGTAAAAGGTGCCGTCCGGCGGACGATCCACCAGGATCCCCAACCGCTCCAGCGCGGAAAGCATCCGGTCTCGCTTGGGTCTAAACGCCGCCTGGATCGCCAAGGTCTCATGCAACACAACCTCGGGAGTCAACAATGGCATCGCCGCACGCTGAAGCGGTCGAGACCCGCCACCGTCCAGAAACGACCCCGCGCTTGCAAGCGCCTCGATGACGCGCGCTGGCCCCACAGCCCAGGTCACCCGCCATCCTGGATACCGCCAGTTCTTCGTGAGCCCGTCGAACAGCACCACCGGGTCCAGATTGACATCCTCGACGTAGCGCGCTGCGCTGGCAATGGGAAGGCTCCCAGGTCGGCCTCGATAAACGTAGTGGGAATAGAATTCGTCGAAAAGCATCGAGCAGTCGAGCTCCCGAGCGGTCCCAACCCAACGTCCAAGCTCGTCGCCATCGACGAGTTTCCCTGTTGGATTGCACGGGTTCGAGAGCAAGAGGGCGGAGAGACCCCTGCCAAGGATCTCGCGACGCAGGTCCTCCGAAGTGAACGAGTAGCCTCGCTCGCCCTCCAGCAAGATGGGGATAGCCGTGAAAGCCTTGAAAATGTCTAGGAGCTCCTCATAGGCCGTGTAGTCGGGCAGGAAATGACCAAGGTTTATATGCCCGAGGCTTGCAGCCGCCCGGGTCAACGCGGCTCGTCCCCCGCCCGAGACGCACACGTTTTCGGCGCTGTAGAGGGACGGGAGCCCCTTGCGGTACAGCGTGTTGTAGAGCGACGCGATGGTTTCGCGCAGTTCCCAGAGGCCAGCGACGGGAGCGTATTCTTGATCGTCGACGCCAACCTCGATGTGCTGGATGCGTGGAGGAGCCCCCGGTAGCTCTCCTGTTTCGGGCTGGCCCTGACCGAGGTTGCACCAGTCGGGGTCGGACGGGTCAAACCCGCGCTTCTGCGCCTCGGTCGTGACGTAGATGACGCCGGTGCGTGGAACCGTTCGGAATGCGGTGGGCTCGTCGGCCATGCCCGGTACCCTAATGCACTGGGGTCACTTCGCGCTAGCTTTGCGGCGAGGCTACTGGCCCTGAAGGACCCTCAAGGTTCGTCCCGTAAGCACCTCGTTGTGGCTCCCAACACGGTAGCCCTGGAGATCCAGCGTGACGTACTGGAAACCATGCTTCTTGCCCAGCGCCACAATGGCCTCGTGAAGCTCGAACGCCCGCGTGAGCTCGTCTTGTCCCACTTCAATCCGCGCAAGACTGGCTTCGGACGTGTCCCCTCCCACCGAATGCCAGCGAACTCGTAGCTGCCGCAAACCAAGACTCTGCAGGTCCCCCTCGAACGCCCCAATTCGTGCCAAGCGCTCCTGTGTCACCCGCGTGCCAAAAGGAAGACGGCTCGATAAACAGGCGGCCGCCGGCTTGTCCCAAATGCTCAGGCCCAGCGCCTCTGCAAGCCGACGTACATCCGCTTTCTTCGCTCCAATCTCCACCAAGGGACTCCTCACCCGTGCCTCTTCAGCCGCCTGAAGCCCTGGACGAAAGTCCCCCAGGTCGTCCACATTCGTACCGTTGGCTACGTAGGCGAGGTCCCATTGCTGACGGTACCTCTCGGCGAGACGATAGAGCTCGGACTTGCAGTGATAACAACGGTCCGCCAGGTTTGCCTGGTAGCTCGGGTCGTCGAGCTCCCCCGATGCAATCAGCTCGTGTCGTACGCCAAGCTCCACGGCAAACGCCTTGGCGCCGTCAAGCTCGTGAAGCGCCAGACTAGGACTCACTGCCGTCATCGCCACAGCCCGCGCCCCCAGCACCCCATGGGCCACCGCAAGTACAAGCGCACTGTCGATGCCCCCCGAGTAACAAACAAGTACCGAGCCCATCGATGAGACCACCGCGCGAAGAGCGTCGAGCATCTCCCTAAACTCCGTCGTCGCGTTCGAGCCACACGCGCGGCCCTCGCGAGGAGTCGTGGAGGGACTCGATGTGGACCACCCGTGGTCGGCAGCATGTGCCGCAATCCTCGACGTAGGTTTGGTGCTCGCCTCCGCCTTCGTCGACAAGCACGGTCCCCATCTGGCCGCAGAAGGGACAGGAAAGTTCCACTGTTTCGCTCATGCCTCGCCGCTTCATGGTTCCTACCTCAGCGTCGATTATGGCTCCATCGTGGCCGACACAAGAAGGCTACTTGGGACGTACCGGCGCAATCCCGACCAGCGCCCGCACCTGCTCGCGTAACGCGCGTCGTCGCGCCTCGACAAACTCGGGCTCAAAGACGCTGCAGCCCACAAAGCGCTCCGCGATAGGACCTATGCCAAAGGTCAGGAAATGCGCTCCAGCCAGCGTCAACACCAGCTGCCTCGCGTCGCACCGTGCAAACACGCCAGCGTCCTGCCCAGCCTCTAAGAACGCCGCGGACCCCGTGAACATCAGCTGCACCGAGTCGGCCAACTTTTCGCGTGCCACCGGTCCCCAATCCATCGCCTCGCGCAACGCCAAACGGGCTGCATAGGGATATCTGGTCAACACAGTGGTGACCGCATCGGTGAGCGCATCGAGGCGCTCCACAAACGACGTCCCCTCGTTGGCTCCAGCGTACGACACGGCCTCCACAACTGCGGAAATCACCCGGTCAAGAACCGCTGCGTAGAGCAGGTCCTTGCTTGGAAAGTGGTAAAAAAGGGACGACTTCTTGACTCCAACCTCCGAGGCGAGCTCGGACATTCGAGTGCCGTCGTAGCCTAGCTCGGCGAAAAGACGTGTAGCGGCATCGAGGATCTCTTCGCGGCGAGGTTTGGCGTCAGGGGAGCGTCGAACTCGGGCCATCTCGAAGGCACCCTAGTCGGAGCCTCGCCGCAAAAGCTGCTGCGCGACGCTTTTCGGAGAGGCTCTAAACCAAACCTAACTTGAGAACCGCAGGACCAGGGGTCCGAACCGCGACACCCGCGACCCAGGGTTACCCACCCTGGGCTATTTTGATTCGCCCCTTCGGGGCTGCCAATCAACGCGTGGGGGCCGTTCCATCAGAGAGAAAACCTCGGGTTCTACTCGCTGTGGGTCAGCACGCGTGATGGAGGGCTGGGAAAATCTTGCCTGGATTGAGCAGTCCCTTTTGGTCGAACACCTTCTTGATGTCCCGTTGAAGCGCGATCAGTGCCTCACTCTGCTCGATCGGAAGGTACGCAAGCTTGGACAGGCCAATGCCGTGCTCTCCGCTGAGAGTCCCTCCCAGTGCGACCGTAGCTCGCATCAGCGCCTCGATGGATCGAAGCACCGCTGCCTCTTGGCTTGCGTCGTCCCAGAGCCAGTTCACATGGAGATTGCCGTCGCCCGCGTGGCCGTAGGCGAGGTGTCGGACCCCTGTGTCGAGTCCAATGCGACGTACCTCGGCAAGCAGTGCGGGGATCCGTGAGGGGGGCACGACCACGTCTTCTGAAAGCTTGTGCCGCGCCATCTTGCGTGACGCGATCGATAGGGACTTCCTTGCGGTCCAAAGGCGAGCGCGTTGGCCTTCATCCTGCGCCACGAGGACATCGAGAGCGTCGTGGGAGTGCACGATGGAGCCGAGACGCTCAAGGGATCCGGCGCTCTCGCCATCGAGCTCGATGAGTAGCAACGCGCCTGCACGACGGTCGACCGCGACCCCTGAAGCGCGGACTGCGTCGAGTGTGGCGTCGTCGAGGAGCTCGAGGCAACGAGGGATAAGGCCAGCGGCCACGATCGAACCGACCGCCTCGCTTGCTGCAATGACATCGTCGAAGAGGGCGAGCGCCGTTGCGATGCCTTCCGGTTTTGGCAAAAGGCGCAGCGTGGCTTCGGTGAAGACGGCGAGGGTCCCTTCGCTTCCTACCAGCAGCGATGTGACGTCGTAACCGGTGACTCCCTTCGATGTGCGGCGTCCGATGTTCAGCAACTGTCCTCCCATGAGGACCCCTTCGAGGCCGAGCACATAGTCGCGGGTCACGCCGTACTTGAACGCTCGAGGGCCACCGGCGTTCTCCGCGATGTTCCCGCCCAGCGTGCATGCATCCGCCGAGCTTGGGTCTGGGGGATAAAACAGCCCTTCCGCCTCCACGGCTCGCTGGAACTCACCGGTGATCACTCCAGGCTGGACAACCGCAACCAGGTTTCTCCGATCGATCTCCTTGATCTGCGCCAGGCCGGTCATGACCAGGACGATGCCACCGGCAGCAGGGACCGCTCCGCCGCTTCGTCCGGTCGCCGCCGCGCGTGGAGTGACCGGGATCTCGAAGCGTTCAGCGATCTCCAAGGCAATGGCGACATCGTCACGGTGGGAAGCAAGGACCACCAGATCCGCCACGCCCCCGTCGACGTCGCTGTCGTCGCGGGCATACGGCGAGCAGATGTCCGGGTCCGCGAGGACCTTCGAGCAGCCGAGGCGGCGGTCGAGGGCGAGGTGGGCCTGGTCGAGCGATGACGCCGTTGGACGAGGGAGCGAGGGGGTACGGAGCAGCATGCGAGTGGATAAATACCCTCCTGAAATGGACCCAAATCATCAAAACCCAACCCGCAGGAAGGGGTAGCGACCAACGGGAGCGTAGGGGCGAAGCCCCTTATTTGCCCCCCCGCAGGGGGAGTTTTGTGGAGGCGAGGTGGGCTAGCTCGAGGCGGGTGGAGGTGAGTGTGGCTTTCCAGGTCTCGGCTTGGAACAGGTTGGCTCCTCGTAGATCCGCTTCCGTCAGGTCGGCGCGCTCGAAGTTCGCCTGCATCAGGTTTGCCCTTAGCAGCGTGGTCCCCTTCATCGAGGCCCGTCGAAACACTGCCTCCTTCGCGCTCGCCTTGTTGAAGTTCGCGCCGTCAAGCACCGCTCGCTCGAAGAGCGCCCCGTCCAGCGTCGCGCCTTGAAAGTTGGCTCCGCGAAGCTCGGCGCTCTCCCACTCCACTCCTGCCGCCTTCGCCCCCACAAACGACGGTGCCACGAAACGTGCGTCGGAGCCGCGTGCGTCGGCCAGTGACGCCCCGTCAAACACCACACGCTCGCCCGTCGCGCCGTACAGCGCCGCGTCGTCGAGCACCGCCTCGCGGAACGCTACCCCGTCGAGACGTGCCCTTGAAAAGTCCGCCTTGCCAAGACGCGCCCCCGTGAACGTCGCCCCCGCCAGCGACGCGTGGGTCCATGTGCTCTGCGTCGCGTCGACCCCGTCGAAACGCGCGGCCTCCGCTCGAACCCCATCGAGTGCCGCTTTGCCTAGCTTGCTTCGAGATAGGTCCGCGCCCGCAAGACGCGATCGGGAAAGGTCCGCGCCGGTCAGATCGGCGTCGGTAAACGTCGCCTTGGACGCGTCCGCGCCGCTCAAGACAGCTCCCGCTAACTTGGCTCCATCGAGCTTGGTCCCGCGAAGGTTGGCTCGGGTCAATAGGACTTGGGACAGGTCCATCCCGCGCAAGTCGAGCTCGGATAGGTCGGTCCCCGTGAGGTCTCTCTTCGCAAACGATGCCCCCGCGCTGATGCTTGCTACAAGCTCGTCGCGACTCACGGTGGGCGCCACAGGAGCATGCGCTGCTCCTGGCCCGGGCTCGTCTGGAAACGCTAGAAGCGCTGGAGACACCCCCTTCATCGTTGCCAGGTCGGCGTAAAACCGCGCCTGTGCATCGTTCGGCGTCAGCGACGTCGACGGCGTGTCAGAAGTCACGAAAAGATAGCCGAGCTCGGGGGCGTCTTCGTCCGTCGTCTCCGCAAGCCCTCGCCACACCAACACGAGCTTCATCGCGTCCGTGTCGAACCAGGCGGTGTCGAGACGCAGCAGGATCTCGAAGAACTCCCCGCCCGCCTTCTCCGTACGGTGCGCAAAGACCCGAGGTCGAACCTCCGGAAGCTTTCCCCGCAGCACCCTCGCTGCGTGCACCCCCGACACCAGGAACTCTTCGTTCCCTTTGAGATAAGGCACCTGCTGCTCTCGAGGAGCCGACTGCGTGTGCGTCCAGTCGACGTCCGCAGGGAAATACGGCCAACGCTCTGCGAGCCAGCGTCCATCGTAGGTGCCGAGCTTCTCCTTACGCGGGGTCCATGAGGGAGCAATGGGACCAAAACACGCCGGTGCGGGCCGATCGCCTGGTGAGCTCACGAGCTGCTCGGGACGTTCCAGGTTGGGAAGGAGCATGCGAGTCCCGTAGCCTCGTCCCACCGGATTCGCCTCGGACAACGGGCCGCCCATCGCGCGCTCGTAGCGAAGAGGCATGCGCTGGAAAGGGGTCGGTTTGCCGTCCAGTCCGAAGGTCCCCCAGCGTCGATCTCCAAACACCGCAAGGCGTCGATGGAACGAGCCGCAGCGAAACTCCACGGCTCCGACGGTGGCATCGGGCTGGGACGGGACCGCATGACCCACGAGGAGCAGGTCCGCGGCGGGCTTGAACACGACGAAATCGGACGGATAAAAAAGGCTTGCCTTGGGGTCGTCGTCGTAGGGCATGTCGCCGTTGGGAGGCGTCTGCTCGGCGTGGACAACCACGGGACCGTCGCCATCGAGGGAGAAGGTCGCTTTGACAACGACGGTGAGAGAGCTGTTGGGGGGACGGACCTGCCAGGGGATGGAGAACGCCGGAAAGGGCGTGGTGTTCAGGATCGGAACCTGCGGCTTCTTGCGTCGTGGAAGCGTGGGGATACTCATTCGGCCAACGCGGAGGCTCGCAGAAAAAGGGGCAAACGAGAACCCCCCTATCGCGGCGTCAAGTTGCTAACGTGACCGAGCAGCATGAACACGATCCGGACACCTGGGGAGCTCGACGCGGCTCTCGCGCAAGGGACTCTCAAGGGCGCTCAGATCGAAGGGCTCGAGTTGAGCGACTGGGATGCACGCGGGGCGGATCTCTCGGGGACCCGTTGGAATGCCGTTCGGCTGACCGGGGCGCGTCTAGGCGGCGTGAACCTGACCGGCGCGGTTTTCGAAGCGTGCGATCTCACCGAGGTCGATCTTGCGGGAGCCGTATTGACCGGCGCAAACCTGTCGAAGGCGCGCGTATCGAGTCGCTGCGTCGATGGTGCGGACCTGCGTGGAGCTCGGTTCTTTTGCGCGGACTTCACCGAGTGTGTCCTTCGGAACACGAAGGTGACGGGGGCAGTGTTCGAGCAGACGCTGCTTGTGCGCGTGGATGCCGAAGGGGTGGACTTTCGCGGGTGCGACCTGACACGTGCGGTCATGACCGACGCGAAGCTAGCGGGCGCCAACTTGAGCGGCGTCAAGGCCAAGCAACTGAGCGTAGGGGGGGCCGATCTGTCCGGTGCGTTGCTTGGGGCCATCGCCGCACCTCTTGCCAACGCGAGGAAGGCAAAGCTCGATGGCGCCCACCTCGAGCAGGGCGTGTTCACGTCCGCATCGTTCGACGGCGCGAGCCTGCGGAAAGCGTTTGCCTCGGGAGCGTCGTTCGAGCGAGCGCGCCTCGTGGGGACCGACCTGCGTGCGGCGAGTCTTCCCGGCGCAAACTTCGTCTATGCCGATGTCTCCCACGCGAAGTTCGACGTGGCCGACTTGAGCAACTCGAACTTCGAGAACGCCAACGTGCACCGCACGGGGTTTGCCGAGGCCAAGCTGGCCGGGGCTCGCATGGGGGGCGTACGCAAGACGGACCCAGACCGCGCAAAGGCCGAGGACTTCGACCCGGAGAAAAAAACATGACTGTCGCACTCCTTCGCAACATCGAGCGTCTCGAGACCCCAAGCGGGGCGACTGCCGAGGCCCAGGGCGACCGGCTGATTGTCCGCAACGCTCAAGGGATGGTGGTGGTGGTGTTCGACGCGGCCACTGGGACCGCGGAGATCTCGTCCCCTTCGGGCGACCTTAGGCTAGCGGCTCCGATGGGAAGGGTCGTGGTGGCAGCAGGCTCTGAGGTGGTGATCGAGGCGCCGCGAACACGCATCGAGGCCAGTGAGCTGGAGCTGACTGCTGGACGTATGGAGGTGACTGCCGAGCGTCTGGTCCATCGGGCCCACGAGATGTACCAAGAGGTGGACGAGGTCCTTCACACGCGGGCTGGACGGGTTCGCACGCTTGTGCGGGGCGCGTATCATCTGTTTTCAAAGCGTCTGCGGCTGGTGGCCGAAGAGGACGCGGCCATCGACGGGGAACGCGTGCTGCTCGGGTAGAGAGTTAGGAGAGACGTCGATGCCTGGTGCCTACATGCCTGCTGCGACCATCGCCGGGGGGACTGCGATGGGAGTGCCTGATACGTGCAATGTGCCCGCGCCTCCTGCGGGGCCGATTCCGACACCGTTTCCGAACACGGCAATGCTTCCGATGTCCAGTGGGACCGTGCCTAACGTGATGATCATGAACATGCCCACGGTGGTGCAGACGAGCAAAGTTCCCATGAGCAACGGTGACGAAGCTGGGGTGGCAGGTGGCATCGTCTCCGGAATGATTATGGGGGAGGTCGCGTTTCGCATGGCCAGCTCGAAGGTCAAGGCCAAGGGCAAGGCGGTGGTGATGCTGACGGCGACGACGGCGCACAACGGTTCCAATGCCAACTGTCCTGCAGGAGTGCTGATGGCCCCTTCGCAGGCCAAGGTGCTTGTGGCTATGTGAGCGAGGGGACGCGGCAAGGTCCTCGTCTTTGCCCACGTTTTCGTTGGATAGGGGCTCCGCAGACTACCTCTTGCCATTCGCCCCAATTGCCGACACACAAGGTGCCATGTTCGACCCCGAGCTGTATGTCCGCCGCCGTGCCGCCTTCCTCGACGCCATGGCAGCGCGTTTCCCCAACTCCATCGCCTGGATCCCCTCCGCCCCCGCCGTCCCCCAAGGCAACGACGTCTTCCGTCAAGACTCCGACTTCTTCTACCTCACCGGCTTCGATGAACCTGGCTCCGTCCTCTTCTTCGACTCCAAAGAAAAAAAGACCACCGTCTTTGTCCGCCCAAAGAACGTCAAGAAAGAAACCTGGGACGGTCCGCGGGCAGGGGTCGACTGCGCCAAAGAGCTCTGCGGCGCTCAGGAAAGCTTCTCCATCACCCAGCTCGACGCCAAACTCTGTGACCTCGTAAAAAACCACAAGACCCTCCTGGTCCATCTGGGCTTCTCGCGCGCCAACGACGACCGGGTGATCAAGACCCTCCACAAGCTGCGAGCCAAGAAACGAAAGGGGATCGTCGCCCCGTCCGAAGTCGTCGACCCTGCCGTCCTCCTGCACGAAATGCGTCTCCGAAAAGGCCCCGAAGACCTGACGGCCATGTCCAAAGCCATCGCCATCACTGCGGAAGCCCACGCGCGGGCCATGGCCTCGGCCCGTCCAGGAACCTACGAATACGAAATCGAAGCCCTCATGCTCGATACGTTCCGCCGCAATGGCTCGGAACGCCCCGCCTACGGAACCATCGTCGCCTCCGGTCCCAATGCCTGTGTCCTCCACTACCGAAGCAACCGCCGTCAAATGCTCGCTGGTGACCTGCTGCTCATCGATGCGGGCTGCGAATACGACTACTTTGCCAGTGACGTCACCCGGACCTTCCCCCTAGGTGGCGTCTTCTCCCGCGAGCAGCAGATCCTCTATGAGCTGGTCCTCGAGGCCCAGATCGAGGCCATCGCTGCAGTCCGCGTCGGCACTACGCTCGAAAAGCTGCAAAAAGGGGCCGCCCGAACCATGGTCTCTGGACTCCTGCGCCTCGGTCTGATGGAAGGAGACCTCGACGAAGTCGTCAAGAAACAGAAATTCAAGCCGTTCTACCCCCATCGCATCGGCCATTGGCTAGGGATGGATGTCCACGATGTGGGAGAGTACTTCATCGATGGCAAACCTCGTCCCCTCGAAGCCGGCATGGTCATCACAGTGGAGCCAGGTCTGTACATCCCCCTGTCCAATGAGACCGTCGCCGCCCAGTGGCGCGGACTGGGAGTCCGCATCGAAGACGATGTCCTCGTGACCGAAACCGGCCGAGACGTGCTCACCAAGAGCATTCCTAAAACTGTAGACGAGCTCCGTTACGCCTGTTCGGGAGCGTCATGACTTTCCGCATGCCTGCGGAGTGGGCTCCTCACGATGCTGTGTGGCTTGCCTGGCCAAGCCATCCTGAGCTTTGGCTCGACAACCTTGCCTCTACGCAGCAGTCCTTCGCCGCCCTGGCGCTTGCCATCGCGGATCCCGATGAACAGGGCAGGCCCCAAGGCGAACGTCTCGAGGTGTTGGTCCCCACCGAGCGTGCTGCACTGGACGCTTCTCAGGCTCTGCAAGGGACCGGTGCAAGGTTCCATCGCATACCGTTTGGCGACATCTGGCTTCGCGACACAGCTCCACTCTTTGTCGAGTCTTCGGATGCCACGCTGACCGCGGTCTGTTGTCGTTTCAACGGCTGGGGGAACAAGTATATCCTCGAGCACGACACGGACGTCGCCTTGGCCATCGCTCGCGCCTCGGGGCATAGGTGGGTCGACGCTCCGCTGGTCCTCGAGGGGGGCAGCGTCGAGGTGGATGGCAACGGGACTGTGATCACGACGGAGCAATGCCTTCTCAACGCCAACCGCAATCCGTCCATGGGACGACGCGAGGTGGAAAGCGCGCTTGGGCATTGGCTTGGGGCCTCTACAGTGCGCTGGATCTCCGAGGGGCTTGCGAACGATCACACCGACGGTCACATCGATACCATTGTTCGTTTCGTCGCGCCTGGCGTCGTGGTCTGCATGGAGGCGCGCGATGGAGACGATCCGAACGCTGCAGTGCTTTCTCGGATTGTACGAGAGCTGGACGCGGTGCACGTCGAGGTGGTTCGGATCCCGTCGCCTGGACGTATCGAAGACGCCGACGGGTTGGTGATGCCGGCGAGTTACGTGAACTTCTACATTGCAAACCGCGTGGTGGTCGTGCCTACCTACGGGACGCGCTGGGATGACGTGGCGCTGGCGGAGCTAGGCCCGCTGTTTCCTGGACGGCGTGTCG
The DNA here is from genome assembly GCA_903894755.1 of uncultured delta proteobacterium. GTDB lineage: Bacteria > Myxococcota_A > Polyangia > Polyangiales > Polyangiaceae > CAITRH01. The sequence continues at coordinate 17,049 of CAITRH010000536.1, forward strand.
TCGGGATCGCCGCGAAGGGCCTTCTTTCCGGGGGAGGCGCCTTTCATTGCATTTCGCAGCAACAGCCCGTGGGACAGCAGTGAGTCGCACGGTAACGGTGGCAGCGATCCAATGTGCTCTTGGTGGAAGCCGCGCGCAGAACGTAGATCGCGTGGAGGCGTTGGTTCGCGACGCAGCAGCCCAGGGGGCGCAGGTGGTGTTGCCGCCGGAGCTTTTCGAAGGGCCCTACTTTTGCCGTCACGAGCGGACCGAGTTCTTTGACTGGGCGAGTCCTCTCGAGGGGCACCCCACCGTCGAGCGGTTCTCTTCTCTTGCACGGGAGCTTGGCGTCGTCTTGCCCGTGAGCTTTTTCGAGCGAGCAGGACAGGAGTACTACAACAGTGTCGCGCTGGTGGACGCGGACGGGGCAGTGCTGGGAGTGTACCGTAAGAGCCACATCCCGGACGGTCCTGGGTACGAAGAGAAGTATTACTTTCGACCTGGGAACACGGGGTTTCAAGTGTGGTCGACACGTTTTGGGGTGATGGGGGTTGGGATTTGCTGGGATCAGTGGTTTCCTGAGTGTGCGAGGGCGATGGTGTTGCTAGGGGCCGAGGTGTTGTTGTATCCGACGGCCATTGGGTCCGAGCCTTCCGACCCGGGGCTCGACACGCGCGATCCTTGGCAGCGCGCGATGATGGGACATGCGGTGTCCAACGTCGTGCCGGTGGTGGCGGCGAACCGGACAGGGGAGGAGGAAGGGCAGCGTTTCTACGGGTCGTCGTTTGTTGCCAACGCGCGAGGCGACAAGGTGGCCGAGATGGGGCGCGACGACGAGGGGATTGCCGTTGCTACGTTTGATCTGGACGAACTGAGGAGAGTGCGTGCCGGTTGGGGGTTTTTCCGTGACCGTCGTCCTGAGCTCTATGAGCTGTTGGTGGGCGGGAGACGGTGAACACATTGGTATCCCAGCGAGGGCGGTTACAGAGCGGTTACGAATTCCCGTAGGCATCCTCCATCAGGAGCTTGTGCCCAAAGGGGACTTCCCCACTTTCCGAAAGGAGCCATAGTACATCGTACTCAGGTGGCTTGTCAGGAAATCGCCCCTGCGCATCCGTCATGTAAACGAGAAGATCTACATCCCACCCCTCGGATGCAACCCGCTCGAAGACCGGGCGGAAATCCGTGCCGCCTCCCCCTTTGAGCTCCGGGATCTCGAAAGGCTCCTCGGACTCGAACGTCTGCTCTACAGCGATCGCTGCGTCGCACGCCAACAGATGCACAGTGTACGAGGGGACCGAAAGAAGGATGCCTCGCATCTCAGAGCCAAAGCGACGAAGTATCTCGCCGGAAATGGAGCCGGACGTGTCGATGGCCACCACCAGATCAATGTGCTCGCCACGGACCGACGGAAGGTAGATCCCTGAGGCAAGAAACCGACGGTTCGGGGGGAGGAAGCGGTAGTCGTTGCGGAAAAGCGCATGAACAAACTGCGCCAGGATCTCCTGCCAGGGACAGACTGGCTCGAGAAGATGCTCCAGTGGGCGCACCATGGCTGCGGGGAGCGTGCCTCGTAACCGGGCAGCAGTCGCGGCTGCGATCACACGCCGCTTCCACGCGGGTCGATCGAAATCGACGCATTCCGGCAACGGCCCGGACCAGGGAGGCGGATCCTGCGCCTGCTTCCACTCTTGCTCCGCGCCTTGCTGCGCGTCACCTCCTTGCTCCGAGCCTTGCGGATCCGTCCCCGCTCCTTCTGGAGGCTGCGTCCCTTCTCCTGGTTCCGAGCCTTGCTGACCCTGCGACGTGCCCGCGCCTTCTTGAGGCTGCGCCCCTTCTCCTGGCTCCGCGCCTTGCTGCGCCTCCGCCCCTTCTTGAGCCCCCTCGCCTTGCTCCGAGCCTTCCGGATCCTCGGCCTTCTCCTCGGGCTCACTGCTCGCCAAGTGACCATCCAGCCCGCCTCGGCTCCGTCGGGAACGCGCATCCAGACGACGGTAGATCTCCTCGGCTGACAGATCGTGCCACTCCTTGCGGTAGGTCGCCCCCTTTGGAGCAGTCATCGCTTCGCCACCAGCCGTGCGTGGCCCAAGGAGTATCGCGTTGACCGCATAGTCGGTGGCAAGGTCCCAGCGCTGTGTGTCGCGCCCTCCACGCCTTCCGAAGTGGTCGAGGCCAAGATGGAGCACCGAGTGAGCCAGGCAGAAGCAAATCTCGTCGTCCGAGAGGCCTGCGATAAACGTAGGATCGTAGAAAAAACGACGTCCGTCGGTCGCGAAGCCGGGACTCTTCGTCCCAGGTGGCATCCGCAGCTCGGTGGGAATCAGGTACAGTGCAAGGTGTCCGAAGAACGGGTGGGCAAACAAGATCCTGACGCGCGCCTTCTTCAGCCGCTCGAGAGGGGTAGCAACGGTGCCCTGGACAGGCCCGCGAGGACGACGGATGCGCGACGCCATTCAGAGCACCAGATCGCCGAAACGCTCGATCCAGCGCGCCCAGCGTGGACTCTCCCCTAGTGGGAGCTTCATGGCCAATGCTTCCCTCGCCGCAAGCACCGCAAACTCGGCGGGGAGCTTCATTGTGTAGGAAACGAAGCGATCCCGTCGCTCCGGTGAGGGGTTCGAGCGCAGTGCATAGATGAGACTGCCAACGAGTGCGTAGATCACGGAGAGCTGCGCTGGGACCGAGTCGTACTTCCCATCGAGGATTGCATTCGCATCGGGCAGCCGTGACGCGACCTCCAGGAATGCCAGGAGCTCGATAGCTGCGGCTTGTCCCACGCAGCCCGAGATGGCGGCAAGACGGCTCTCCTCTGGAAGGTTTTGGGCCGAGAGAATGCGTGCAACGAACTCCCAGCTCCGCGGGGTCGGGAATGCCCCCCCGGCTTTCTCGCGATCAAAGGCTAGGAGAAGCTGCGGCCGAAAGCTGAGAAAGCCCGCGACTGCCGGGTTGAGCCCGCGCGCATAGGCCCAGCGACGCCATGACTCGAGATCGGGCTCTAACTCCAGATGGCAGAAGCGGTTGGCGAGCGGCGACGGCATGCGATAGACAACCGCAAGATCGCTCTGTCGATTGCCTGCAGCAAGGATCCGGTAGCCCTCGGGAAGCGTGTACTCCCCAAGCTTGCGATCCAGCACCAACTGGTACGCCGCGGCCTGTACAGCAGGAGGAGCCGCGTTGAGCTCGTCGAGGAAAATGACCCCGTGCCCGTCCTTTGGCAAGAACTCTGGAGGCGCCCAGCGCGCAATCCGTTGCTCCGGGTCGTAGAACGGAATCCCCCGCAGGTCTGTTGGATCGCACATGGCAAGCCGGATGTCGCGCACCATGAGCCCTGCGGCCGCAGCGACCTGGTGCACAACGGAGCTCTTGCCCACACCGGGCGGGCCCCAAAGGAAAGCGGGCTGCCCAAGCTCGAGAAGAGCAGGGAGCACGCGGGCTAGTTCTAAAGCGTTCATAGCGTTCCTTGCAGCATCGGAGGCAGTCGCTCCGCACCTGAAGTGCGGAGCGTGTCGAGATGGGCGGCTGCCACCAGAACTTCCGCCACCTGATTGTCGTACTTCGCAGAGCCCAGAGCAAAGGCCAGTAAGCGCAGTCCATAGCGTCGCGCCAGCGCCTTGACCGTCACAAAGTGAGGAAGCCTGGAGTTTCCCGGCGTCGCTAGCGCGTTGAACAGCAGCAGCGACGCAAGCTGCGCCTCATGGGCCATTGCCGCAGGTCCGGGCGGAAGCTGCATGATGGAATCGAACTCGTAACGACCGTTCCTCGACCCCGACCATCGGGAGCCGCCACCAAGGACATCCACTAAGACTTCCTGTATGACCTTGCATACCTGTTTCTGCGAAGGCACGTAGGTCCCCCCAACCTCGAGCCGCTTGACCTTCGAGAACAACGCCGGTGGCGTGGCCGGGTTCGACAGGAGTGGGTGATCGAACGTGCCGTGCGAATCTACGAGGCTCTCCAGGAGCTTTGGATCCCTCGCCGAGCTGGCTATCGCGAGCATGCCACCGTATCCCGCCGCCGATTGGAGAGGCTTGACGCGTGCCACAGCATCGGCGTAAAGAGTTGGATCGCAGTCCGACACATACAGCAGCTCCACAATCCAGGCGGTCCCCGGGTTCTCCGAGATCGTCGCCCCCGCCAGAATCCTTCGCAGCTCCTCTGGAGATGGGGACGACACCGGGACGTTGTGCTCCGTCCAGAGATCGGCAAGCACCCGCCTCAGCGGACCAAGGGTCAGCCAGTCGAGCGCCCAGGCGAGCTCCTCGCGCGAGGTGGCGACAATCTCCACCTGACGTTGGATCTCCTCGATGGGGAACGATGGGTTCGCTGCTATGTCGGGCTGCAGGGCTGTCTTTTTTGCGAAGATACGCCCCAGGAGCGAGGGAGAGGACAACGGTTGGCGCGCAAGCGCTTCGAGCACCGATTGATCGCACTTGTCAAGATCGACCCCCACGAGCTCCAGCAGTTCCGTTGTCGCTCCGGGCGAGCGGACTACCAGCTGTTTCAGCGACTCATGGCGGAAGCTGTGCGGCAACCGCTCCGTACTGCGTCGGAGTAGCTCGTAGAGGAGCTCCGTCGACGCCGCAGGGTGTTGGCACGCCAGACGGAACGCCTTCTCTGGGTCCGCGCTGGCAGCCGAGATTCCGAGACGGGCGAGCCGAGATACCTGGTCGCTCCGAAGACAAGGGTTGCGCAGAAGCCGCGTCGCGACGGAAGCGTTGCAATGGGCTAGGTACGCGTCGATGACGGCGGGGTCCGCCTCGGGCAGGATCAGCCGAGACACTTGGTCGTTGCATTGGGCAAGACGCCATGCGTGCGGCAAGTTGGCCTGGGCGAGGAGCCGGTCGAGCAAGTCGTCGTTTTTCTTGAGAAGCCGCTTCGCAGACTTGACCGTAAGCTTTGGATGGGCAACGAGCGCGTCTGGGAGAGAATGCCATGTTGCATGGATCGCGTAGGCGTCCAGGAGCGCCTCGGGGTCAACGGAGGGGTTCTTGGCCAATCTCTCGCCAGCGTGTTGGATCAGCGGGGCGCACTGCAGCAGGTCGAGCGGCAAGTTGGGCGCGCGGGCGAGCACGTTCCAATCCGAGCCCGAGGTCCCGTTCTTGTTCTCCAAGGTTTGGACAAGACGGCGAATGTCGTCGGGTTCAATGTGTCCGCCGGCCGCGAGATGCACCGTGATGGACGGGCGGTCGAGGCGGCGCAGCCGGTCCACCTGCTTTGAAGTCAGGTCGGGACGGGAGGCAATGCCGCAAAGGAGTGGAATGGGAAGCTCTATGAAGGGACGAGGGGCTCGTTCTGGCCCCTTGGGGCGCTCGAGGGTTCGTCCCACGCGCCAGCGCTCGAGGACCTTCGGGCTGCTACGCGCCCAAGCCAAGAGCGTCGCCTTGGTTTCGTCACTGAGGGCCTTGTTCTCGAGGAAACCAAGGAACAGACGCGGGTGCCGGGCCGCGGATTCCTCGAGGTTGTCCAGCGAGGCCTCTGTCCAGGCGGGGTGCTTGCCCGCACGCGCTAGAAGGGTTGCATGCTTGCCGACGCCAAGGCGTGACGCGTTCCATCGGTCAGCCGCTGCGGTGCCGCTACCGCCGCGTCGAATCGCTGCATCGGACACGGGCCTCGAGGGACGCGCCCGCACCAGCCGCTCCAGCACTTTCTGCAGCCACGACAGCGGGAGGTCTGGAACGTTGAGGAGGGTCCCAAGCTCGGTCCACATGAACTTGGCAAGATCGACGTGACTGAGGAGCCCGTCGATGTCCTCGCGCACGGCCTTGCTGTCGCCGTCGGGGCTGTAGCGCCACCTCTTTGCAACCAGGAATGGCAACTGCATTGGGGACTTTGCCAGGTGTGCGGCGAGCAGCTCGTGGGGGACTTCGGGATCGAGGAAGGCATTCGACCCACCGATGCAGCTTTGCCAGCGTTCTCCGAGGACCGTGTCGTGGGCTTGTGCGAGCGATTTCCAGTCACCGCCCTCCTGTGCCAGCCGGTAGATTTTCCGGATAGCGGCCAGGCGAGCGTGGTCGCCACCGAGGGACGCGGCCAACGATGGGGGGGTGCTCGGATTGAGGAAGAGAGCGAACCAGACGGAGACTTTCCCGAGCCCAGCGAGGGCTTCGAGGAGGCTTTCGGGAGCGCGCGGGTGGAGCGCCGCGAGGATCTCGAAGGGGAGCTTACCGCTTGCCGCGGCCTCTTCTATCACAGCGATCGGGGCGTGCGGCTGCAGGAGCGTGGCGGCAGTGACGCTGGGTTCTCCGCCGAGCCCTAGGCGTTGCAGGAGGTCCTCTGGGCACTCGGGATCGAGCGCGATCGACAGCAGGGTTTTGTTGTCACCTGCAAGCTTTGCCTCCACTGCCCTGGCCCAACGGCTCTGATCCATGGGGAGCGACGTTACCACGGGACGCGGCGAGCCGAGCTACCAGGTACGCACGGCGTGGGTCTTGGGCCGCCTCCTATATGGTCCGCGGCAAAACCCGTCGCGGGCAATCCCCAAATGCCGCCGCCCGCCGTACAAACCGCGCGTCGGCTCCCCACCGGACCCAACGCGCATGGTCCAACTCCGTCGCAGGCCTCCGACCGACCCCAGCGTACGCGTACAAAAGTGCGCGCGGGCCCCCGACGCCCCCAGCGTACGCGTACAAAAGTGCGCGCGGGCTCCCGACGCCCCCTGAACCACGCGTACAGAAGTCCGCGCGGGCCCCCGACGCCCCCAGCGCCACTAGTACACAAGTGCGCGCGGGCCGCCGACGCCCCTGCCCCACACCGTAGGCCAAGAGCTGCGGGCCCCCGCACGCACCGA
>CAITRH010000537.1 GCA_903894755.1 uncultured delta proteobacterium
CCGGCTCGACCGATTGCCACGCTTGGGCAAGTGGTTTGTCGGTATCTGCTCTCGAGCTGGCGCTGGGTAGCTCTGGTGTATTTATTTCCTGGGGACTACCTCGAAGACGATCGTCCTTGCCCGCATGGGCAAGGAGGATGTCGAGGGAGAGGGGGTTGGGGGTGAGGTCTACGCGACATTGGGGCGCGGAAGCGGTAGATCGGACCTGCGGTTTTCAAGATGGTTTTGGTTTACTAGTCCTTCTTCTTACGCCCACCGAGCACCGCCAGTTTGAAGAAGCTTAGCTGGCTTGCCGCAGCGTGCTTCATCAGATCGAGAGGACTTGCCTCGCGCTTGACCGGACGAGTCCCGAGAAACCCGCTTTCATACATCTCCCGGGTCTTGGCCCGCTGCAGCTTGCCACTCGATGTCTTGGGAAGAGACCCCGGCGCAAGCGCCAACGCATCGTCTACCACCAGTCCCATCCCATCTTGCACAGCCTTCTTTACCAGCGCAATCAAACCCGCGCTGTCGCTCACGCGAGCTGCATCTTGCACCTCAAAGGCTACCACGATGCGCTCTCGATCCCGCTCATTCGGATCCCGTGCTCCAAACGCTACAATGTTCCCCTTGCGCACTCCTGGAACCTGCGACGCCTCCCATTCCATATCCTGTGGATAGTAGTTCCTGCCGTTGACAATGACGACCTCCTTGGAACGCCCGCAAATGTACAGATGCTTGTCAAGCAAGAACCCAAGGTCGCCGGTGCGTAGATAGTCCCCCGCAAACGCTTTCCGTGTCCGCTCGGCATCGTCCCAGTAGCTCTTCATCACACTGGGGCCAGTGATCCGGATCTCGCCCACCACCCCTTCGCTAAGAGGCGTCGCACTGTCCAGGTCCGTAGGGTCGAACACCTGGATGTCGTGCATTGGAAACGCTGGACCGCAGGACACCAAACGCACAGTCCCCTCGTCCTCCTCAGGCACCTGTTTTGCCAGCCCTTGTTCCCAAAGCGTGCGGCTGTCGACACTCAACGTCTTCAGCCCTTCGTCGAGCTCGGTGAATGCCACCGCAAGGGAGGACTCGGCCATGCCAAAGCACGGGTAGACCGCCGTCTTGCGGAATCCAACCTTGCCGAAGGAGTCGCAGAAGGCTTCGAGGGTCTCGGGACGAATGGGTTCGGCCCCGCATCCAGCAAGACGCCATGTGGACAGATCGATGCGTTCGAGATCGGCCTCGCGGATACGCTTGACACAGAGGGCAAACGCGAAGTTGGGCGCGAAGGCAATGGTCCCGCGGGTTCGAGTGAACGTTTGAAACCAGGTGACTGGACGTTTCAAAAAGAGCAGAGGTGGCAGGTACGTCGTCGGGACCTCGTAAAAGAGCGGAGAGAGCACGAACCCAATAAGTCCCATGTCGTGGTAGAGCGGAAGCCAGGAGACCGCGATGTCTTCCCGTCCAATGGCAAGCCCTGCTTTTCCCATGATGCAGTCGATGTTGGCCGCAAGGTTGGCGTGGGTCAGCGTGACTCCCTTGGGACGTGACGTCGACCCGCTGGTGAACTGTAGAAACGCAAGATCGTCCAGCGTGATGCGCTCGGGACGGAGCGGTTCGGACGACTCACGGAACGGCTCGATAGGGGCAATCTGCTCGAGCGCGGGACATTCCTCCTGTACGGTGCCGAGAAGACGCTTGATCTTGCTACTCGTTACGAGGGCCCGAGCGCCGCTCTTGGCAACGATGTGACGCGTGTTGTCGAGGTAACTCTGAAGCTGCCCAAGCGCCATGGGCGGATAGATGGGGACGGGGACGATGCCCGCGCGGATGGCTCCCAGGAAACTCAGGATGAAGTCGTCGTTGTTCGGAACGATCAGGGCAACGCGGTCTCCTTTTTTGAGACCGAGCGCCTGGAGCGCGCCGCCGAAGCGGGCGGTAAGCCGTTCTATGGCAGCGAAGGAATAGAACACCTCGGCGTCGGACTGGTTGGTCGTGTAGCCGGGGACTCCTGATTCGGGGGTAAAACGAAAACCTCGGCCCGGTTCGGCCTTGGCAGCGTCTTCGATGGCCTGGGCGATGGTGCGTGTTTCGGACATGGCGGCTCATCGATACTCGGCTGCCCCGCGAGGATGCCACCACTATTATTGGTGGTCAGGTGCGGCTAGTGCGTCCGCTCTTCTTCAGCGCCTCGACGACCGCACGAACGTCCTGGGCTCGCTCACGCGGGATCACCAGCACCGCATCGTCGGTCTCCACCACCGCCAGCCCCTCGACTCCAACCAGCGCGTAGACTCGTCCATCACTTCGAAGGTCGCGAACCAGGTTGTTGCGGGCATCCACGAACACGGTTCCGTCGGGGGCGGCGTTGCCGTGGTCGTCTTTCGGCGCAAGCTCCCAGGCACTCTGCCAGCTGCCGACGTCGTTCCAGCCGAAGTCGCCTGGGACCACCGCGAGATCGCTTTCGTGTTCGAGAACTCCCTGGTCGATGGACACCGGTCGGAGACGGGGGAACCACTCCTCAAGAGCCCGCACCTCTTCGCCGATACGGGCGGCGTCGTCGAGGTGTCCAAGGACCGCGTCGAGCTCTGGAAGGTGCCGTGCGATGGCGGCTCTCATGTCGCGTGCGCGGAAAAAGAACATGCCGGCGTTCCAGAGGTGGCGTTTGCCTTCGAGGAACGCTTCGGCGACGGGACGACTTGGTTTTTCGGTGAACCGAGCGACGCGGCATGCGCCGTTGTCGAGTGGAGCGCCGACCTCGATGTAGCCGTAGCCGGTTTCGGGACGGGTCGGGACAATGCCGACGGTGGTGATTCTCCCCTGTTCGGCGCTGGCGACGGCCAACGCGAGGACCCGCAAGAAACCGACTTCGTCGGCCACGAAGTGGTCGCTTGGGAGCACGGCGAGGACAGCGTCGGGGTCGGTTCGAGAGAGCTTTGCGAGGGCCCATCCGATGCACGGCGCGGTGTTACGCGGGGCAGGTTCGGCGAGCACGTTGGCTCGTGGAATTGTGGGAAGGGCGCGGGCGGTGGCGTCGGCGAGATGAACGCCGGTGGCGATGAAGACGCGCTCCTCGGGGACCAGCGGGGCAAGGCGGCGAACGGTAGCTGCGAGGAGCGACTCGGTGGACCGTCCCGTCAGCGCCAGAAGCTGTTTTGGAAGACGCTCACGGGAGGCTGGCCAGAACCTAGTTCCGGACCCTCCTGCCATGATGACCGCGTAAAGCATGGTGAATCTCCTGACCCCGATCCTAAACCAAACCCATTTTGAAAACCGCAGGTCCGAACCGAAGACCTCACCCCTCGCGACTTCGCGCTTTCACAGCGCCCCCTCCCCATCGATGGGGAGGGGGACC
>CAITRH010000538.1 GCA_903894755.1 uncultured delta proteobacterium
CACTCCGAGGAGTCCGGGAGGAGTCCGGTCGGCCCGGACACCTGAGTGCCCAAATGGGATCCAGAGCGCACGTTGATCGCTCGTTCGCCTACCCCGGAGTGTCCAAGGACTTCCGCCGCAGGCTACTAGACTGCTTGGTGTTGGAGAACCTACTGGTCAAGAGGGAGGTCTAAATGACACGCCTGCGCTGGCTGTTTGCACCAGGGCAAGAGTTGCCACAACGCTGGGCAATTTTCGGTGCAGGATATAATGGTCGGAAGATCCGACGACACCTGGAGGCGGAAGGCTGTGAGGTTCTCTTCTTTTGCGATAACGACAGTGCGAAACACGGATCTGACGTAGAAGGCATACTTGTTCGACCGCCTTGCGTGATGCAAGAGGTTCCAGATCTTCCGATTGCGGTAGCATCGGTGGACGCCGCATCGATTGCGCGGCAGTTGATCGCGTTAGGTTGCGCGAGCATTTGGTACGCCCTGGACTGCGACCCTGTGCCTTTTGCCACTTCACTCAAACTCGACCCCGCCTCGTGGGAGATGATGGACACCCTTCTCGTCTTTCCGGCGCGAGCCGTGCTGGGTGTTGAGGCTCGAATCCTGCTGAAGTGGTTCGACTACCGGTTTCGCGGCGCGCGTACCCGGCGACTCTCTGCCCCACCGTTGCTCGTCCCTCACTACTCTACCCTGATTGAAGAGCGTAGCGTGGCCCCGTTCGACCTCGAGTCCGCTGTGGAACGATACCACGGCATCGTATTCGCCAGGGCGCAGGACGAACTGGACGATTGGGCGTGGTGTCCTCTTGGAAAGGCCGTCCTTGAGCGTCGGATCTATGCAATGCAGCCGTGGGCACAGATCCGCTGTACGAATCGGCTTGTGGACACCCTGGACTTCCCGAACCTTAACGCCCATATTTTCTTCAGGGCCACCGCGCACGACACGATCGGTACACGTGCCTTCAGCCCCACGGGGTTCCTGGCCCGGGATTCCACGTTGGGTCCAGTGGATACGAATGGGCACCGGATTTCGGTAGATAAGGAAGCATTGAAGGGCCGCGAACGGAACCATGTGGTTATATCCGCTCTAGGTGGCTCTGCCGTTTGGGGACAGGGATGCCTCCCTGGGGAAACCATCCCCGACAGACTTGAGGTGCATCTAAATGCCCGTTACAGTGAACAATCTCGCCTTCGGTTTACGGTTCTGAACTACGGTATCCCTGCTTCGACGACCTTCAATGACGCAGTTACGTTCCTCGCCTATGTTGAATCGCTCCGACCAGACTTTGTCATTGACCACGGCGGCTTCAATGACTGCTTTTTTGGCCAGTTTGATGACCCAGCAGCACTCGCCTCGATGGGCATCGTCTATGTGAACTGCTTCGAAGCGTGGGCCCATACGATCCATGCGCATCCCGACCCGGCCTCAGTTTGTCATCGCGCCCCCGCCCCCCATGCCATCGTGGATGCGTATCTTGCTCGAAGATCCCAACTGTCACGGCTGGTCAACGGCATGGGTTCCCAGTTTATCTATGGACTCCAGCCGTATTTCGATAGCCGACGGAAACATCCACCGGTCGAGATTTGTTACCAGCGATCGCAAAACTACCGGTCCCCGCAGTACCGGAATATCGCGAAGTTGTACCAACTGATCCAAGCGAGTTCTCCCCTTGCCGGGGTTCCCTTCGTCGACTTTCACGAGTGTTTCGGGCGGATAAACGATGACGCGCACCTCTTCACGGACATCGTTCACCTAACCCCGGAGGGCAACGACCGCATTGCGAAGACTTACGCGGACGTAATTGTGGACCTTCTCGTTAGATCCTCCCCAATCTCCGCCACTAATTGAAAGGAATGCTATGGTCTCAGAGTTAACGACGTCCCCTAGCGAAGATCTCTCCTGGGTACTCAAGTTGGCTGCACGGGCCCGTGACGAGAATTTGCTGGCACTGGGGGACTACTTGGAGGCCTACCAAGACGAACTGGCGAGGCTCAGGCGGGACGCGCTTCGGAGCCCAGTCTCGCCAACAGCATCTCCCTTCGTCTACACTCTGCGATAGGAATGAGTCGGGGGCTGGACGAGCGGTCAATGGATGCTGGACATCGCTGCGGAGGAATACCCTTAGATTTTATGCGGTTATCAGACGCAACGTTGTTATGTTTTATGTGAGTCTCCTAGACGCCACCACAACGTCCTGTTCAAGGAATGAATCGGCACGCTGGCTCCAATGACCGAACGCAACGACATCGACTGTAAACCGCGATCCGAGAAGGCTCATCACATAATCCGTGTCATAGGGCACAGCGTTGTTGTTTCGGGCGGCATTGATGTACCAAACAGGTCCAGGGCCATGGTTGAGGAAACTGGGTGTATACCGATGGGGGCTGGCATGTTAGGCCGCGAGATGTAGCATCGATGAGGTATCAAGAACTCCAGACCCTCCCTCTTGGTGCTATACCAAACCCATCTTGAGACCCGCAGGTCCGAACCGCGCCACCCGCGACCCAGGGTTACCCACCCTGGGCTGTTTTGACTCGCCCCTTCGTGGCTGCCAATCAACGCGTGGGATCCGTTCCATCAGGGATCCGTTCCATCAGAGAGAAAAACTCGGATTCCCCCGCTGCAACGGCGCACCAGATAATTACGACATGCCTTGATTGACAGCCCCGAAGGGGCGAATCAGAACAGCCGCCAGGTGGCCCCGGGCCGCCCCCGGGCCGC
>CAITRH010000539.1 GCA_903894755.1 uncultured delta proteobacterium
CGATCGCCGTTCAGAAGTTGACTAATGGATGCGCTTGCGTGTCCAAAAACCTCGGATTAACGGAGCTCAGCGGGCGCGATATGGCCAATTCTGCACCCGATGGCGCCGAGCTCCTCGCGTTGCAGGAGCGGGTCAAGGCCGTTGAAGTACGCGACAGTGTCTGCCGCTATCTCCTCGACTTGGTTTGCGCGACTCGACAGCACGGAGACGTAGAGCTCGGGGTGAGTCCGCGCGGGAGCCTTGGGCTGTTTCGCGCGTCGCAGTCGATGGCCCTTCTTCGGGGGCGCAGCTATGTGACGCCTGATGACGTGCAGGCAGTCGCGCGGCCGGTGCTGTCCCATCGTGTGCAGCTCACCGCGCAGGCGAAGTACGGGGGGATGACGCCCGACGCGATCGTGGGAGGATTGTTGGGACAGGTACCGGTGCCCACGTGAATTTCGCGCGGATCAATCATATTCTGATCCCGCAGACTCCCGAGCAGCGCTCCCGCTTTCGCAACTCCCTAGCCGGGCGCCTGGCCGGGAAGGTCTTGCAGCTCTGGCTCGTGACGACCCCCGCGGGTCGCTTGTTGGCAGGTGCGTCGCTGATCGTTGGGGGGCTTGGACTCGACACTGTCAACACGCACATCTACTTGGTGTGGTGTGGGATGGTTGGCATTCTCGTCGGTTCTGCGGTCGTGCGCAGTGGATTTGCCCTCCACAACGTAGCGATGGAACTGTCAGCGCCGCGTCGCGTGAGCCTCGGCAACGAAGTGCGCTTCTCTGTGCAACTCAGCAACCAAGGGACCGTTGCGCACCGAGATGTCGTGCTCGACGGCCCCTATCTGCCGTGGGATGGCAAATGGTCAGGGGAGCGCCCGATTGTGAAGGAGCTGAAGGGGGGAGCGACGGCGCAGCTCACCTGTACCGCCTCCTTCAACGCGCGAGGCGAGCACTTGATTGAACCCTTCCACGCAGCAGCCGTCGCCCCGTTTTCTTTGTTCTACGGCCCCGGCGTGCTCAGCTCCTCAACGAGGTTGCTCGTCGTCCCCCGCATCGCTCCGATCGCCCGGCTCACCACGCCCATGGTACGAAAGCATCAACCCGGCGGCGTCGCGCTCGCCTCCAAGACCGGCGAGTCGATGGATCTGCTCGGCGTGCGACCGTATCGCCCGGGAGACCCTGTACGCGATCTGCACGCGCGAACCTGGGCACGCACCGGAAAACCATCTGTCCGCGAATACCAGGAAGAGTACTTCACCCGCGTCGGTGTGGTCGTTGACACCGACATATCCGTTGCCGATATGCGACGCTTGGAAGGCGCGCTTTCCCTTGGAGCGGGGGTAGTTGCGTGGCTGACCCGAGGAGAGGCGCTGATCGATCTGCTGGTCGTCGGCAGCGAGGTACACCAACTCACGCTTGGCCGGAGCCTCGGCTACCTGGACCAGGCGCTGGATTTGCTCGCCTGTGTGAAGCCGGGGCCGAAGCTCAATGCGCGCGAGTTGGCCGATCGACTGGCTCCGCACCTGCCACGACTCTCGTGTGTAGTGTTCCTCTCCCTTGCCTGGGACGAGAGCCGTGCGGAGCTTGCGGACCGCGTGCGCAGGAGCGGAGTTGGATGCAAGGCTATCGCGCTGCTGGCCCCCGGGCAGCCCAGCGCCGTAGCGAGCGCTGAACTGGTGAGCGTCCCAGTCGACGCGATAGAGGGGAGAGTACCCCTGTGGCTCTGACCCCTTCCACGCGTGTTGCGGTCACCTTGCCGTTCGTAGGGGCAAGTGCGATCTGGGCGCTGACCGTAGGAATGCGAGCGTCGTGGATCGCGGCGGCGATGGCGCTTGGCGTGGTTGCGATCGCCTGGCGGGGCTGGGCGCTTTCCCTTTCGCGAATGTTCGAGCTGGCTGTTACCGCCGGCGCCGGAGTTGGCGGATGGCTGCTTGGGGGCAACCTTCCATTCGGAGAGGCGGCTGGAGGCGGGAGGGGATTCGTTGGGGCACTCGCCGGGAGGATGGCCGCGGCAGTGCTTGCGGCTCTGCTGGGGAGAGCACTGCTGCGGGAACGACGAGGGTCGCAGTGGCTCGACATGATTCTCGCGCTCCTGGTGGTCGTACTCTGCGGGGAGGCCTGTCGCCCGGGGGTGTATGCCGTAAGTGTAATTGGCTTCATGGGTGTCGGACTCATTGCCATGCGTGTGCGCGTGACCGGGTTCCTCCCTTCTCTGCCGCGGGGCAAACGCGCGTGGTGGCTGGTCGCGGCAGGGCTTGTCGCGTCGATCGTTTCCGTCGGCATGAGCAGACTCTTGCCCTTTGCGCACGAGAAGACCGTCGCGGAGTTCACCCGGTGGGAGCGCGGCGCTCGCTCGGGATTCAGCAGCTCCGTGAAGCTCGGGCCGAGCTCCGATATTCGGGAGTCCGACGCGCTTGTCATGCGGATTCGGGGAGGTCGAGTTGACTACCTGCGAGGGGTGGTGCTTGGCAATTACTCCCGAGGCGAGTGGATTCCATGGCCGACCAATGCCGAGGAGCGAATCGTGCCTTCAGCTCCCATTGGGCGGCTCGACGGAGCGATCGAAATCCAACTCGAGATTGCACAAGCACGCTATTTCCTCCCCTTGCATGCGCGCAACGTGGCCGCCGATGACGGGCGGATAAGAGCCGATTCAGCGGGCGTGGCCCTGGCAACGGGAGTGTCAGCCGAGCGCGTGCGCTTCCGTCCCGGCCCGCGCGACGCCCTCAACGTCGACGCCCTGCGTCCGATTGACCTGGAGTTGCCCGCATCACTGCGGCCGCAGCTAGAGGGCATTGCGAAGGAATGGGCGAAGGAGCACACAGTACCTCAGCAGCGCGCACGGGCGATTGAAAGCCGTTTGCGCACCGGCTATCGCTACGCACTTTCCCATCGCCGCGGCAGCATCCAGGATCCCATCATTGACTTTCTGACCGTGAATCGCGTAGGGCATTGCGAGTACTTCGCCTCCGCGCTCGCGCTGCTTTTGCGAGCCGACGGCATCCCCGCGCGGGTCGTTGGTGGGTATCGCGTCTCCGAGGAGAACGCGACTGGCGCCTATCAGATCGTGCGGGAGCTCGACGCACACGCTTGGGTCGAGGCGTGGTTGGGCGACAACGGCTGGGTGACCTTGGATGCCACTCCCACTGGCGCGACTGCAGGACGGGAGCGGAAGATGTCAGCGCTTGAGGGGTTGTTTGATCTCCTTCGCAGCGGCTGGTTGGCGGAGCGCCTGCGCGTCGAGCCGCACTGGTGGATGGCAGCGGGGGCGATTGCTGGGTCATTGGTCGCCCTTGCGCTCTTGTTGCGAGGCATCAAGCGACGTCGTGGGGGACGAAAAGCTACGGGGCCATCCAGTGGACCAGCGCGCCAACTTGAGGCGTTGTTGGCGGCTTTGGAGAAGGTGGGAGTGCACCGTTCCGAGAGCGAGACGATCGATTCTCTCGCTGCGCGCTTGGAACAAGCTGGAGGGACGATCGCAACGGCGGCACCGGTGCTGCGTCGCTACGCCGCCTGGCGCTACGGCGGAATCGGAGACGCGGCGGCGATCGAACGGGGCTTGCAGGAGTGGCCCGCCAGTGTCTCGCGCAACCAGCGGCTCGGATAAACCGCTCCCATCTCCAAACCCGCCATTCCCGCCATACTCCGTTTTGGCCTGCGAGGCCGAATAAACATGAAGTGTACCCTCCCAATCACGTCGCGTCGATGGCGCTTACCCCACTCTTACTATAATCTCCGTGCCCGCTCGCAAGCCCAGGGCTTCGGCTGCCCGGGCCTCCCGCAACGCAATCTCGAGGTAACGGCGGAGTTGAACAGGAAGGCGTGGCCGTGAGGGACGGGGCGCGAGGACGAGCTGGCACAGGCTCACCGCGCGAGCGTGGCCATGGTCTGGTCAAGCCCACCCCGTCCGCGGTAAGCTCCCGGCGCCGAGCTGTTGGCTCGTCAACTTTGCCAAGAAGCTCGTCCATCGCCATGGCACCTCCCCCAAATCGAGTCACCTCTGCGCTGAACCTGATCCGCGGCACCTTGCCGGCGGCCCGCGATGGATTTATCGCTTGACATGTGACGCTGGGCGCAGACTGAGACGATGCGGTGAGCAGACCACGCGCAAACGATCGAGGTGCGCCGAAGCCGTTCCGTCTAAATTGGAACGAAATTTTGTTTAGTTTACATAAGGGTTCTTATGCGATCCCCTTTTTTACTCCAAGACCAAAGCATACCCGGAAGTGACTGCTTTTTCGAGGGAGTAGCGCAAACGATGGCCTCTCGCGAAATCTGAGCGTCGATTTTACATGAGTTTGACCACGTTCCGAACGCATCGAGGCGCAACGTATATTTTTGCTCTTGACACGGAGCAAATGTTGATCCTCGGGCCTCCAAACGAGGGAAGACCCTGAAGCGCGCTCATGCTCGAACG
>CAITRH010000540.1 GCA_903894755.1 uncultured delta proteobacterium
CCCCCACCACCCACCACAGCGCTCGATTCGGCACCAACAAGGTCGACACCAGATTGCGCTCCCACGACCGGTTCGTGAGGATCAACGCCACGTTGGCCGATATCAACGTCGCAAACGCCAGCGCCCGCGCCGCTTTCTCCCCCCGCCCCTGCGCCAACACCAACGTCGCCAGCACCACGCCCAGCACCACCAGCCCCTGAAGCACACTTATCAAGACGGTCCGCCCCGAAAAAAGCGCCGCCGATGGGTCTCGCGGAGGACGCGTCATCACCCCTGGCTCGGCTGCTTCTGCCTCGAACACGATCGAACAGGCCGGATCGATGATCAGCTCGAGAAACACGATGTGCACAGGAAAGAGCACGATGGGCCATCCAAACAGCACCGGTAAGAGCGACATCCCCGCAATCGGCACGTGAATGGCCAGGATGTAAGCCATCGCCTTGCGGATGTTGTCGAAGATCCGCCGCCCTAGACGTACCGCCCCCACGATGGACCCAAAGTCGTCGTCGAGAAGCACCAACGCCGATGCCTCACGAGCGACGTCGGTCCCGCGTCCCCCCATCGCAATCCCGATGTGCGCCGCCTTGAGCGCCGGTGCGTCGTTGACCCCGTCGCCCGTCATCGCCACGATCGCCCGGTCCTGAAGCGCCCGCACGAGAGCCAGCTTCTGGTCGGGAACCACCCGCGCAAACAGATTCGCCGTCGCCATCCGCGCTCGTAGCTGCTCGGGAGCCATCGCCGCGAGCTCGGGCCCCGTGATCACCTCGTCGGGATTCCGAAGCCCTATCTGACGTGCGATGCTCCGCGCCGTCGCTGGATAGTCCCCCGTCATCATGACCAGGCGGATCCCTGCGTCGTAGCACTCGCGCACGGCGACCGGCACGCCTGGACGAATGGGATCGGCAAGGCCCACCAGTCCCACCAACGCAAACGGAAAGTCGTGCTGCTCTTCGGGAAGCGCCCCTTGCGAAAACCTCGTCTGCGCCACCGCAAGGACCCTCAGCCCCCGAGCGGCCATCGAATCGACCACCGCTCCAAGCGACGCGGTCTCGGCTTCGCTCAGGTGACAGAGATCCGCCACCGCCTCGGGCGCCCCCTTGGCCGCGATCACCGAGCCTCGTTGATCGGGCGACACCCACACATGCGAGAGCGCCAGAAGCTTGGGCGACAGCGGGTATTCACGCACCATGCTCCATCCCTCATGGAGGTGTTCGGTCCCTGCGAGATGCCGCACGCCAAACTCCTTGATGGCGACCTCCATGGGATCGAACGGGTCGCGCTGGCTTGCCAAGATGGCGTACTCGGCCACCCCGTGAAAGGGCTCGGGAAGCTCTCCGCCAGGCGTTTCTTCGAAGGAGATCCCGGCGCTCCAGAGCTCCGCGATGCTCATTCGGTTCTGCGTGAGCGTGCCGGTCTTGTCGACGCACAACACCGACGCACTCCCCAACGTTTCGACCGCGGCGCTCCTTCGGGCGAGCACCCGACGCTGCGACAGACGCCAGGCGCCAAGGGCGAGAAACACGGTCAGCACCACCGGGAATTCCTCGGGAAGCATCGCCATAGCAAGCGTGATCCCCGCCAAGAGCCCGCGAACCGCATCGTGCCGGGTCACGCCGTACACCACGGCCACAAGCAGACAGAGAAGCAAGCCGACCACGGCAAGACGACGCACGATGCGGTCAACCTCCCGGGCGAGCGGCGCCTGTTCGGTCTCCACCGACGCTAACGCCTTGCCGATCTTTCCTAGCTCGGTCCCAAGCCCCGTCTCCACCACCCGAGCCGCCGCATGTCCCTGCACGACCAGCGAGCCGGAATACACGAACGGGATGTCGTCTCCACCCGGTTGAAACGCGCCATCCGACTCTCTTGCCACGCGCTTTCGCACCGGCACCGACTCGCCGGTGAGAAGGGACTCGTCGCACGACAGGTTTACGTTCCATTCGACGCGGGCGTCGGCAGGGACTCGGTCCCCCTCGGCGAGGATCACGACGTCGCCGCGGACCACTTCACGTCCTGCCACGCGTCGTGCGACCCCGCCGCGCACGACGAGAGCACGCGGGCTTGAAAGGTCGCGAAGGGCTTCGAGGGCGCGTTCGGTTTTGCGCTCTTGCGACAGCTCGATGCCGATCATGACGAACACGAAGCCGAGGAGGACCAGGGCTTCGGTGATGTCGCCCAGTAAGAGGTAGAGGGCGCCGCACCCGAGAAGCAGGAACATAGGCTCGCGGACGACCTCGAAGGCAAGGTGCCAGAGGCTTCGGGTTCGGGAGCTAAACCAAGCCCATCTCGAAAACCGCAGGTCCGACCCACGGTCCGAACTGCGCCACCCGCGAGCCCGTGTTACCCACCCGTTACCCACCCTGGGCTGATTTTGGTTTAGGAAAACCGTTGGGGCCTTGCTGGGCCAATCGGGCGGAGGCTTCTTCTTCGGACAGGCCGCCAAGAGACAGCGCGTCAAAGTCGCTTCGATGCATGGGGGCGCCAGGTTAGACCGAAGCGAGCGCATCGACGAGACGCGGTACCTGCTGCTCGGAAGAGCACGGCTTTGATCTCACTCGCATATTTGACGATTTGAAGAAGAAAGAAGTTGCCGCCGGGGAACCCGTGGTCTGCCTTCCCGCAAAGCGTGCCGCGCGCTACAAGACAACCGCTTGAATCCGTGGACCTCGTGATGCTTTCGGGATCCCTCTCCGTCGAGAAGGAGGGAGAAGACGGGAAGCGAGCGCTTTCATCGGAACCTGCAAAGAGCACATTGTCTGAAACCTCGAGAGAGCCAGGAGGTCATCGGCATGATGCTAAACCGCGTTTATCTCGCCGCCTGGTAAATAATAGGTCGATACCTCGGGGTTGGGATGGCACGCCCGGCCTTCTGTGCAGCTTCAAGCCACGCAGCCTTGGCCACCATGAGCTGGAGGAGCGCTTCGCTCGGAGTTGCACCAAATGCGGAGCACGCAGCAAGATCCGGGATGTCCGCGATGTATCCAGCGTCTTCTTCGCTGTAGAAGATGTTGATGTGATAGTCACTCATTGTTCGCCTCTCATCTGAAGGTTGTATTTCTCCACCAGCCTGAGGAACTGGCGAATCTGGTACGGCTTTGCCTCCCCCTCCACCGCCTGAAGATTGAGGAGTTCCACGATGGCGGAGTGAACGAAGATGTGATGGCTTCCGCTCACCCGTGACAGCGCAAAGCCAAAGCATTCCACCAGCTCTCTCATGTCAGCAAACGCAACATTCTGCATGGCACCACCGGCCAGGCGTCGGAGCAGCTTTTCGGGCTTCATCGATACCTCCGCAATGCGCTGTAAGGGGAGCTCCCTGCGCGGTCAGTAATCCAATGGCCGTCCGGCGTGAACAGAATGTTGCGACGTCGTCATCATGGGGCCCGAGGATGTCCATGGGTTACGAGCCTAGCTCCTCGGGCAAGGCGGCGACGATGGAGATGCGGACGGCGAGCTCAAAAAATGTTTGACGATGTCCGAACCGTTTTGTTAGGCTTCGATGCGATGCGAAGAACAAGGCCACGCGTCACAGTCTCCATGGACCTGGCGAGTCTCGATTCGCCGGGGCTCGTGTCCTTCGCCCGGGGCGTTGACTTGACAAGGGGTTCACGGGCAACGTCAACCTCACGGCCACCGACATTGCGAAGATGCCGGTGTCGACCGTCGACCTGCTTGCCTCCGCCACTGCGCTAGAGACGCTGCACACCCAGCGTCTGTCGGCGCCCACCCCGGCGAGCACGAAGCTGGAGAGCGACCAAGCCAGTGCCCTCGACATCAGGGAGATCTGAGTCCAGTCGGATATAAACTGGAGCCAGATCTGGAGACCTGAGGCGACTTCAGGGTAACATGGGGCCAGATCTGGCCAAACTGAGGCGACTTTAGGGTAACATGGGGCCAGATTTCGAAATCTGAGGCGACTTTAGGGTAACATGGGGCCAGATTTCGAAATCTGAGGCGATGTCAGGCTAACATGGGGCCAGGTCGGCGCGATCTGATGCGATGTCAGGCTAACATGGGGCCAGGTCGGCGCGATCTGATGCGA
>CAITRH010000541.1 GCA_903894755.1 uncultured delta proteobacterium
ATGCCTGCTATGCGTTGATTGGCAGCCCCGAAGGGGCGAGTCAATTCAGCCCAGGGTGGGTAACCCTGGGTCGTGGTAGGCTCGGGGCTTGGCTCGCGGTCTGCGGGCGTTGCACGCCACGTGGGTAGGTAGGCTCGGGTAGGTAGGCACGGGTAGGCAGATGGCGTTCAGGCGTTGCGCAACCCGGGCCTACCTCGTACCCAGGGTTACCCACCCTGGGCTGAATTGATTCGCCCCATTCGGGGCTGCCAATCAACGCACAGGGTCCTTTCCCGCTGGTTCCCCCTTACGCAACAGATGATGACGACATGCGTTGATTGGCAGCACATGTCGGAGGGAGTCCCTCAGGTTCCCCGCAGGACCTTCTCGGATACAAGCAGTACACCCAACGTGGTGAGAAGTTCTTCGCCGTTCATGCCGGGCTTATAGCACGTGGCTCCGTTTCGCTTGACAAATTTCTCGACCTAAGCGATCCTCGCTCTCGCCCTCATGCAGTGTACCCATTGTGGCAACAACAACCCCCCCGATCGAACCCATTGTTACAGGTGTAACCGCCCGTTTCCCAGTGCGAGCGAGCCGCCCCCCGCCCCCAGGATCGCCGTCGGCGAGCTCGTGGCAGATCGCTTCCGCGTCAAACGCCTCCTGGGTGTCGGCGGCATGGGACAGGTCTTCGAGGCCTCCGACGAGCGCCTGGAACGTACCATTGCACTGAAGATCCTCCTCGGCGAGCACCTGGGAAGCGCCAAAGCACGGCAACGCTTCGAACGCGAGGCAAAGGTGATCGCACGGGTCCGTCACCCGAACGTCATCGAGATCTTTGACTACTTCCCCTACGGCGACGACTTGGTCCTGGCACTCGAGTACCTGTCTGGCGGCACGCTGGCCGACCGCATCGGCCGTGGCCTTGCTGTAACCGAGGTTGTGCGCATGGGTCGAGGTTTGTTGGCCGGACTTGGCGCCATCCACAAGGCTGGACTGGTCCATCGGGACATCAAACCTGCCAATGTGCTTCTCACCGCCGACGACGAACCCAAGATCGCGGACCTTGGCATTGCACACGACTCCGTGGGACGGTCTATGACGCGCTCTGGGGCTCGCATGGGAACACCGGAGTACATGAGCCCGGAGCAGATCAGCGGTGAGAAGATCGACGCCCGCACGGACATCTATGCGTGTGGGATCCTGTTTTACGAAGCGCTGACAGGGGAAGTGCCGTAACCGCCCGTTTCCCAGTGCAAGCGAGCCGGCCCCAGGATCGCCGTCGGCGAGCTCGTGGCAGATCGCTTCCGCGTCAAACGCCTCCTGGGTGTCGGCGGCATGGGTCAGGTCTTCGAAGCCTTCGACGAGCGCCTCCAGCGCCAAGTTGCACTGAAAATCCTCCTTGGCGAGCACCTCGGAAGCGCCAAAGTACGGCAACGCTTCGAACGCGAAGCCATTGTGATCGCGCGGGTCCGTCACCCCAACGTCATCGAGATCTTCGACTACTTCCCCTACGGCGACGACTTGGTCCTGGGCCTGGAATACCTCCCTGGTGGCACACTTGCCGACCGCATCGGTCACGGCCTTTCTGTAACCGAGGTTGTGCGCATTGGTCGAGGGCTGTTGGCAGGACTTGGTGCAATCCACGAGGCTGGCCTGGTCCATCGCGACATCAAACCGCTCAATGTGCTCATGAGCGCC
>CAITRH010000542.1 GCA_903894755.1 uncultured delta proteobacterium
ACGTCCACGTCCACGTCCGCGTCCACGTCCACGTCCACGTCCACGTCCACGTCCACGTCCACGTCCACGTCCACGTCCACGTCCACGTCAGCGTCATCCGCATTGCAACCGTGCGATATCGTTTAGGGTCTCACGGGATGGACGCGACCACGTAGGCGAAGAATGATGTCGATCAAGGGAGAGGGGGTTGGGGGTGAGGTCTGATCGGGAAATTTGCCCGACCTCCCCTGACCGTGCGATCGGGGTCCTCGATGACTACCGCAAGCTCGCAAGGGGAGATCGTCGTCGGACTCGACATCGGCACCACCAAAGTGTGTGCCGTCGTAGGTGAGGTGTCCGAGGACGGGATCACCATCCTCGGCGTCGGCATGGTCCCATGCCGCGGCCTCCGCAAAGGCATCGTCGCCAACATCGATTGGACCGTCCGCTCCATCCGAGACGCCGTTGAAAGCGCCCAAACTATGGCGGGCGTCGAAATCCGTACCGTCTACGCCGGGGTCGCAGGGAGTCACATCCGCTCGCAGGCCTCCGACGGCGTCGCTGCCATCGCCGGCGGTGAGGTGACCCGCGGCGACGTCGAACGCGTGCTCGAAGGGGCTCGCGCTATCCCCGTCGATGCCGACCGCCAAATCCTCCATGTCCTGCCCCGCGAATACATGGTCGACAGCCAGGATGGCATCCGCGACCCCATCGGCATGAGCGGCGTGCGCCTTGGGGCAAGGGTCAACCTGGTCACCGCCGCCTCGAGCTGCGTCCAGAACGTCGTGCGATGCGCCGAACGCTGCGGCCTGTCCGTGGCCGATGTGGTCCTGCAGCCCCTCGCCAGCGCCGAGGCGGTCCTGTCCGACGACGAGAAGGAAATCGGCGTCGCTGTCGTCGATATCGGCGGAGGAACCACAGACATCTTGCTGTATGTCGACGGCGGCATCTCGCATACGAGCGTCATTCCCGTCGGCGGCAACAACATCACCAGCGACATCGCCGCCGGACTGCGAACCCCGATGGCCGAAGCAGACCGTCTCAAACGTCTATCTGGATGCGCGCTGGGACGGATGGTGGCCGATGACGAGGAGATCGAGGTCCCTGGTGTTGGCGGACACCTGCCTCGTCGCTGCGCACGGCGGGTGCTGTCGGACATCATCGAGCCCAGGGTCGAAGAGATCTTCGCGGTCATTCGCAAGCGCATCGAGGACACCGGGATGCTCGAGCAGCTTTCCGCGGGTGTGGTTCTCACGGGAGGGGCCGTGCTTCTGAGCGGCGTGACGGAATTTGCTGAGGAGATCCTTGGCATGCCTGTGCGTGTCGGCATGCCTGTGGGGGTCAAAGGGATCACCCAGCTGGTACACGGCCCCGAGTACGCGACAGGGGTAGGGCTCGTGAAGTTTGGCGCGCACGCGATGTTTGACGCGGCGCTGATCACGACACCGAAGCCACCGAAAGTCCAACGAGACCCTCGTCCCGCTCTGCATCTTCAAGAAGCGACGATGGCGCAGGTCCCTCCGGGCGGCTTTTGGAGCTGGCTCAAGGCGGCGTTCTGACATGTCCGAGAAGTTTTGACGTGGAAGTTGGCCCGGTGGAGTGCGGGAAGGTAGAGGCGAGCGATGGGTGAGGGGTGACCCCTTACCGCAGGTTTCGAACGAGTTTTTTTCTGCAAACGCGGGAGGCGACCGCGGATGTGGACCCAGCTGGCGCGTTGCAGCGTCCAATGCCCGCAACGCGGGCCCCGGGAGGAAAAGGTACGATGAGCTTCTCAATCGAGTTCGCGGAAGACACGCAAGAGTACAGGGCCCGCATCAAGGTCGTAGGGGTGGGTGGCTCCGGCGGAAACGCCGTCAACACGATGATCAACTTCGGCCTCGAAGGGGTCGACTTCATCGTGATCAACACGGATGCGCAGGCACTCAACGGCAACGCCGCGCAGACCAAGCTCAATATCGGGGCCAACATCACCCGCGGCCTGGGAGCCGGGGCCGATCCGGAGCGGGGTCGAAAGGCGGCACTCGAAGATCACCAGCGCATCAAGGAGCTCATCACGGGGGCGGACATGGTCTTCGTCACGGCCGGCATGGGCGGTGGCACGGGGACCGGCGCCGCACCGGTCATTGCGCAAATTGCACGTGAAGAAGGGGCGCTCACGGTCGGCGTGGTGACCAAGCCGTTCTTGTTCGAGGGACGTCAGCGGGCACGGCGTGCGGACCTGGGTCTTGCGATGCTGACCGAGCATGTGGACACGCTGATCACGATCCCCAACCAGAAGCTTTTGATGCTTGGCGACGACGACCTCACCTTCATCGAGGCATGCCGTAAGGCCGACGAGGTCTTGTACCAGGCGGTCAAAGGGATCAGCGACCTCATCACGCAGAACGGCGTCATCAACGTCGACTTTGCCGACGTCAAGACCGTGATGAGCAACATGGGACGGGCGCTGATGGGAACCGGCGTTGCCAAAGGGCAAAACCGGGCACGCATGGCCGCAGAGATGGCGGTCATGTCGCCGCTCCTGGACGACATCTCGGTGGAAGGGGCGATGGGGGTCCTCATCAACATTGTGGGCGGGCCGGACCTGAAGATGAAGGAAGCTGCCGAAGCAGCATCTCTGGTCCAGGAGCAGGCTCACGAGGACGCCAACGTCATTTTTGGTGCGAGCATCGACGAGAGCCTGGGCGAGAACGTCAAAGTCACGGTGATCGCAACGGGATTCGAAATCGCCGAGGCCATACAACAAGAGCCCGTGCGGCATGAGAACGTGCGCCACGACCACATGCGCCACGACAACGCCCGCCACGACGTGCGCCACGATAGTGTTCGGCCGCAGATGATGTCGTCGCCTCCGCCCCCACAGCGTTCGAACTTCATCGGCGTACGAGGGGGACCGGTCGCCGAGGTGACTCCGATCTCGTCACGTCGTGCCCAGGCGGCCCAGGAAGTACGTCGCGAGGCGCCGCCGGTACGGGTTCCGCTGTCGTCCTCTCGAGAGCGCGTGGCGCCCGATCCGTTCCCGAGCTTCGAGACCGACTGGGACGTGCCGGCTTTCCAGCGCAAGCAACGATAATCCTTCAGAACGCTTAGGTCCGGGAGGGACCCTTGACGCGCGCCAAGCAGGCGCCTACGCCCGGCCGCCTTTCAAGTCGCCGCGAACCTTTCATCGCCTCCCAGCACGGCTCGATGCAACGACCTAAACGATGAACCCTTCCGCTTCTCCCCCCGACGACGTGCTCGCTCGCCTCGAACTGGTCGCCCGCTCCCGCGGGGTGGTCCCCCTTGCCGACCACCTTGGCGAGCTACGAGCCTTCATCGAAAGCGAGCTCAGCGAGGTCGAACGCGAGCTTCAAGCCGTAGACCGCCACGACACTCCTCTCCATAACAGCGCGCACCATCTCCTCAGACTCGGTGGAAAACGTCTCCGTCCCATGTGTGTCGCTCTCGCCGCACGCGTTGGCTCGGGCTTCAGTCCCGTCGCCCGCGACCTCGCCGTCGCCGTCGAACTGGTCCACAACGCCACGTTGCTTCACGACGACGTCATCGACCTCGGCGACCGTCGACGCGGCACGGCCACCGCACGGCTGATCTATGGCAACTGCGCCTCCATCTACGCCGGCGACTGGCTCCTCGTCGAAGCGCTCGACCGCATCTACAAGACCGGCCTTCACGACGTCTTCGCGAGCATGCTCGACCTCCTCAAGGAAATGCTCTTCGCCGAGTCTCTGCAGCTCGCCAACCGAGGCAAAATGAACGGTACCGTCGCCGACTACTTCCGCGTTGTCGAAGGCAAGACCGCTTCGCTTTTCCGTTGGGGGCTCTACGCCGGTGGCCGCGCCGGCAATGTCGACGAAGACCACTGCCGCGCCCTTGGAACTTACGGCCAGCACCTAGGCGTCGCCTTCCAGGTGATCGACGACATGCTCGACCTGACAGGTGACCCCGAAGTCGTTGGCAAGTCCGTCTTCGCCGACCTACGCGAGGGCAAGATCACCTACCCGCTCCTTCGCGCCATGGACAATGACCCGTCCCTCGCCCGCGCCATGGAGGCCGCTTGCCACGACGGCATGGTGGAACCCGACACTGCACTTGAGACCCACGTGGCAAACGCTCTGCGCTTCACCGACGCCCTCGACGAATGCTTTTCCTTTGCCAAACACCTTAGCGCTCGCGCCATCGAAAGCCTCGCTTCTGTCCCGTCGGGAAGGGCCAAAGACGCCCTCGAAGGCATTGCCGTCGCCACACTGTACCGGAGCAAATAGCCCATGAACGACGACTCTGTCCGAGGCGGAAGCGGCGCGATGTTCGACGCCATCGCCCACCGTTACGACCTGCTGAACCGGCTCCTGTCCCTCGGCATCGACCAGGGCTGGCGACGTAAGACCGTGGCTGCTCTCGAGCTCCGTTCCCAATACCGTGTCCTAGACCTCGCTACCGGAACTGCCGACCTCGCGCTGCTGCTCGCACGGTCTTGCCCTGGAGTCCATGTGGTAGGCATTGACCCGTCCCGCAACATGCTGGCGGTGGGACAGCAAAAGGTTGCGAGGGCGTCCCTTGAGGACTTCGTGACCCTTTGCGAAGGCGACGCCCAACAGCTCGATGTCCCCGACGGGAGTGTGGACGGGATCACCATGGCGTTTGGGATCCGCAATGTCCCTGATCGCGCAAGGGCCCTTGGAGAGATGGCACGTGTGACCCGTCGAGGAGGCAAGATTGCCATTCTCGAGCTCTCCGAGCCTCACGGCGGCTTGCTGGGACCGCTGGCGCGCTTTCACATTCGCCAGGTCGTGCCTCGTCTTGGCGCACTGCTGTCGGGAGCGAGCGAATACCGGTATCTTCAGCAGTCCATTGCGGCGTTCCCGTCGCCCGAGCACTTTGCCGACATCATGCGGACCTCCGGGCTCCATGTGCTTCGTGTCGAGCCACTGACCTTTGGGGTTTGCTGTCTCTACGTTGCAACGCCTGCATGAACGCGGACCTGTTTACAGCGCTGGCGCGTCCTGTTGCCCACGACGCGCTGGTGGTGTTGACCTTGGATGCTGCTGCAGCTCCGCTCGAAGCGTTGCTCAGCGCGCCCATCGCTGGGGAGCGTCTTCTATGGGATTCAGGGGAGGCGGCCTGGGCGTTTGCTGGAGTTGGACAAGCGTGCCGTTTGGTGGCCTCAGGACCGCGTCGCACGGCGTCACTGATGGAGCAGGCGCAAGGGGTGTTTCATCGGATGGTCGAACGGTCCGAGTTGCACGCGGACCTTCCCCGCCCGCGGTTTTTTGGGGGGCTGGCATTTCATCCGCAGGCGTTGCACGACGAGCCGTGGAGCGCTTTTGGGGACGCGTCCTTCGTGGTGCCGCGCTGGCTGTACGGCCGACGTGGCAAGAGGGCGTTCTTGCGTCTTGCGCTGCGGGCCGACGAGCTGGGGGCCACGACGCGGGTCAACGACGAGCTGTCCCATATCAACGCAGCGCTCTGGTCCACCAAGCGTCACTGCGGCGTGCGTGCCATGGACATCACAGAGATGCCCCGAGACACCTGGGACCACCTCGTGACAGACGCGTTGGCAGCGATACGAGCGGGGACCTTCGAGAAGGTGGTGCTGGCCCGCAGGAGTGCTCTTCGATCGAAGGTTGCCTTCGACCTAGCGCAGGGACTCACCAGGTTACGTGCACTGGAGCCGTCCTGTGTCCGGTTTGCCTTCGAGGAGGGGCGCACGGCATTCTTTGGTGCCACTCCCGAGCGCCTTGTGGCCAAACACGGCGTGTTGCTGGAGACCGAGGCTCTTGCAGGTTCTATTGCGCGGTCCGACGACGATGACGACGGAGCACGGGAATGTCTGCTGGCCAGCGACAAAGACCGTCGTGAGCATGCCTTCGTACTCGATGGGATCCGCAGCGCACTCGAGTCCATGTGCCGGCACCTCGAGGTTGCAAACGAGCCGGTGGTGCGAACACTCCGCAACGTTCATCACCTTGCAACCCCGGTACGGGGGCACTTGTGTCGTCCTGGCCACATTCTGGAGCTGGTCGATGCGCTCCATCCGACGCCTGCCGTAGCGGGACTTCCGCGCTCTGCCGCGTGCGCTTGGATTGTGGCCAAGGAGCCCTGCGAGCGCGGATGGTACGCGGGGCCTGTCGGATGGTTCGATGAAGGCGGCGATGGTGCTTTCGTGGTGGCGCTGCGCTCGGCGGTGGTACGCGGGTTGGAGGCGTGGGTCTATGCGGGGGCTGGCATTGTGGAGGGGTCCAATGCGGGCCACGAATATGCGGAGACGTCCCTGAAGCAGGCGACCATGCTGAGCGCTCTTGGGGGATTGCCGTGAGCAATCTGCACATGGCCTGGGCGCGTCTCTTTCTACGCGGTCTTGCCAGTTCTGGAGTCGAGAGGGTGGTGGTGAGTCCTGGGTCGCGGTCCACTCCATTGGTGCTTGCAGCTGCTGGGGAAGCGGCGTTGACCTGCGACGTGGTGGTAGACGAGCGTGCGGCGGCGTTCTTTGCACTGGGTCAGGTGCGGGCTACGGGAAAGCCAAGTGTGCTTCTTTGCACCTCGGGGACAGCCGCTGCGCATTATTTCCCAGCGGTCATCGAAGCCTCGCAGAGTTTTCTGCCGCTGGTGGTGGTGACCGCCGATCGTCCATGGGAAGCCTACGATGCAGCGACGTCGCAGACTGTAGACCAGGTCAAGCTTTTTGGATCGCAGGTGCGTCACTACGCCGAGCTGGGGCTTCCCGATGTCGAGGCGTTGCCGTCGGTGCTGCGTATTGCGTCGCAAGCTGTGAAGGTTGCGATGGGGCCGCTGCCAGGTCCTGTGCATGTGAATGCGCGCTTTCGCAAGCCGCTCGAGCCTGTGGAGGGAGTGGCGCGTGAGCCATGGGAATCCACGTTTGATGCGCTGATGGAGCGAGGCGCCCCGCGGGTATTTCCGAGCTGTCCTGTTGTCGATGAACGCGGGCTGGAGACGTTGGTGAGCGCGTGTCGGAGCGCGCGGCGAGGCTTGTTGGTATGCGGGCCATCGCTGGGCGCGGGGTCCGCTGCGAAGCTTCGAGCGGCTGTGGCGGCAGTGCAGAAAGCGACGGGGTTCCCTGTATTGGCCGAGGCAACCAGCCAAGTGCGTTTTGGACCTGTCCGGGGTTGTGGGTCGTTTGACGCGCTGCTTAGGGCTCGCGCGTGTCGACAGGCACCGGACTTGATCCTAGAGGTTGGGGCTCCTGCGATATCACCAGGGCTTGCGGCCTTGGTTGCGGAGTATGGGACTGCTGCGCGTTTTGTGGTGGCGCCGTATGGCTGGAACGATCCAGAGGGGACCGCGCAAACCTTGCTATGGGGCGACCCAGCGGAGGTGCTCGCCCAGCTTGCAGAGCGTGTGGATGGGACTCCGGATCCCACGTGGCGCGACTGGTTTGACGAGGCCGACGCGCGAGCGGAGCGTTGTGTTCGGCGCGAGCTGGACGATCCTGTGTTGCACGAGGGGCAGGTGGCGAGCGGGCTGGTGGATGCGCTCCGGCAAGACGCTACGCTCTTTGTGGGGAACAGTCTTCCCGTGCGGGATCTCGACACGTTTGCGAGGTCGTCCTATCCATTTGCAGTACTTCACCAGCGCGGGGCGAGTGGGATTGACGGCCTAGTAGCAGGGGCGGCGGGCATCCGCAGTGTGGTGACGGGGCCTGTGGTTCTGTATTTGGGCGATGTGTCGCTGGTGCACGATCTGGGGTCGTTGGTTTTGGCGCGTCGAGCGACAGCGCCGCTGGTGGTGGTGGTGGTACAGAACGGCGGGGGACGGATTTTCGAGCAGCTTCCTATTGGACAGCGCAGCGAGCTTGCGGTGTCGTTCGAGCGGTTCTTCGCGACTCCCGAGCCACTGGACCTGTCGCATGCGGCGGGTCTTTTTGGCATTGCGTTTGTGAGGGTGACCACGCCAGGCGGCTTTACTGAGGCACTTGGCAAGGCCTTGGTGCACAACGGCTGTACGCTCCTTGAGGCCGTGGTTCCGCCTCACGACGGAGCCCTGAGGAGGCGGCGTCTTTGGAAAGCCATCGAGAGCGCAGTCACCGATGTGTGAGCTTGTGTTGCTCCACGGGTTTCTTGGAGATGCGCGGTACTGGGACGCAGTACACCTGCCTGCGGTGAGGCCGACCGTTGCTGGACATGGTCCGAGTCCATGGTGTCCCGAGGGGAATTTCTCCGCGGTTGTAGAGCAAGCTGCGCAGGCCCTTCTGTTCGACCATCCCGTGTGGCTTGCAGGCTATTCGCTCGGGGCGAGGCTTGCCTTGGCTTTGGCCTTGGCGCATCCCGCGCGGGTGGCAGGAGTCCTCTTGTTCAGCGTCAATCCTGGCATTGAGCACGACGCGGACCGACGTGCTCGAGTGGCTCTCGACGAAGCGCGCGCCAAGGACCTCGAAGAGCAAGGGCTCGAGGCGTTTGTGGACACGTGGGAGAAGCTTCCCCTGTTTGCCACCCAACGCGCTGTGTCTCCCGAGCAGCTTGCTGTGCAGCGAGCGCGCCGCATGGCACACACGACTTCTGGAATCGCCTGGGCCCTTCGAACCCTAGGACTCGGTCAGATGCCGAACTTCTGGCCACGGCTTCCAAGGGTTGCCTGTCCTGTCGTGTTCGTTGCGGGCGAGCTCGATGTGCACTTTGTCGAGATCGCGCGCCGAGCCTCGGCTCTTGTTTCTTCGAGTGTCCTGCACGTGGTCGCGGGGGTTGGACACAACGTGCTGCTCGAAGCTCCACAGACTGCCATCGACATCATTGCAAAAACCATCCATGAGGCAAGACCATGAGTGACGTGTTGTGGGTCCCGGTCCCCGGATTCGAGGACATCAAGTTTGACAAGAGCGACGAAGGAATTGCGAAGATCACGATCAACCGTCCCGAGGTACGCAACGCGTTCCGACCCAAGACCGTGATGGAGCTAGGGCGGGCCTTCACCGACGCCCGTGACGACGCCAACATTGGAGTGGTGATCCTGACGGGTGAGGGGCCCGACGCGTTCTGCTCGGGAGGCGACCAACGGGTGCGAGGCGAAGGGGGCTACATTGGAGAGGACGGTATCCCGCGGCTGAACATTCTGGACGTGCAGCGGCAAATCAGGACGCTACCCAAGCCGGTGGTGGCCATGGTGGCGGGATATGCCATTGGCGGCGGGCACGTGTTGCATCTCATTTGTGACCTCACCATCTGCGCGGACAACGCGAGGTTTGGGCAGACGGGGCCGAGGGTGGGAAGCTTCGACGGTGGGTATGGTGCGTCGTACATGGCTCGCATTGTTGGGCAGAAGAAGGCCCGGGAGATCTGGTTCTTGTGCCGTCAGTACGACGCGCAGCAGGCGCTTGCCATGGGACTGGTCAACACAGTGGTGCCGCTTGCGGATCTCGAAAGGGAGACCGTTCAGTGGTGCCGGGAGATGCTGCAGAACAGTCCGACGGCGTTGCGGTTTCTCAAAGCGGCGCTCAATGCCGATTGCGACGGGCAAGCGGGGCTCCAGGAGCTTGCGGGGAGTGCGACGCTACTCTTTTACATGACCGAGGAGGGGAAAGAGGGGAGGCAGGCGTTTCTCGAGAAGCGCAGCCCCGACTTCAAGAAGTTCAAGCGGTTTCCTTGATCACCCCTGGCTCGTGGCGGGCGTGGATGCTCGCGTGCCGTCCAGCGACGCTTCTTGTCGGGGTTGTCCCTGTACTTGTGGGGACCGCCGTAGCGCGCGCGTTGGGCACGGTTCGTCTGGGGCCGTCCCTTGCGTGTCTTGCAGGGGCTGTGTTTCTTCAGATTGGGTCGAACCTGGCCAACGATGTGTTCGACTACGAGAAGGGGGCGGACACGACAGCACGGCTAGGTCCCTTACGCGTGACCCAAGCTGGGTTGCTTTCGCCGCGAGCGATGCGCTGGGGGATGGCGCTGGTGTTTGGTCTTGCCCTGGCTGTCGGGGTGTATTTGACCAAGGTGGCCGGGGTTCCGATTGTGCTGATGGGGACTGCGTCCATCTTGAGTGCCATCGCATACACGGGAGGTCCTTGGCCGTTGGGGTACCACGGGCTTGGGGATCTGTTCGTATTCGTGTTTTTTGGCTTGGTAGCGGTGTGCGGAACGGTGTTCGTGTCGACGGGGGGGTGGTCCTTGCTTGCGGTATTGGCGGCGGTTCCGGTGGGGGCGCTGGCGACGGGAGTACTGGTGGTGAACAACGTGCGGGATCATGAGACCGATGTCCATGCGGGCAAGCGCACGTTGGTGGTGCGGTTTGGACGTCGTTTTGGTGTTGGCGAGTACGTAGGACTGGTGGCTGTGGCGTACGCGGTGCCGGTGCTGCTGGTGGTGGGAGGGTGGACCGGGACTGCGGGGCTGCTTCCGCTGCTGACCGTGCCTCTTGCGGTGCGTCTTTGTGTGGGGGTGGGGCGGACGCGGGGGGCGTCGCTGAACGCGTACCTAGGGGGGACTGCGAAGCTGTTGTTTGCTTTTGGCGTGCTGTTTGCAGTGGGGATTGGCGCGGTCAACAAGTAGCAGGCGGCGATCGAAGGGGACGGGCGTTGCAGCGGGTGTCGTGAGTGTCCAAGGACTTCCGCCGCGAGCCAGACGAGGCTTTGGCCGAGGAGCCCGCGCAGCGTACTCGAAGGGGAGACCGTCTGCCCCAAAGGGGAGAACGTCTCCCCTGAAGCGACGAACGTCTGCCCCAAAGGGGAGAGCGTCTCCCCTGAAGCGACGACCGTCTGCCCCAAAGGGGAGAACGTCTCCCCTGAAGCGACGACCGTCTGCCCCAAAGGGGAGAACGTCTGCCCCAAAGGGGAGAACGTCTCCCCCCAGGGGAGAACGTCTCCCCCCAGGGGAGACCGAGGACGCAACTTGGGCTCTCGCTCGCCCAGGCAATTCTTGAGAACCGCTGGTCCGATCTGCCGCTTCCGCGCCCCAATTTCGCGCAGACCTCACCCCCAACCCCCTCTCCCTCGACATCCTCCTTGCCCATGCGGGCAA
>CAITRH010000543.1 GCA_903894755.1 uncultured delta proteobacterium
CAAGTTTCTTGCGAGCCGCATAGCAGGGAATGCTCGCTCTGTTTCGCTCGAAGTATCCCACCAGCCGTTCGACAGCCTCTGCTGACTTGATGGCCTTCGGATCCAGCTGACGCAGGTAGGCTCTCGGTGGTGCTCCGACCCCCGGAGGTGGTGCCCCGGAGGAGTAGACTGCCACCTAGCTGTTTGTAAGTGATTGACTTTACTTATTTTTCTGGAGCGGGAGACGGGATTTGAACCCGCGACGTCCACCTTGGAAAGGTGACGGAACGGGCAACAGGCCGTAACAAACAGCGGGAATTGCCGCAAAAGCCGCAACAGGCCGTAACGCGCGCATCCAGCCCGTAACAGCCCATCACGTCTTGGCGTTGACTGAACAGGCGGTCGACCTCGTGGGCGCCCACCTGACACCCCATCCCCCTTCGTGCCTGCGGTTGTTGCTGGATCGAGCGGTCAGCAACTCGGGACGCCTCCAGGCGTTGATTGAACGGCGTGCGTCATCATGGAACGTTCCAGTGACCGTCGAGCTTGCCGACCGCGTCGATCCGCTGCTTGCTGCAGAAGACTGGGTTGTGACCGCCGATGCGGCCATCCTGGATCGATGCGGGCCATGGGTGAATTTGGCTGCGGAAGTGATTCGCGAGCGGGTTCCCGAGGCGTGGATCGTTCCCGGGGTTCCTTCCGGTCGCCACCATGAATTCGATCCGGCGCCAATCGGCGGTTCTTGCGGCGGTTCCCCTTGCCCTGGGACGCAGGTGAGGAGCGGTCCCATTTGATTTCCAAGAGGTTTCATCGATTGTAGGGCTCTTATCGAATAGGTATAAAAAGGAGAAGCATGAGGACATCTCTTTTGACGATAGCGGTTCTATCGACAGTGACCTTGATCGCCGGATGCGACAGCAGCAGGGGCAACCGACGGGGGGACCGATGGGGCACCGGACAATGGGGTAGGCGGGGCGATCCAGGCAAAACTTCAGGACATACTGGACAAGGCTATTGTCAATGCGCCGACGAAGACCCCGGGCGCCGTTCTTCTCGTCTCGACTCTGTCCGAACAGGCTGTCGTGGCAAGCGGAAAATCGAATGTCGTGGTGGATTCAGCCATGAGCTCCGGCGACATGCTGCGCATCGCCAGCATGACCAAAACATTTGTTGCGGCGGTCGTACTAAAACTCGCTGAGGAAGGAAAGCTGGACCTCAACGAAACGGTGTCCAGATATGTCCCTGACATCACTGCACGGATTGCGAACGGGCAGTCCGCGACGGTGCGCAATCTTCTGAATATGACCAGCGGGATGTTTGAATATTACGACAATCCTGCATATTTGTCCGCCGTCGAAACCAGACCGGCGCGGCAGGCATGGACGGCAGAGGAAGTGATTGCGTATGCTTACGACCAGTCCGCATACTTTAGTCCTGGTGTAAACTTCAAATATACGAACACCAATTACTTGCTGCTAGAATTGATTGTAAACCGGGTGAGCGCTTCGACCTTGGCTGCGGAGATGACGGATCCTGTTCATGCCGCTGGCGATGGACAATACGTTCATGGAAATGAAGGAGACCAAGTCCGGTGGATTCGGCGGGCTGTTGGTCCGCGGATACAGTACGAGTCAGACGCCGTTCAAAGACATCACCGAGCAGAATGATTCGCTAGGACTGGGCGATGGCGGCCTGATTTCCGACGCACCGGGTGTTGCCAAGTTCTTGCGGGCACTCTTCAAGCAGAAGAGCATCCTGAACGACAACTCGCTGGTCCAGATGAAGACCAGTGGCTTCGCAGGAAAAGACTACGGGCTAGGTCTCGCCATCGCGCGTGGCGACGTAGTGTCACGGGGGTCGCCGGGGGCGTTTTCGTTGAGGGTCGGCTCGTTACGATCGAGCCGCGTCACCGGGTCGCCAAGCTGCCGGAACATCCCGGTGAGCCCTGCGGGCCCTCCCACCTTCCCGAGCAGCAGGTTGGTCGCCGTGTTGTCGCTGACAGTAATCGCCGCATGCGCCAGGGCCTCGACGGTCATGCCGCCATGCGCGAGGTGCGCAGTCGTGACCGGGGCGTGCTCGAGTAGATCGCCCCTGTAATACGGTATGCGCTCGTCAAGCGAGCACTCGCCGCGATCGACCCGCACCAGGATGGCCGCGACCAGCGTCCACTTGAAGGTGGAGCACATGGCGAAGCGTTCGTCCTGCCGGTGTGCCAGAGTACGACCGCTGCCGGTATCGAGGGCGAAGACGCCAACCCGCCCTCCCACCGCGGCCTCCATCTCGGGGAGGCTCCTCAGGCCGACGGGCCGCGCGGTCGCTGGTGAGGACTTCGCACGGGATCCGCATGCTGTCGCGAGGGTGACGCCCAGTCCCAGCAGCACGTCGCGTCGGGTCCATAAGGTGTTCATGCGCGGGCCCAACGCTCCGGGGCCCCAGAGCATTCCTGAGCGGGTGCGCGGTCAGTTCGGTCGATGCTGCCTGTCCTGCTGATGGCACGCACGATCGCTGGATGAACGCCCGCCGCTTTTCGCGCATCTTCGGCCAGACCTGGAGAGCGTGTCGCGACCTCCGGTCGTGACGAGTAGGCCCGTTCTTCGGTACGCGTGGACGGCCCCCGCGTCCGTCAGGGCACCGCCGGACTCGCTCCCACAGCCGGCCGCGATGCCGGCCATTGCCAGACATGCAAGCCTAGCAACCCATACGAACCTCATCACCATTCCTCCTGGGGAGCGGCGCTCACGACGCCCGCAGGCTGCACCTGCAGCCGGCGCGCCACGCTCGCCAAGGCGACCAGGATCCGCGCATTTTCACGAAACCACGTGACCTAGACCGGCGACGTCCGAGCCTTGGCGGACGAAGACGGTGGGATGTCGGTGACTCGCTGCAGCAGACCCGGCAACGCGGTGAGGGTGGACAAGTGGACAAGCGCCCCCAACTCAACGGGTTTCTCGAGATATCCCGCATTTCCATAATAGAGCGAACAGCAAAATGCAGTGTTTCCATTGAACCGCGGTGATCATCACCGGGGTTCCCGTTCCACTTCAGCTCGAGCTTCGCCAGCGCGTCGCCGTGGCCCGCAGCGCTTGTTCCGATAGGGCCCGTGCAGCTCGGCGCGAGGATAGCACGTTCGCTTCGAACCGAGACCCCCCTCGTAACCGACGATGACGCGACCGAAGCAGCGGAACGGAGCGCAGAGGGATCGCTTGACAGGCGAAAATAATGATGGCACGGGGACGAGCCAGACGATGCCTCACACGCAAAGGGCGGGCGCAAGGGGCCCCGATCGCGGTGCGTCGCTGATCCGACGAAGCGGCCGTCGTTGAACGATTTTCAGGCAGGTATTGTTCGAGCATCTGCGAAACGATAGCAGGTCCAAGCAGCGGCTCATGTCTCGGCAAGGACATGGAACCAGTGGAACAAGGAGCACCCAATGCGGATTCTTTTCTCGTCCGACTGGCATCTTGAAGAGAAATTCGTGGTGGACCCAAAACGACAGAGTCGAGACGTCCATCTTCTGGCTGCGCAAGCTCGTGAAATCCAGCCGGACGTCTTGATTGTCGCCGGTGATATCACCTGGGGGGAAGATGGCGTCTACGAGAAGTACCTCAGTTTATTCGACGATTTGAATTGCATCAAGCTTGCGATCGCCGGAAATCACGATGCCGCTTTTGAAGTGGGCCCACGTCACGAAGAGGAGCTTGCCATGGTATTGGCCGACTTGGGCTTTCACTACCTGGATGCGGCTCCCTGTTGCATCGATGGGGTAGGCTTTGTTGGCACGATGGGCTGGTATGATGGAACGCTTTCTAACCCCACCGAAACAAAGGCGATCCCGATTTCCGACCCATTTGCAGGAGGACCGAGGGTCATCGGATCGATCCAACCAAGAGACGCAGTTTGGACAGCAAAGATGCTCGCCAGGCTTGACGCTCACATTTGCGATATTGAAGAGCATGTTAGGGCAATCGTAGCCGTGATCCATCATGTACCATTTGTGGAGTTCCTGGACCACGACCTGTTCTGGACCCATCCGATCATGGGCAGTCGTCGATTTGGCCAATTGCTGCTCTCGCATCAAAAGGTGCGCGCGTGCATTTATGGTCACGCCCACACGCGAAGAGTTCAGGAAATGGGGGGAGTTCTTTGCGCGAATCACTGCCTCGTTGGGCACCCACCGTCTTGGGGTATGCTTGAAACGCGAGCATCAGGTCCCGAAATTTGGTTTCAACGCAATCCGCTATAAGACGCTCATGCTCGAGAATCACCTTCGACGCATCGATCGCTGAAATGGCTTCGCTTGGTTCCGACGACGGAAGCATGGCCGTGTTGTTCTGGCCATTTTCGCCGTCTGAATAGACCGACCTCGATGGGCTGGTTGCCACCGTGCTCCGCGCCGTTGCTCGAAACGACAGGAGCCTGGAGGTCTACCCATGCTGGACTTCGAACGCCGAACCAGGGACCCCGAAGTGCCCACATCTCGACGCAATCCGGCCTATCCTGCCCTCAATGGACGCGCCAGTACCCTTCCCGTTCGTTCTCGGTGGGGAAGCGAGCGCAAAGCATACGTCGGCTAAGGACACAATGGAGCTCGAAGAGGTCGCCTCCACTTTCGACCGAATCGACGTCGAGGACCCCCTGCCATCGCCGTCGCGAGACGGGACTCGGTCGTGTTAGGTTGGGCGCGTGTCTTCCATCTGGGATCGGCTCGTGATGTGGCTCCGCTCCGAACCTGCTTCGGCGCCTTTTGATGCCGAAGGGGTCAGCACGGCGTACGATGAGGAGGTGCTTCCGCGACTGCTGAAGGCGCTCGCCAGTCCTTCGCCGCTCATCGTGAGGGCGGCGTGCAGTACCGTACGCAAACTGGGAGCTGCCGCAGCCCCTGCCGTACCGATCCTAACGGCCATTGCCGAGTCGCCTCTGCCGCGAGGAGCGGACATCCAGCAGGAGTACGCTCGAATGGACGCGCTTCATGCGCTCGGCGACATCCTGGCGGAAATCGAGCGGGTCCGGCAGCGGGAGATAAGGCTGAAGGAGGACACGGCGGAACAGGAACGCTTGCGTCGAGAGCGCGAGCAGTTGCTGCTCGACGCGGAACGCAGGACCGCTTTGGCCCAGGCGGAGGCCCAGGCCCGAACCGCCGAGGCGGAGGCCACGCGGGCAGCAGCAGACGCCGTGTTCGAAGTGCGACGCCTCGACGCAGCAACCCGAGGGGAGAGCGATCCCAAGGTCCAAGGGGAACACGAGACCCTGGCAAGAGAAGAGGCCCAGCTCGATCCGACCTTGTCCTTGTTGCTTCAGGCGGCGAGGGATCCGGATTCAGGCGTGCGGGAGGCGGCTTGGGACTCCTTCGGTGGGCTCCAGGACCAGCCGCCCGCGGTTCTGGAGGCCGCACGTGTTGCATTGTCCGATGAGGAGCCCGCGGTGCGACGTGCGGTTGCCCGTGCCCTTGGACGTAGGCCCGTCTCCTCATGCTCATAGTCCACGGAACTCCTCGGGCCGAAGGGGGATACGCCCGTCCAGCGCGGCGTCGATGGTTTGCACGATGCGGCCCCGGCACTGCGAAACATCGGGCAGAGGCCCCGTCGGTGCGGGGGAAGACCTTGCGGCATGGACAGCCTTCGATCCGAGCCTCCATCCCGTGGGCCATCATGGA
>CAITRH010000544.1 GCA_903894755.1 uncultured delta proteobacterium
ATGCGTTCCCGGCTTTGCTGGACTTCACAGGGTCTTGCCGTAGGGTGGGCTCATGATGCAACCGCAGCCGCACTCGATGCCTTCCGGAAGCGCACGTCCCCGGATCGGTCTCACCTACGACGTGGAAGAAGACCCGGAGCGCTGGCTTCTGGAGGAAGAAACGATGCCGGAGTCGCCACTTCACGACCAAGTTATCGACCATCTGCGACTTCTTGTGCACGCGTGGATCGCGCGCACCAGGTTGGGGAGGGCCTACGTTGCACGCAACGTGGCCTGTCGATGGGATCCGAACGACGCACGCATCGGCATGGATCCCGATTTGGTGCTGCTGGACCCATGTCCCCAGGACATCGAATCGATCAAGCTGGTGAAGATCTGGGAGATCGAGCCGCACTCGTTGAAGCTGGCGATCGAGGTGGTCAGCGAGACGACGGCGGAGAAAGACTATACGGACGCCCCTGCGCGCTGCGTGCGCCTGGGAATTGCGGAACTGTGGGTCTTCGACCCCAGGTTGACTGGGCCCACCACGACAGGAGGACCGTTCCGTCTGCAGGTTTGGCGCTTGGAGGAAGGCCAGATGAGGCGAGTCTACATGGGACCAGGGCCCGCACACAGTCAGGCCCTCGATGCCTGGCTGGTGGTGACCGACGGCGGAAGGCGATTGCGCATTGCCAACGATCGTCTGGGCCAGTCCCTTTGGTTGACCCAGGCGGAGGAGCAATTCCGACGCGCCGAAACGGAAGCCAGACGCGCCGAAACCGAAGCCAGACGCGCCGAAACGGAAGCCAAACGCGCCGAAACGGAAGCCGGACGCGCCGAAACCGAAGCCAAACGCGCGAACGAAGCGGAGAGGCAGCTTGCGGAGCTGCTCCTTGAACTGGCCGCCCTCAAGAAGACCTAAACCGCGTCCAGATCGAGACCCGCCGTTTCTGCCAGACGAGGCTTTTGACCTCGACACGGCAATCGGCAAAACAAGCGGGAAGGTCGAGGACGAGATGCGTACCGTGGAGCGTCTCGATGAAACGCTGGGCTTCTATCCTGGTCCCTTCTCCGGTTGGCCAGAGAAGAGGCTCATCTGCGGGCGCTTGACCCAGCGTATCGCCCAGCACGATGTCCCCCTGCTCAGCAACGGACATCAAGAGTCACAGTCCCAGTACCCTTCGCAGTCCCTTCTCCACGTCAGTAAGTCGATCACCAGGGAGGTGTCCGACCCGTTCGAGAAGCCTTCCTTTGTCGAGGGTGAGCAACCTGGGAGACGTTTACCGCGGAGTCTTTCGCCAACCCGGAGTCCGAGGCGTTCAAGCGCAAGTTGCCTGGGGCGGAGGCAAGGCGCAGGTTGGACGTGATGACCACCACGATGACCGTCGAAATGCGGCTGTCGTTGAACATGTTGGAGGATAGGACGATGACGGGATGTCGGTAGCCTGGCCCCGAACCTACGGGCTCCCCAAGGTCGGCCCACCAAACCTCTCCACGACGCATCACTCTTCCCAATCCGAGACGACGGCCGCTTGGGCTCTCACGGCTCCTGTGGGGAGCGCCGAAGACTCGCTGCCATACAGCTCGTCGAGCGTCGCGCGCATCGCAGCCTCGTCGTACTCGTCGGCGAAGCGTGCGACCGCGCGGGCGATGAGTTCGCTTCGCGAGATATGAAACTGTCGAGCCAGAGCGTTGGCGCGTTCAAAGAGGGGAGGCGGGATGGAAATGGCGGTTCTCACGGGGACAGTATAACCAATGGTGCTGCACAAAGTCTAAGCGGGCGAGAACGCCACCGAACGGTGCTCGCGCATGCGGAAACGATCCCCCCGATGTCGGGACAGAGACGCGTCGCACGCCCGATCATCTGCTCCTAAACCAAACCCATTTTGAAAACCGCAGGTCCGATCTACCGCTGCTTTCGCGTAGACCTCACCCCCAACCCCCTCTCCCTCGACATCCTCCTTGCCCATGCGGGCAAGGACGATCGTCTTCGAGAAAGGGGGCTCGGAACCGCGGTACAAGTGGCTCTGCTCCCCCCTCGCTCGAAGACGATTTTCCTGGCCCGAACGGGCAAGGAAAATGTCGAGGGAGAGGGGGGCTGGGGGGTGAGGTCTGCGCGAGCGGAAACCTGCGGTTTTCAAGATAGGTTTGGTTTAAGCGGCATCACTAAGAAGGGGACCTCCATCATTGGGCCCATGGCAGCGTCGAAGACCGAGATCACATTGGGAGAGTCGAGTGTCGATGTGCTCCCTTCGCCAACGAACCGAGCCATCGCCTCGGGCCCCACCTCCACGTCCCGAAGAAGCGTCTTCGCGGCAAAAAGGTTCCCCTGGTCCGAGACCTCGTAGAAGGCCCCATGGCACCGGCCCCGAGGAACGAACGGCCCTTGTGTGCGCCCCCAAAGAAGCGCATCGTCTTCCGATGTCAGTGCGTCGCATTCGGAACGTATCGCTGCAAATAAACCTGTCGCGCTGCGTGCGCGCAGTGGTGGTGGTCGCGGCCCTTACGCAAGCAGCTCCCGCGCTTGCGACGCCCGAGGAGGACGCGAAAAGAGACGAGGCAAAGCGCCTTTTCCAGTACGGAAACGACCTGCGCCGCGCCGGCGATTGTGACCGCGCCCTCGAATACTTCGTAAAATCCCGAGCCCTCTTCCCGACCGCCTCCAACA
This sequence comes from uncultured delta proteobacterium, assembly GCA_903894755.1. Classification (GTDB taxonomy): domain Bacteria; phylum Myxococcota_A; class Polyangia; order Polyangiales; family Polyangiaceae; genus CAITRH01. The sequence goes on from CAITRH010000544.1 coordinate 2,648, forward strand.
CCCTCAACTGCGCCATCTGCCTCGACCAAATCCGTCGCTACGACGAAGCCCTCGAGCTCTACGAGGAGCTCCTCACGCGTTTCAGCGACAAACTCGACGCCGACACCAAAGCCGCCATGACTCCTGCCATGGCCAACCTCCGAACCAAGGTGGGCGCCGTGGAGGTCTCGGCCAATGTCGAGGGGGCCGTGCTCGTCGGAAGCCGCATGCGCGGGACCCTGCCTCGTTCTGCCGTACGGGTCCTTCCTGGCCAGCATCGCGTCAGGGTGATCAAGGACGGCTACGAGACCTTTGAAACCACAGTCCAAGTCAAGGTGGGCGAGACCGTGCAAGTGGACGCTCGATTGACGCCGCTGGCGTCGGCGGGGCGCATGCGGGTGGAGGGGAAAGAGCTGGAAGCTGCCGAGATCTTTGTCGACGGCGCTCTACTGGGGAGGGTCCCCTGGGAGGGGACTTTGGCCCCTGGGGACCATGTCTTTTGGGTGAGGAAAGGCGATCAGGGCTCGGCCCCCAAGCGGATCATTGTGGTCCAGGGGCAGACGGTGCTTGTGGAAACCAAGATGACTGCGCTTGGCCCCGAGGTTCGCTTCGTCGCCGAGCCTTCGACTGCGCTGATGTGGCTGGACGGGGTCCAACTGGGGGCGGGGGTGTGGCAGGGGAGGCTTCCTCTTGGCGAGCACACGATGGAGCTCAAAGAGCAGGGATATTTCCAATTCATACAGAAGGTGGTGGTGACTGCAGAGACCCGCGGGGATGTGCGCCTGGTGATGAAGCCCGACAGGAAGCATCCACGTTGGGGAGTTGCAGCGAGCGGGCACTTTCTGGTCGACGTGTTTGGCGGGATGCCGCTGGCGGGCTCTTTGGGGAGCAGCGCCGAGGGATATTGCGACTCGGGGGGATGTCCATCTCGGTCGCTGGTGATCGGCTGGATCGCGGGAGCACGCGCCAGTTACGAGCTTCCCATGGGGCTCGGGTTCGGACTGGGGGTAGGCTACATGGGGCTTCGGACCCGGCTGACGCGGACAGTGAACCAGAGTTTTAGCACCAGCGCACCTGGGACGGCCGATCCGGTGATGGCATCGAGTCAGTACGCGCTCGACGACACACTGGAGGTACGGGGACCGATGGCTTTTGGCGGGGTGAGTTATCGTCGCGGGCTTGGGGCGAGGTTTACGTTCGAGGGGCGGCTGGAGATGGGGGTATGGCTTACGGGCACCAGCGACACCATAGGTGGGAGCGGGTCGGCGGGCGGGGTGACGCGTTCGGTATCGGTGTCGGGGTCGGGGGTGACGAGCAATGCTGCGGCTGTCTTGGTGATGCCCGGGATTGCGATGCACGCCAAGTTTTCTGCGGTGCGGGTGGGGTTGGGGGTGACGGCGGTGGTATTGGCGACTGGGGGGCCAACGTTGGAGACGGGGGATACGCGGGTGAACGCGGGGGCGACGTGCGATCGGCAGGTCAATGGCTGGACCATCGACTGCGCGCCGGACGCTTCGTTTACGCGGGGCGAGAAGGGGTTTGGGCGGTTCATTGCGGTGATTCCGGCGGTTACGGCGGGGTACGAGTTTTGAGCACCGCCGGCCGCGTCGAAAACGACCGCACCGGCTACCCAAAAACCACCTCGACGCCGTCATGTGCGATCATCGACGCTCGACGCAATCACCTGCGCCAAAACAAGGTGACTGGTCGACGCTCGACATCCCTACATTCGCCGGCCCGAGTGTCCCCATCGACCGTCGACGCTCGTTGTCCGTCGCGCCGAAGCGCAGTCGGCGTCTGTCGAGCCCCGCACCGCGCTCCACCTTGGCTGCGCCGTCGACGGTCGACGACCGTACTTTGCTGCACCGAGGTCGCTTGCTCGGCCGTCGACCTCCAGGCCTTGCCCGGCCCAGGTGCCCCTCGCGACGGTCGACGATCGCACTAGGCCTAGGCCCGGGGCGATCGTCGAGCGTCGACGACCCCACCTGGACGCGCCAAGGTGCCTCGGTCGACCGTCGACGAGCGCACTTGGCGTCCCAGCGGCCCCAAGATGGCTTCTCGACGTACGGCCCCTGCAGCCCCTATCGCTTCTTCCATAAGCTCGTGCTAACGGACGGACTCATGGCAAGCCTAGTTACCTACACCACGGATACTGCACTCGAGACCATCGACGAGGACCTAACCTATGCTTTGAGCATCCTTCAGCCGCTCGCTTTCGCCGCGGCCTACGCAGCCGAGTACCAGGCGATGATCGCACGGTGCGATGCAGTCATGCTGCAGCAGCGCACGCTTCGTCGCGCCATTGTCACGCGCCAAGGCGGGGTCGCCGGAATCGACTCACGCCTCGATGGGTTTGTAGACAAGGTCGACCTCGCCGTAACCGCCATCACGGAGAGAGACCCATCCCATCCTGTTCGCCAGCTGCTCTTTCGGGGCGTTCGCCCGTCCGACCTGAAACGTCCAGTGCTAGGCGCCGAGCTCGAGGCGTTGCGTCCCTGGCCCAAGGAACTGACCGACACGACCTTTCCGCCCCTCGTAGCGCTCGCTCCGGAGGGGGCGGCGCTCATCGACGAGGCCGACGACAACGTGGTGGCACTTTCGGCGGCACAAGACGCCAACCGCGTTTTTCGCCTGGTCGGTGAGCGCAAGGTGTTTATCAACGACGTCAACGCCCTACGGGCCCGCACCCAGGGATTTCTAGGCGAGTATCGGCACACGCATCCCACGGAGCATTTGCCATCGGACTTGGCCAACCTGCCGTTTCGCAGCTCGCGCAAGTCGACCAAGAAGACGATCGAAGATCTCGACAAGGAAATCGCGAGCCTCAAGGGGGACATCGCGGCACTCGAGTCGAAGCGTGCGGAGCTGGTCGCGGCGCAGGTTGCGGAGACCAAGCGGCGTACCGAGGGCGATGCGCGGACGACCGAGGCCGAGATTGCGGATGCGCAGAAGATTGCCGACGAAGCGCTCAAGCGGATCGCGGCATTGAAGGAGAAGTTGGGGAAATAGGGGATCCTCGAGCTCCGCCGCCTTCGACGCGCGTTTTCCCGTACACTCGCGGAGCATCACGGAAGAGAGGCGCGCGCAACTTGAAGGCACCGCCGACCGAACCCACGGATTTCGCCCTATATCAGGCTCCTCACGCCCCTCGCGATCGGCGGCATGGGGAGCGTCTGGCTCGCCGATCACCTCGGACTTCGCACCAAGGTTGTCATGGTTCTTGGTATGATCAAACTTGACATCCCGCGAGCCTGTGTTACCCACCCTGGGCTGTTCTGATTCGCCCCTTCGGGGCTGCCAATCAACGCTCGTGGCGCTCCCGAAGCACCAAAATGGTGCGGCCTACGGGAATCCGCGCTTGTCTCCGCCCCAAAAGGACCGTATCGTCATGCTATGGAGGAACGGCATCTTCACCTACCACGCGTCCTCCCTCCCTCGAGGCTCCCCATGTCGTACCGCTTCCCGTGGC
>CAITRH010000545.1 GCA_903894755.1 uncultured delta proteobacterium
CCTGCCGACCTCGTTGGCTTCAATGAGATGGTGTCGCGGTTCCTCGATGTGCTCACTCCGGAGGAGGTACTCTCGAGGTTTGCTCCGGCGCAGCGGCTCGAGGGTCTCACTCCGGAGCAGGTACTCTCGCGGTTTGCCCCGGAGCAGGTTCTCTCGCGGTTTGCTCCGGCGCAGCGGCTCGAGGGCCTAGCCGCCGGGGATCTCGTACTTGCGCTTCCCGACGACCTGCTTCGCGGGCTCGATGCGACCGCGCTAGCCCAACTGCCCGACACCGTCCAGAGCGAGATCCGCAGGCGTCTCGGCCGCTAAGCAAAAACAGCGTCGAAGAACGTTGACACCCTCCCTCCATGGTGGTGCCCTATCCGCTGGATGAGCCGAGTGAACCGAGGGAACGGAACCCCGCAAACACCAGGGTCACGCGTCCCGGCTCCGGCATGGACACAATTGTGCCTGTCATGGTGGGTTCGCGTCGCACGTGGATCGGGCGGGTCGAGTCCGTGTCTATCGAGAAGGAGCTGACCCGGAGGACCGTCGTGCGGTCCGGGACGCTGTCGAAGCATTGCTTGTGGAGGAAAAATGAGAAAGCTGGAACGACCTACATCTCTGTAACTGTTACTTTGCCTTGGCCTTGCGGGCTGTGCAGGAAACCCCTTGCAGGCAAAGGCGCCGAGACGGATCAACAAACCACCTGCCGCGTGGCCAAAGACCCGAACAACCCGCTCATCGTCGAGTGGCCTGGTACCTCGCGCACGGCGTTGTCCGCAGCAAGCCAGAAGGGACTGGTGATTGTCTCCTACCAGGACTGCGCCATGAAGGTCCTCGAAGGCTGCGACGCTGGAGGGCGCTACCAAATGAAACGCGCGGCCGCGTCCCCCGAAAGGCTGGTCATCGACAGTGAAGACAAGCTCTATGCGGACCTGCCGCTGGGGGTTGCTCGACTGACATCGTACCTGGAACAAGGGTCCCGGCTGACACTGGAATACTAGCCGTGGGCCAGTAGGTGGCCGACGGTGAGCCGCTGGCGTTGCAAGGGGGCGCAGCCTGCGAAGGAGCGACGCACTACGTGCGGGCCATGACCATGGGGGCGTTTTCCCTCGATGCGAGCGCCGGCTTCCTGCTGTCGAAGGGGGCCACGGGGATTGTGTCATGGGGCGTGTCCAGCGTCCGCGCAGGGGAAAGTCAGCACGGCCAATCTCGTTGACAACCTAGGGCTCGTCGCGGGACCCTTGGGGCGGTGGGGCTGGTGGGGGGGCTGCTTTGGCCCTTGCCGCAGGCGCCGCGGAGTGAGGCGCGGGTGCAGATTGGTCCTGGGCCTGGCGACGTGGGTGTTTCTACTGTGTTCAAGTTTTGAGGAGGGTCGAGCGATGAGCCAGCCTACGAGTGGCGGTGTTGGGGTTGCTCCTGGGGGTGGGGTGCGCGGACTCGATCTATGGGACCTCGGGGAACACGTACGATGACCAGGCGCGGGTTTTGGCGATATGTGGGGAGATGAAGTGCGGGACTAGCAATGGGGTGACGTGCGGGACGTGTCCCACGGGGCAGACCTACTGCGCTGGCAATCAATGCGCAGACGTGAACGTGACGCAGAGCATGGTGACTGTACCGGGCGGGACTCTCACTCTTGGCGCGAGCGATCAGAGCGACAACCCGAACCACTCGGTCACATTGGCGGATTTCCAGATGGACGTCACGGAAGTGACCGTAAGTGCCTACAAGGCGTGTGTCGACGCTACCAAATGTTCAACGCCAGGCAATGGCAACTGGGGTGTCAGTGGCAAGGAAAACCATCCGATCAACACCGTCAATTGGCAACAGGCGACTGACTTCTGCACCTGGGCGGGCAAAAGATTGCCCACCGAGGAAGAGTGGGAGTATGCGGCGCGCTACGACGACAGCCGAGCTTACCCGTGGAGAAATAACGAGCCAAGCGCGACGCTTGCAAACTACAGCACGGGCGGCACGACTGCGGTGGGCAGTTTCCCGGCAGGCGACAGCAAGCTCGGTATTAAGGACCTTGCGGGCAACGTGTGGGAGTGGACGAGTACGTGGTACTGTCGCACGGCACCCTGCACGGGGACGAGTGCCTACCGGGTGTTGCGCGGGGGTTCCTGGAACTACGATACGTCGTACCTGCGCGCGGCCTATCGCTTCTTCTCCACCCCGTCGTACAGCCTCGACAGCTTCGGTTTTCGTTGCGCGCGGACTCCATAAAAGCGAAGCACGGACGCGGCAGCTTCACATGGGTCTTGCACAACCCCCTGATCCCTGATGACTGAACCCCTGATCCGATCTGGACGACAGACATTACGGAAGAAACAGGAGCGTACGCGCCTTTGCGGTAGCCAAGGGAGCGTCCACTCCAGGAGTGCAGGTGCCCAGGTTGTCTCCATGCCCACGCAGCTGGGCACGCTCTTGTCAGAGACCGTTCCATCGCCGAGCGGGTAAGGTGATCTCTTGGTCCGGCCTTCAAGTTGCGCTACGCTTGCTGCCATGTCTGCCAGCGCCCTTCGCGCCGTACGTCGAGACGATGGACTCATCGAGCTGCTCGACCCGAGCGATCTCCCCAAGAACAAGCCCTTCACCCTCATCTTCGACGACGCTGACTGCCGAGCGACGTTCTACCGCGGAGGGCTTCAACACCTCCGCCAACGTCACCCTCGCCGATCCCACCTGCGCCGCCCGCTCACGACCGCGTGCCCTCAGGAAACCATCCGCTCCCAACTCCTGAAGCACCATGTCCACCGCCTCCTCGAACCTTTCTTGCACCGGCGCGCTCAGCCCAATGCCAAAGGTATCCATGTCCTGGCCCTCCACTCCGACAATGCTCACCGTCGCAAGCTTGCCATGCAAATGCCTTGAAAGCTCCAGGATCTCAGTAATGCCAATGCTATGAGAGCAACTCGCGGAATTCGCCATCGCCGCCGCCCCCTCGGGATCCAATACCACACATGTCCCCGCTGATCCCCCCCCTCGCATCGCGTCTACCAGCACAATGCGATCGAAAACCTCAAGCAGCTCGATCAGCTCGAAGCCTAGGTTGGGCCTCACCAAAAGCGTGACATGTTGCGGCAGCGGCAGACCGGATAGTACCCGCCCCACACGGATCCCCACACCGTCATCCCCCACAAGCTCATTGCCTAAACAAACCACTGCGGTCTTACACATCATGCCCTGGAGTCACCTCTTCTTGCATCGCTCCGACCGCCAGCCCAACTGCTGGACTCATGGCCTCCTCAGTAAGGGACCGCGCTCCTATCGCCAATAACGCAAAGCGCTCTTTCTCCAAAGCAAAGAACCCGCAAACCACCACTATGTCGTTGTCATCGGTCATCCTGATCGACCGTATCCCGCAGAGCGGCACAAGCAGACCAACGCGTTCCCCAAACTCGAAGGCCAATCCGGACAGTGCCGCCAGCCCCTCCTGAACTCCCATCTCACCAGCCCCCGCGATGGGGAATCCTGCGCTATCCGCCAACACCGCAGAACGTCCCCCCAAGGTCACCAAGGCCGCAGGCCCCGAATCCAAAGAGACATGCCCCCGTGTTGCAACAACAACCTCCCCTCCCCTGCCCTTCTGGTCCGTAGCGTCGTTATGGCGTGCAAACAACTGCGCCTCCAGCTCGCGTACCCGAACGCGTAGTCGATTGGCCCCCTGTGCCTGCTGCGCCATTTCTTCGAGTTGGTCCTTGGTCTCTCCATGCTGTTCGAGCTTTGCGCCAAGCTCCATCACCCTCTCGCGGAGCAGCTCGTTGTCAAGCCGCTGCCTCTTCAGTTCGGCCACAACGCGGTCCAATTCCCTCGCCGCACTTTCATGGCTCTCAAGCTCCCGGACTCGGTCGCGCAACTGCTGGTTCTCGACGCGGTCATTGTCCCCCGCTGTAACCTTCCCGTCCCATGCCTGCAGCTTCACACGAAGCGTCTTGTTCTCCTCTTCAAGCGTAAGGCGCTCGCGAAGGTCCCCGTCGATATGGGAATGTTCCTCCGCTCCCCTTTCCAGTACCGCCACGCGCTCCTCGGAACGGCCAAGACGTACTGTCGTGTCCTGCAAATCCCCAAGCGTGGCGGCATGGCGAGCATGTGCGGATTCCAGTTCCCCCTCGAGATTTGCGACCCTTTCCACCGATTGTGCCAGCCGCTGCTGCGTCTCCTGGAGCGCGCGGAGCCGGGTTTGATCCGCAGCAAGCCTCGAAGACGCCTGCGAACGCTCTTCAGCAACCCTCCTGGCCGTTGCAGCTGACTCCTCCTCCATGCGTCGCACGGCATGCTTTGCACTTTCAAGCTCCCGAAGCAGCGCTTGATGCAGTGCTCGCAAGTCGTCCTGGTCCGTGCGCGCCTTGTCAAGCGCCTCGGACACCCGGCCTTGCTCCCGCTCCAACGCGGCCTTCGCGGCCAAGCTCTCCTCGGAAGCCCGTTGGCGCTCCGCTTCCAGGGACTCCTCAAGCAGCTTCCTCTTCGCGACCTCGAGCTCCTCAAAGCGTCGACGCCCCCGTACATGCGCCGTCCACCCCAGGGAAAACAGCAGCAGTGCCCCCAGCGTCGTCGTGACCCAAAGGGCCATCTGTGCAGTCATGGGCGTCCTACGTGATCTTCAAGAGCTCGGCGCATCGACGTTTGACCTCGATAAACACCAGCCCCAGTTTGGCCTCTTTGGTGGTCAGCACCACAAGCACCGAGTCGGTCCCCAAGGCGTTGAGAATGACATACCCCTTTTCTCCACGTACGTACGTCTGCTCCATCTTGGATGCCATCAGCTCCGCAGCAATGCGCTCGCCAACACCCAACATCGCGGCCGCCATGCCGCACACCAGCTCTTCGTCGATCTCGCTGGGAAGCACCGAAGCCACAATGAACCCGTCAATGCTGACCACCGCAGCACCAATGATGTCCGGCGACGCTCCGCGCAAGCCACGCAGTACATCCTGCATCCGTTCCGTTCGGGAAGCCATATTCTAATCCATCCTTCCTGATCGTCATCCACCGCGCGGAGTGAGCTGCATCGTGCAACTCGATCCCGTCGCAAGCATCTGCACGGCAAAGTTCTTATGGGTAAACGCCCCCACCAGCCCGGCCCAGTATTCGTGGAAAAGCTGGCAAAGGACATGATCCCCTACCTTGCCCCCCGCCCCCTCAACCACCGCATGCATCGCACAATGAGGAAATACCATGGTGACGTCGCTCCCGTCGATCGTTGCCTCGAAATCGAACGCCCCAACAAACCTCCGACGCATCCGGTCAAGCACCTCCTGTACCCCCACCCCTTCGTACATCTCTGGAAGATGCAACGCTGCCAAGGAGCCCGCTTTGCGCCCCACCGCCCGCTGTCCCCTCCCCATCGTCTCCGTCACAGAATCCGCAAGAGCCAGAAGCCGCACAGCCACGTCCCGCAATGCTTCGTTCAGATCCGCCTCGGTCAGGCAAGACAACACCGGCTCCTTCTGCAAAAGACGACGCACCAAAGACGCGTTCTCCTCGATCCTGAAGAACGGCCTCTGTACCGCTACATCGGAAACCTTGATGCAGCGCGATGGACAAATGTACTGGCACGAACTGCACCCAATGCAGTCCGCACCACGCGCCACCTGCACCTGGCCCGCAGCACTTTGGTCGAATACCTTCGTCGGACAGATTTCAATACACAGCCTGCACTCCCTGCAGCCCGCTCCCTCGACGACTACCGTTGCCATCACGCCCTCCTGCTCAGGGTGCGCTCGACCACTCCGTTGCGCGAAACCATCACCTCCATGGGCATCTGCCCAATCCGGTGCGTCGAACACGATAGACACGGGTCGTAACACCGAATGGCAAACTCGATGCCATTCAACATCTCGTCGTCGGGCCTCCCCCAAAACTGCGTCGCAGCCTCCTTGACACTGGCGTTGATCGCCGAAATGTTGTGCTGCGTCGCCACAATGAAGTTGGCTTTCTGCACGATCCCATTGGCATCTACCGTGTAGTCGTGGATCAGCACGCCACGCGGCGCCTCGATGTGCGCAATCGCTGACTTCGGCGTCGCCGTCACCTGCGTCTTCACATGAGGCGACGCTATCTCGTCGTCCGCCACAAGCCCCATGGCCTTCTCCGCTACGTACATCAGCTCGATCAGCCTGGCAAAGTGGTTCATCACCGTCAGCTTGCAGGGACTTCCCCACTTCTTCTTGAACTCCTGCAACTCCCCGTTGGCCAACGGCGTGTCGATGGCATCCGCACAGTTGACCCGCGCCAGTGGACCCACCCGGTACCCCGTCGGCTCCCCCTTGGGGTCGTTGAATAGCACTTGCTTCGAATAGGTGTACGGCAACGCCTCCTCGAAAATGTGAGTCCTGTAGTCCTGCGCCGCAAACTCCAGTGCCTGGGTTCCATCGGGACGGGTCACTCGAAGGTCGCCGTCGTACAGATCTAGCTTCCCGCCCTTGACTGTCCCCATGTTGTGGATCGAAAGAGGAAGCATCTCGACAAGCTTGTCGTTCTTGGCCAGTGCCTTCTTCCCCTCGCTCACTGCCATCTTGGTCAGCTCCAACGCCTCCGCTGCAAAACGACGCAGTGTCTCGCGCTGGTCATTGGTGATGGGCGACGACATCCCTCCAGCAACACAGGTCACCGGATGAATACCTCGTCCCCCCACCACCTCGGCGATCTTCTGCCCCAGCGACCGCAGACGAAGCGCGTTGGTCGCAAGCTCCGGTGCTGCCTTGAGCAGCGCCATGATGTTGCGTTTCTCTGGAGGCGCATCCAGACCAAGCAGCAGGTCGGGCCCGGCCAGCGCAAAGAAGTGCACCGCGTGCGAGTGGATAAAACTGCCGCAGTTGAGCAGCTCCCGCAGCATGACTGCCGCCCGCGGTGGGGTCACGGAAAAAACCTTGTCGAGCACCTTTGCTCCCACAAGATGATGCGCATGTGGACAGGTCCCGCAGATCCGGGATGTCAGTGTCGGCATCAACTCGACTTGCATCCCCTCGACAATTTTCTCGAAGCCACGGTACTCGAGGACATGCATGTACGCAGCTTGCACCGTGCCGTCGTCGCCCACGTCGATGTGGACCTTGGCGTGCCCCTCGATGCGCGTAACCGGATTGATCTCGATGGTTCTGGTCATGACGCGGCTCCTGAGATCCACTTGCGTAGTAGAAACGTTGGCTTCTGCCGAAACACAGGAGAGGCCATGGCGTAGGCGTAGTAGGTCTTCGAGCGTAGCTCCATCTCGCGGACAATCGCTTCACGCGGGATCTTCGTGATCCGCGACATGCGGTCCGCTATCTCCGTTCGCAGGTCGCGATTGGGCTCGAGCACCACGTTCTCTGATGGCCCCGCACATCCCGTGCACGGCGCCCCGCGCGTCGGACAAGGCGCAAGACACCGGTCCAATGTCGCACTCCCCATGCACAGAACTCCCTGCGAAAGAAAGCACTTGTCAGCCTCCATCGCCCCTTCGTGGATCCGACGGAGCTTGGTTACGTCCGTGTGCACCATCTTGCGGTCGCATCGGTAACACACATTCTGTGGACCAAACTCTGGCTCGCGCCCCTCCACCACCGCCGACAATGCCTCGAACACATAGTAGGGATGTGGCGGACAACCTGGCAAATACAGATCGACTTGCACCTCCGAGTCGATGGGACGTACTCCGTCAAGCAGCTTCGGCACCCCTTGGTCCGGTACGAAGGTCGTTCGAGTCGTCGGATTGGTCCGATAGGACGCGTCCTCGAGCTCCGCTAGGGTATGCGCATACCCGGACCCCTGCGGCCCACCATAAACGGAGCACACACCGAAGGCGAGGAGCCTGTCGCAGCTCTTTCGCATTTCATGCAAGCAGTGGATATCGTGCTCCGTACGAAGCCCCCCCGTGATGATCCCCAGCGCCGCCTTGGGATACCCCTTCATGTCCATGAGAATGGGGAGCCGCACAATCTCCACGGCGTCCAGAATCCGCAGCAGCTTCTCGTGCATGTCCACGACAGCTAGCTCGCATCCCGAGCAGCCCGACAACCACTCGAAAGAGACAGGGACCTTGCTCATGGCGACTCCTCCCATACCAGCTCTTTCAAACACGCGTTCTCACCCGCGTGGAGTACGTCGAGCTCTGCGCGCTTGCCCGTGATCTTCTGGAAATAGCCGCAAAGAAGGCCGTGGTTCATCAGACACAAGGACTGCTTCTGCTCATGACTGTATCGAAACAGTGCGCAGCGCACCATGCAGTGCCGAAACACCAGCTTCACCGCTCGCTTGCCATCGCGGCGCTCCACCAGGTCGGACGCTGCCGACGGTTTCCAAGGCTCGAAAGGCCACGCAATCCCGTGCTTCAACATCTCCCCCTGAAGAAGGCTCAATGCCTCGATGGGATCCGTGGACTTCTTCTCCACGTCCGCCTTGAGCCCCACGGCACGTCCCGCCCGAAACGTGATGGTCGACGCCGCTCGACCAAGCATCTGCTCGAGCCCATGGGACAGAGAGGCCATCAGGACCATCAGCCCCTGCAACTCCCCTTTTTTGCGATCCAGAGTGTCCATGGTCACCTTCAATGGTCTTCCTGGCGGCTCTTAAGCTGCCTCTTGAGCATACGTAGATTGCTTTGGTAACTGCGGTTGTCCGGATCGAGCTCCAACGCCCGGGTCCAGCTTTCGAGTGTTCCCTTGAAGTCCTTGTTGCGCCAGCGTGAGAGCCCCTCCTCGAAGAGAGCCCTCCCCTCCCCTTCCCTGGTCACCACGGGCGGAGCCTCGGGAGTCTTCACCGGCTTGGCGTGAGCGCGCCCCACAACCGCGTCCCAGTTGTGCCCTTCCTTGGGCATCGCCTCCTCCTCTAAGGCGACCTTGGCGTCGCTCGCAGGACGCTCCCATTTTTTCTTACGGGCCCTTGTGGTAAGCAGATCCCACACATGCCTGCGCTCCGACGGTTGTCCTGGGCTGTCCCCAGGGGCCGTAGGCATTGCAGGAGGTGGAATCGCCAAACGGTGCTCCCCTTCTGCCGTTGGTGCTGGAAGGTCCACATGGTCCGTGGTGACTGCTGCCGTCGGAGTCGAGTCCAGTGGTCCCGCGAGTTTCGCAAGAGTGGCACTGCGCAAACTGGACGGTACACCAAGGGAAGATACTGGGAACTCGGACGTTGCCCCGCCAGCTGGTTGCCCGGCCATCTCGTCGTCGGAGCTCAACACAAGGGCAAGGTCGAAGGTCACCGAGTTGACCAAGCCCGAGACTACGGAATCGGTGTTCCAAGGATCGGTGGTGTCGCTCGAGCCATCGGCAGGAGCGCGTGCTCCTACCCTCGAGAGCTCCTCGGACGGCTCCCCGAACAGGCTTCGCAGGTAATCGGCCACGTTGCGGTTGTTGGGTGCCGAGGGGACCGCCCGGAAATAGTCGTCTATGGCAAGTCGTAGCTCCCGGGTCGACAGAAACCGCAGCTCTGGATTGGCCGCCATAGCCTTCATCACCAGCGCCGACAGCGCCGAGGAGACCCAATTGCAAAAGTCGTGTGGAGGCGCCGCTTGCCCACCTAGGATCAGACGCATCAACGCAAGCTCGTTGTCCGCACGGTAGGGACGTCTCCCCGTGATGAGCTCGTACATCAGGACTCCCAGCGAGTACACGTCCGCTCGTGCATCGGGAGGACTCCCCGCCAACGACCCCTCGATCTGCTCGGGAGCCATGTAGGCGTACTTGCCTTTGAGCACTCCTACCTGGGTCTTCGAGGCTACGTTCGATGCCTTCGCGATGCCAAAATCGAGGATCTTGGTCTCCCCCGCCACCGATACCATGATGTTCTCAGGACTGATATCCCGATGCACCAGCGCCACCGGATGTCCCATGTCGTCTTTGAGGGTGTGGGCATAGGTTAGCCCTTCACAGGTCGCCGAGGCCACGTGCAGCACGAGCCAGGGGGGAAGGACCCTATGGGTCTTACGTAGCTCGCGTTGTACCTGACGTAACGTGTGTCCCGCAATGTACTCCATGGCAATGAAGTAGGACCCGCCCACTTCGCCAAGATCGAAGATCTGTACGATGTTGGGATGCTCTAGTTTGGCGGCGACCAGGGCCTCATCGATAAACATGCTGACAAACTCGGGGTCGTCCGCAAGGTGCGGCAGGATTGTCTTGATCACAACGATCTTTTGGAATCCGCCCGCACCATCGGCCCGAGCAAGCCAGACATTGGCCATCCCTCCCCGGGCAAGCCTGGTCAGCAGCGTGTAGCGCCCGATCTGCACCCCTTCGACAATCTCAGCGCCCATCAGTGGTCCTTCTTTGGAGCGTCACGTTGCGCCTCGGTCCCTTCGGCAAACTGGCGTAGGCTCTCTAGCAAACGAGGTCCGGGGTTGCAGATCAGGCGACTGACGCGTGCACGCGGCGGCACGATGTCCCGCCAATGCTGGAACTCCTCGGCGGACTCTTCCTGACAGATAAACACCAAGGCCGCCGTGGCGCAGAGCCCCTTGAACGCCTCATGGTGGGCGTCGTCGAGTGGGATGCATGCAATAGAGACCAGTCCTCCTGCATTGGGTCTCACACGCGCCATGGCGGAGTCGTCAGGGGCAATGGACATCCACGCCGGGCCGCTGTCCAAGCCCTTGGCGAGCTCCCGTATGCTGGTGATCGCATCGTGAGCAGCATGCAGACGCGATAGTCCCACCAAGACACGGGGTCCGCCAGGATACAACAACAGCAAGCGGCCGTACCAAGGAGGACTTCCCGCCATAGGCGCAATACGAGGCAGCCCAGTCATTGACTGCTGCGACCGCATCCGGTTGGTAAAGGAAAGCCAGGCCGCTGCAAGACGCACCTTGGGCCTCGCCAGGGGGGCGGTCGCCTGCAACTCGACAAGGGTGATGCCTGGACGTGCTGCGATCATGGCCATTACCGTGTCCGCACCGCATTCGAGAGGGTCGACAGGAACCTCGTGAGGATTGCGCAGTGCGAGCGGTACGCTGTCACCAGGGAGCGCGCAGAGGAGACGTTCCAGTTCATCTTCGAGTCGAACGACCTCCATGATGAGGGGCGACAGGGCGAGGGACGGCTCCTGAGCGGAGGACGGCTCACGTACGGAGAAGGCAAACTTGCCGGTCTTCAGGTCGAGCATCGCAAGCAACGCTTCGGCCCCTCGCAGGTGGCGACTCACGGCCTCGACAACGCCCCCCTCGCGCAGGACACTTTGATGCGATGCGCCATCGGGAGAAGTGACCAGAAGCATGCCTGATTGCCGTCCCATCTCCAAGAACTGCAGGACCGCGATAAGCGGCATCTTGGTGAGGTCACCGGTCAGGTCCCAGCTTGTTTGTGTGGGTGGCGTCTCGTTCTCGTGTCCCAACGGGTCCTCGGCTTTTTGGTGGGCTCTGGACGAGCCTACGCGATCTTGAAGGGCGGACCAAGCATTCGGGTGCGTGGAACCTTCTCGGTGGGCAAAACGCGACCTTAATCACATGTGGGGGAGCTCAATTTCAACCACATCCCCACCGTTCAAATCCCGCCTGCGACATAGCCGGGGATGCGCTGAGCGTTTCAAATTAGACCGCGGCAGCGACGCACCGCGATCGCCGGCCTTTGCGCCCGGCCTTTGCGCGTGAGGCATCGTCTGGGGGCTAGGTAATCCAATGGCGATCCGCCGTGAACAGAATGTTGCGGCATCGACACAATGGGCCCCACCAGCCAAGCTGACCGCCCGGCCCAGGACGCAGTCGCGTTAGAAGTGGGCCATTGGGCCTCGCATCCATGAAGGGGTAACGTCGTTCCTACAGGAGCGAGCCTAGTAGCTCGCGGCGGAAGTCCTTGGACACTCCAGGTGTGGCCGAGCGCGATCACCGTGCGCGCCCTGGATCCCATTTGGGCCTCAGGTGTCCGGGCCGACCGGA
>CAITRH010000546.1 GCA_903894755.1 uncultured delta proteobacterium
AACAGTGGTGCACGAGGCTCTCCTCCCCCCTCGCTCGAAGACGATTTTCCTTGCCCGAACGGGCAAGGAGAATGTCGAGGGAGAGGGGGGCTGGGGGGGTGAGGTCTGCGCGAACGCGAGCTACCAGATTTTCGACCTTCCGCCAGGGACCGTTTATACGCTGCTCGTGGGTCGCTTCCTCTTGCTGCGTAGAGCGGCGTTCTCGCTTGTCCTCGGGACTCTCCTGGCGTGCACCCGGGACCTCGGGCCGCCTCTCCTTCAGGTTCTCGATCTCGCCCCAGGCGAGGTCGAAGTGGGCGATCGTCTATCCATCGGCGGGAGCGGGTTTCCTCAGGGACGTCCCGCGAGGATCGCCTTTCGTGGCACGCTCTATCGTCCAGGCCTGCCGCCCATCGATGACGTCGAAGTGATCGCCGAAGGGACCGTGGCCCACGACCACCGCATCGAGCTGCCGTTCACCGAGGCCCTTCAAAGCCGGTTCTGCGGCCCTTCCGAGCACGCGCTCCACACCACGTTCCAGGGCGACCTCGAGGTGGCGTTCGCTGCGGCCCAAGCCTCCATGGCGCCCGTGTCGGGGACACTGCGTCGGGTCACCCTCGATATCGTGCCGCCTCCTCGGCGGAGCGTCCTCGAGCTGCAGGAAGCCGAAGGGGAACGTGTACTTGCTTACCTTGGCCTCCGCGCCTCGGTGCTCCCAGGTGGGCTTGTCGTCGACTCGGTAGACCAAGGCTCTCGGGCCGAGCGCGCCGGGCTGGTGGCGTCGGACGTGCTCACGCGGTTTGAAGGCGTTCGGGTCGTGTCCAAATCCGACACGCTCCCCCCCTCGGACACGCAGCAGGTCCGCGTCGACGTACGACGAGGCATCGAGACACACGAACGTGTCGTGTCCCTCGATGGGTTTGAGCGTGCGGCGCCACGAGGGCTGCTGGGCGCAGCGTTCATGGTGGCCTGCGCGTGCCTTGGGCTCCTTCTGTTTGTAGGCCCCACCAGCCGTCACCTGGTTTGGCTCGAACGGCGACTGGGCCAGCGGCTGTCGCTCGGATTTCCCGACCGTCGCGACCTGCTGCGCGCGCTTCGCAAAGAACCGCTTGCTCGATTCTACGCACCTGCCGCCGCGGTGCTGGTGCTGGCAACGCTTCCCCTTGTCGAATTCCTGATAGCGGCCGATCTTGACGTTGCCCTGTTGTTCGGAGCCACTCTTGGGTCTCGGCTTGCGTTGGCATGGACGCCACATCCCATCGAGCTCCGGCGTCTGCTTGGAGTCATGGCACGTGAAGCCCCGGCGCCGCTGGCGGTCATTGGGATCGTGGCGCTGACGGGGTCCCTTCGACTTCAGGAGCTGGTGAGCTCGCAGGGGGGATGGCCCTGGGAGTGGTACGCAACGCGGGCTCCTTTCCTTCTATTTGTAGTGTTCATGGCATGGCTGGTGCGGGCCGTTGCCAACCGGAACGAACCGACGGCACCGTGGAAACCCCGTACGTTCACCTTTGTGGTGCTTGCGTCGGCCCTGGTGAGCACGCTGTTTCTTGGCGGCTGGCAGCTTCCAGGGCTCGAACCGGCGCAGCAGGAGAGTCACGTAGGGCTTCGGCTGCTTGGGAGTGTCTTCTTTGTGGTCAAGATGGGCGCGGTGGCTCTGTTTGTACGGCTGGTTCAAACGGTGCTGCCTCGTCTCCATGGAACCCAACGCTGGCATTGGGGGATTCCTCTTGCCGTGCTCGGCATTGCGGTAGCTGGGGGATGGAACGCACTTGGTGCACCGAGGTCCGCAGAGCTGTTGGGTTCGACGGCATTGCTGGGAATGGGCGTCGTCGTGCTGCTCCGGCTGGCCGTAGGCGTGTGGAAAGAACTTCGCCCAACCTCTTCTCCAGCCCGTCTAAACCCATTTCTATAGCGACATAGCATCCAATGCCCCTCGACCTATCTGCCATCGGCGAGAAGACCGCCCCCCATCCATATCCCTACACCTGGAAAGAGACCGTACTTTACGCTCTCGGAGTCGGCGCCAAGCGTGACGAGCTCGATTTCCTCTACGAGAAGCGCGGTCCAAAGGTTCTTCCTACCTTTGCGGTGGTCCCCAAGTTGCCATCCATGATCACCGCCGTGCAACGTCTTGGCGCCGACCTGACCGCCATCGTTCATTCGACCGAGCGCGTGCGTGTTTTCCAAGCCTTCGCCCCTAGCGGCACGCTGTGGTCCACGGCAACGGTCCGCGCTGTGTACGACCTGCGGAAGTTTGCAACCGTCGTGGTCGACACGGAGACCCAAGACGACCAAGGCCAAATCGTTGCAACCACGACCTCGTCGATCCTGGTGCGCGGCGCGGGTGGCTTCGGCGGCGAGGCTCCGCCACGGGACGAACCCCGGGTGAGCGTCCCCAAAGGGGTACTTCCCACGTTTCATATCGAGGAGACCACGTCCCCAGAGTCGGCGCTTCTTTATCGCCTGTCGGGAGACCCGAATCCACTTCACGCCGATCCGGAGCTCGCGGCAGCCGTAGGGTTTCCAGAAGGCCCCATCTTGCACGGCCTCTGCACCTTTGGACACATGCTGCGACACGCGGCGAGCGGCGCTTTTGGAGGGGATGCAACCCGGATCTTTGAAATAGCCTGCCAGTTCCGTCGTCCCGTCTGGCCAGGAGACACGCTGGTGACCGAGGGATGGCTGGTGGAGACTAGCAAAGTGGTGCTACAGGTCCGGGTCAACAGGGAGCTGGTGGTGGGATCGGCATGGGCGAGCGGCAACCTGTGACCACCCTCACTTCATGGGCACGATGAACTCGAGGGTGTCCGAGAGCTCTTTGCCTCCAGAGCGCACCTTGATGGTGAGGGTCATGGTCGAGAAAGGGATGAACACCCCGCCCAAACCTTTGAGCTTCACCTCGGCGACCTGATTCCCCTTGGACGCTACCGTGGCCATGGATTCGAAGGTGCGAAGGAGCTGATCGGCCCCCTTGGCGTAGGCAAACAGCCCTCCGGTCTGGGCGGCGTAGTCTTGAAGGTCGCTCACGAAGCCGAGCCCAGGGATGTCAACCGCCCCGCCTAGCGACACAGCGTAGATGGGGACTCCGTTTTGTTTGGCTTTGCTGATGACGTCAGCGGCCGTGGTCCCTTTGCTGGAGTTGTCTCCTCCGTCCGTGAGCACGAGCAAGGCTTGTTGGAACCCAGGTTTTTTCTGCTTTGCCAGCAGGTCGAGGGCCTGGACTGCCGACAGGTGCAGCGCCGTAGCCCCCTTCTCTTTGACCCTTGCCACGGCCGCTTTGGCCACCGCCGTGTCGGGGGTGAAGTCCTGGAGCAGCGTCACCTTGGACTCGAACTCGAACACTGCGAACTCGCTCTTCGCATAGTCCCGTGCCACGAGGTCGATGAACTGGCCTGCGGCCTTGACCCGAAGCCGCTCCTTGTCGGACGATCCCATACTTCCACTGCTGTCGATGTCCACGGCGAGCTGGAACGGAAGGCGCGCTGCGGGCTGTCGCGCGGGGCCCACCCGGACGCTCCCTTCGATGGGGAAAGGCACACTGCACTTCGCCTCGAAGGAGACGTAGACGTTGGTATCGAGGATAGCTTTCCCCTGGGCGTCCAGTGGCAAGAACGCAATCTGGATCGTGCCGTCGGTGTGGAAGTTCTTGGCCACGCGGTAGCCGACCACGCTCAATCGCGCTGCGGCCGGGAGTTTTTGGCTCGCAGCGTCCGAGCTCGCGCTGGAGCCGGAAGCGAAACCAGGATTGAGGAGGGAGCTCGGAATGGGCGGAACGCTCGCCGTCGCTGTTGCACTGGCTTGCAAGCCGCTGGGCCCGAGAGAGAAACCCCCAGCCCCGCCCGCACACGCCACCAACACCGCCAAGGTGATCGCCCCGAACCCAGTGCATACTTTGGAAAAAACGCCGTTTGTCATGGCTCGATGGGACCTCATGTGCCCGCCGAAGTCAAGAGACGATGTCGGCGGCAGACGGATGGCACATCCTTAAGGACGCCGTGGTTGACTGAAGCTTCTATGCGCGCCGCATCGTCTGCACGAACTGCTCGACGCTGATCCCTGCGAGTCGGATCAATTTGCGCAGGGTGCCCGACGCAAGCTCGACGTGATCGGGCACGGAGCGTGACACGACCGAGCCCCTCTTCGTCAAAATCATGTGGCTGCCGTGTTGGCGTCGAAACTCCCAGCCGGCGCGCTCGAAGACGCGCCGTGCCTCCCTGCCGGAGACCACCGGCAACTCAGGCAACCGCGACCTCGATTTCGACCACGCGAACCGTCAGCGGCAGCCCTGCCTCCGCTCGAACCTCCAGGCAGCCGATCACGGCTTCGCGGATGTTCGCGAGAGCTTCGTCCTCGGTCCTCCCCTGGCTCACACAACCCGGGATTGCAGCGCATTCCGCCACAATCAT
>CAITRH010000547.1 GCA_903894755.1 uncultured delta proteobacterium
CCTGCGGTTCAAACCTGCGGTTTTCAACATGGGTTTGGTTTTAGACTGAGGAGTCGAGCTTCTCTTCAAGAGGTCCCGCAGAGACTTCCTCTGCTGCAACCGGCTCGACGAGGGTCGATAGCTTGGGGGACGGCTTCTGTTCGAGCTCGGCAATCCTTCGCTTGAGGGCATCGATCTCGACGCTCTGATCTTTTATAGCGTGGGAGGAAAAGTCAGGATTGCGAAGCCACCAGTCCATTCCCATCTCGCGAGCTTTGTCGACCGATGCAATCATCAAGCGGATCTGTATACTCAGAAGCTCGATATCAACCAGCTTGATTTTGATGTCTCCTGCGATCACAATCCCCTTGTCGAGGACACGCTCCAGGATATCCGCTAGATTGCTGGTGTCTGTAGAGTGAACTAACCTCTGTCGCGGACGTTCCATGGTGCGCCTTTCGCGTTAGTTTCCACTCAGCTTACCGTCTTCCGAGGTGGGTCGACGTCACTCGTCGCCCGCTGCATCGCCTTGAGCTTGCCATTCTCGATCGTCACCTGAAGGCTCGTCCGACACCCCCAGCAACGCACCTCTCCTGAATAGTCTTCATAAGCATCACTCAGCTCCATCGAATGCCCACAAGACAGACAGTTTATCTTCATTCGCATAACGTGGCCCTCCTTGGTCAAAGTTAAACACGAAGAGCGCGCCGAATTCCCTCGCTGGAATGACGCGCTACAACGCTAGGCATGAACACCCCGCAGGATCAACTACACGCGGCCGCCCGGCCATTTTCCTTAGAGGACTGAGCAGCTGCCTTGATGTGATGCAAGACACGCTCTTCCGAGGGACGTAGGTTCTTATCGATTTCGCGGTCCAGGACATCTCGGCAGATATCTAGAAAAATAGGATCATCCCAACGTTCCAGCGCCTTTTGCTGTACAGCCACTCGGGCGATCATAATGGATGCGCGCAGGCTGGGACCGTGCTTCGCAGGGTCTGTCCCTCGAAGACTTCGTACAATGTCCACAATCACGGCAGCCTTCTCCACAGGTGCCCCCGACTTGGCAGTGGTAATTTGCACCTCGGTGTTGCGGTCATAGTAATCGACCCTGATGGTGATCAGCCGGTCCATCAACGCGTCCTGCGTGCGATGGATCCCAGCGTATTCCTCAGGATTGGAGGTAAAGATTGCACGGAATTCTGGATGAACCTCAAGATAGCCATCCCCGGAAGGACGTCGCTTGGGAAGCGTCAACAGACGCTCTTCCAGTACTGAAAGCAACGCATTGTTGGCCTCGGGACGCGACCGAGTAAACTCATCATAGATCAGCGTGTCGCCGTTCCTGCACGCTAGGGTGAGACGGTTGTCCGCCCACAGCGTGCTCATACTTTCTTCGGTTCTCACCACGCTATGAATGAAGTTGTCGATAACCTTGCTTCTGTGGTATCCATAGTCGTTGCCAATGAGATCGCTGCTGGTGAACTCGTCGTCACCGTGCATCAGGATCACAGAACGCCCCCGCGTCGCCGCTACATGAAGCGCTAGGGTCGTCTTTCCCGTACCGGCAGGGCCACAGAAATGGACTGGATAGCCCGCCGCCAAATACGCGGTGGCGCGCGACACCAGTTTCTGTACGTCAGGGGTCAGCACAAAGCTCTGACTGGGCTCTAAAGACACACTGTTGGAATCGTCCCGACTCGTTTCGTTTTCACTCATCGTCTTACCTGCACCTGTCCTAAAGAGCCCCTTGTCACAAGCGCTATCTGTCTCGGACTTTTGGCGATCAAAGAAGAAAAGCAGCTAGAGGCGTACCAGAGTATTCGATTGGTACCGCCATGTCACCAAAAGTGACGAACTGCTAGATGTGTCTCTGTTTCCAAGCTTGGCTGGCCGCTCGGTACTCGTCAGCCATCGTCTGAAGGTCCGAAAGTACCTTGTCCCTCTCCGATGCACAGCGGTCACGGAATGCTTGCATCTCCGCCCGACGAGCTTCCGCCGCCTCCCTGGCACGGCTGCATCGCTGACTCTCCACCTCCTGAAGGTCTCGCCTGGATGTCTGAAGCAGGTTAACAACATGGTTCTTGGTGTCGGCTAGAAAATCCCTGCGGCGCTGAAGACCTGCAGACATTTCTTGTGCCAACGATTGCATAGCTTCCGACGTAAACGCTGAAAAATGCATGGTCATTGCCTCTTATTGTCGATCGCCACTGGCAATAGTCGCCCCCCCGGGAGCGACGTAACTCGCTCCCGGGAAGTGCGAGGTAACTTCGTTAGACTGCTGGTACCGCCGCTGAAGCCGTCAGCCCAATGGCCTCCGCATACTTCAAATAGGTCTCAACCGACGCCACCACGATGCGCGCCTCGATCGACAGAAGCTCGATCCCTACGAGCGAAACCTTCACCCACAGGTCGATCACAATCCCCTTATCAAGAATCCGATCAACAACCTCGGCCAAACTTGAAGAGTCCGTCGAATTCATTACCTTAGCCATAATACGCCTCCCATTGATGCCGCTTGTGCGGTCGGACCCCACTCCGCACGCGATGTGCCATGTGCGAGGTGCCCCATCTGTAGCAGCTTTCTTGGGGGAACTAGACGGAAACGAAGTCCGTTTCCGGTAGCTCGTTCCCGATGCAGGGAAATGAACGCCCGCGGTGGGACTCGGGAACTGGCGCCCCTCCATCGGTTCACCGTGACGGATCAAGAGTCTAGCAAGTCGGATACGGGGAGCATGGACGGTCCTGGGACCAGGGAGTGTGTTGGGAAATGGGAGCTTGACCGCGTCGCCTTCCCCCCTTGAAACGCGCGTCTGAACACTCCAACGCTACCTGGCCAGAACAGGCCATCCTGTGGCCCGGCCAGCGTCGATGGGGAAAAAAACGAGCATTATCGCGGCAAATGCGATGGCATTCGATGTGCTTTTGCTTCGCCTGATTCGCGAGACCTCTCTTGCTAGCGGTCTGTTCTCGCGATGTCGGTTTCGTGCTGCCCATCGGGATTGGACGGGTGAGGGCAGGCTCGTCGGGCTTGCGGGTATTTGACGGGGCTCGGCGGGTGTGGGTTCGCGGCGGGAGCGAACGGAGGCGTGGCGTGAAGTAAGGACGCCGTCTTCGGGAGCGCAGTTTTGAGGACCGGTTCTGAAGAAGGGAGCCGC
>CAITRH010000548.1 GCA_903894755.1 uncultured delta proteobacterium
AGCACCCCGTGCGTTGATTGGCAGCTTCGAAGGGGCGAGTCAAAACAGCCCAGGGTAGGCAACCCTGGGTAGCAGGTCGTGAGTGTCCAAGGACTTCCGCCGCGAGCTACTAGGGTCGAAGGCCTGGATGATGAACGACGGCAAGACCATTCCGAGCGGTCCTGTAGCGCCTCGTCCTATGGTCTGTTGGAGGGAAAGATGGCCACCTGGCGGTCGCGGGTGTCGCGGTTTGGACCCGGTTCGGACCTGCGGTTCTCAAGATAGGCTTGGTTTAACCAATGACTGTGATCTTTCGTGCCTCGCGGTCGGCCCTCGGAGCTTGAGGAGACCGCGTCACTTGGTGGGCCGTTGAAAATGAAAAATAAGCGGTCCGTCCCACTTGGTCCTTAAGCTTGGCCCCCACGCGCCGTTCGACGCCAACGAAGGTTCCCCTCCCTCCAGTTTTGACCTTCCAGGGGGTTCACCATGGTGGTTATCCCGGTAGGGCCCAATGTGGCCACGCTGTTCAAAAGCTCGCTCGACGGGAGCCGAAATGCCACGCAGGCTGGCTCTGACCGCCGCGCGCAATCGACACCACCCCGCCCCGATGCGCCAACCACGCCTGGGCGCGGTCAACGCCTCAACGTGGTTGGCTAGAGCCTCGAGTTCATCTTACATTTGGTCCAGAGTATTTTGGAATGTAAATACTCTACTAGTCTATAGAGTATATAGCGGCGAGGCTCTGGCTAGGCTAGGCCCTAAGCCTCACAGCTCCTCCAGCCGAATTCTGATGACCTTCCCCACAATGCTCGCCAGTGCCTCGATGCCATCGAGCGCTGCCACCATGTTCTTCTCGATCGTGCGGTTTGTCCGCATGATCACATCCACCTGATCCTCCCCCTCGCTCGGCTCCCGCTGCACCATCGCCTCAATCGAAATCTGCCGGTCCGCCAAGATCCGCGTCACATCCGCCAAAACCCCTGGACGATCGTAGGCTCGTATCCGTAGGTAATACGACGTCTGCACCTCCTCCATCGGAAGTATGGGAATGTCGCTCAGCTGATCGGGCTGAAACGCTAGATAGGGCACCTGATGTTTCCGACTTGCGCTGTGCATCCGGGTGACATCCACCAGGTCCGCCACGACCGCGCTTGCCGTCGGCTCCGCGCCGGCTCCTGCTCCGTAATAGAGCGTTCGACCTACCGCATCGGCCTGCACCAAGATCGCATTCATCACCCCCTCGACATTGGCAATCAGCCGCGTCGACGGGACCAGCGTGGGATGCACCCGAAGCTCCAGCCCCACTGGGGTTCTCCTCGTGATCCCTAGTAGCTTGATACGGTACCCTAGTTCCTCGGCATAGCGGATATCCTCGGGCGACAGACGCGCGATCCCTTCCGTGTACACCTTGTCAACCTGCATCGGAATGCCGAACGCGATGGCCGCCATGATCGTCAGCTTGTGGGACGCGTCGATCCCCTCGATGTCGAACGTGGGATCGGCCTCGGCGTATCCAAGACGCTGCGCATCGCCTAGCGCCGTCGCAAACGATACCCGTTTGCTCCGCATTTCCGACAAAATGTAGTTGCTGGTCCCGTTGATAATCCCAGCGATCCATTCGATTCGGTTCGCCGTCAGCCCCTCTCGAAGCGCCTTGATGATAGGAACCCCTCCCGCCACCGCCCCTTCAAAGGCCACCATCACCCCCGCCCGATACGCCGCTGCGAAAATCTCGTTGCCATGGTGCGCGAGCAGTGCCTTGTTCGCCGTCACTACATGCTTGCCCTGCGCAATCGCCGCCAGCATAAGCTCCCTCGCAATCGTGGTCCCCCCTATCAACTCCACCACGATGTCAACCTCAGGATCGGACACCACTGCAAACGCGTCGTCTACCACCCGTACCTTTCCGCCTGTCACCCTGGCGGCTCGATCGAGATCCTTGTCCGCCACCACCGAAATCCGAATAGGACACCCCGCTCGACGCGCGATTTCGCTCTGATTGCGCTCCAATACCGCGTATGTCCCCCCTCCCACTGTCCCAATTCCAAGCAGCCCTACGTTCATTGCTTTCATCGTGTCCCTGACCCTATCGTGCCTGCGTCCCAAAGTCCGCCGAAACCCCGTGACCGTCTCCGAGCTTCGTGCCACCCTCCCACCATGAGCCGAATTCTCTACGACCTGGCACGTGCGTCGCTCGCAGTCGCGGCTTTCGCAGCGGCGTGCGCCCCCTCGGACCCTCGTCAACCAGCTCCCGACCTTTCCGCCATTGTCACTGGCTATAACTCCCCTGACGGCACCTTTACCTCCTCAGACGAGCTGGCCGTTAAATCGACAGTCCAATCCGAACTAGCCGTCATCAACGACCTCGCCCTCGACAAAATCATCATCGACGCGCTCAATGCCGCGTTCCCCAGCGACGCTGGCGCCCCCGACGCTGGCGCCCCCGACGCTGGCGCGACTCCAAAAACCATCGACTTCGCTTCTGTCCCTACAAACCGCTTCGCCCCCCAAGGTCTCCCTCTCGGCATCCGTGGCGCCGGCTTTGCCCGCGTCACTCGCATCTGCCCAGGATGGGACCCAAAACCCGTGGTCAATGAGGCGCTCAATGGCAAAATCGACCTCCAGATGAACGCCAGCACCAACGGTATCGACACAGTCATCTGGGCCCAGCTCACCCGTTGTCGCTATACCGTCGGCTCCCTGCGCATCTCCATCGACAAGGGGACCGCCACCGACGGCGGCGACCTTGCCGTCACCATGGGCCTGCAGTACTTCGAGGTCCAGGAGGTCCAAACGCGTCCCCTCATCATTCGAGCCAATCTCATGGCCTCCGTCAACGACAGCCCCCCGTCCAGTGTGAACTTCGACTTCCGAGTGACTCCCGACCCGGTCGGCGCCAGCCTTCGCGTCAGGGTCTCCGATGGCTACGTCGTTGCCGAGACCGACCGACAACAGCTCTTTAGTATCTCTGCCAAAAACGGCACCTTCGATTGCAACCCTGGTGATGGAACATGCGACAGTGCTTCTGGCTCCGTTGTGCCGCTCTTCCGATAGGCCTCTTCCTCGTCTCTGCCAACGCTCGGGCATGGCACACAGAAGAGCAGCACCTCCTCGATAACACCGCCTACACCCTTCCGCGTGGCAAGGCGCAGCTCGGCCTCGGTGCCATCCGCTGGGGCGCGCTCGGTCCTCTCACCCTCGGAACCACCACCTGGCCTTGGATCGCACTGTTCCCAAACGGTCACGTCAAATGGAACGTGTTCTCCTATAAACCTATCTCCTTCGGACTTCAGGCCGGTGTGATCCGTGCCAATGTCCGCAATATCACCAACATCATCGGTGGTATGAACGACCTCGAACGCGCCTTGCTCTGGATCGTCCCCCTCGAAAGTCACCTCTCCTGGCGCATTGGTCCCAAACCTACCCTCAGCATCGGTGCAACCTATACCTACATCAATGTCGTCGGACAGTACAAAGCGGACGCATTCCAGGGGGTCGCCGGTACCGACAACCTCCAGCTCACAGGCTCCTTCGAGTGGCGCTTCAATCGCGTCACCGCGTTGGTCGTCCAGGGACGCTACCAGGTGTTTCAACGCGCTACCGCCCAGGCAAACTCCACCACCAACCCCGATGGCTATACCACCCTCGACGTCACCGCCGCAGGTGGCTCCGGTGATATCGAGCTCAAAACCTACTTCTCCATTGTCCCTAGCGTCGCCTTCTCCTGGGAGAAATTCAACCTGCGCCTTGGTGTGGGCTACGGCAACATGAATGTCTCCCCCATCAATATGATGATCCCCATACGAACCCCTATCCCTGAATTCGACCTCTTCTGGATCCTGTAACTCACTTCTCCTCCGGTATCTCCCCTCCAACTACCTGCCTCACCAAATCCATCAGCGCGGGATCCGTCCCCAGTCGATCCAACAGCATCCCTCGTATCGCTTCCAATGTCCCCGACGGTATCCCCGCAAGATGCGCCGTCGCCTCCTCCACTTGAACCGCTACGTATTGACGTGGTCCAATCGCCCCCGTCTGCAGTCGCTCCAGCCGTGTGGCGCCAGATGTCCCAGTTACCGGGGCTTTCCCCTCCACCCCTACCACCCCCACCTCGCTCACTCCAAGGCCACCGTCTATCGCTGACGGCGACACCGCAAAACCGCCCCCAATACGCTCGATGCTCATGGCCTCCCTTGCCCCCTTACCCGCGCAGTCCTCGCTAGCCGTATCCGACGTTCCCCAGCACCGTCCGCCTCGTCGTTGAAAAAAATCAGGTCCCCTACAGACGCAAGCGACAGGTCCAGCGACGGGGGCCCGTCCAGCGTGAGCAGCGTCACAGGCGCTCGGTTGCATCCCGTGCACGTGTCGAGATCCACCGAGTCCAAGAAAAGATCGTCCGAGGTCGCTCGTGCAACCAACGCTCGCAATGGACGAGACGCAGTCAGTAAGAGCGCCGTTGGAGTCCCTTCCCCTGCTAGCCCTAACCTCTGCGCGGCCCCCATCGGCTTTGCCCTGGAATCGAGACGCACAAACATGGCACCGTACGTGTCCACCCCGCGTGCGTCCAGACCAAGTGGACTCTCCTCGAGCCATGCCAAGGTCACCCCGTCGGTCCCGTACGCCAACGACGGTGACCGAGAATGGGCCGCACTCGCTAGAACCCTCGTCTCTTCAACCGCTGCATGCGCGTCCCGAACCCGCAGTGCTGTCACATAGATGTCCGCATTGCCATCCCGTGGACTCTCCCTCGTGTCTGCCCATGCCGCCCAAACAACGTCCCGGTCCTCGAGCAGACTTAGCTCGCTCGCGTCCCCTGGCGCATTGGTGATCCGCTCTTCTCGCCCAATCCTGTGCAACTTGCGGTCGACACGAGCCGCATACACTTCGCCGTTGCCGTCCCTGCCATCTACCCACCCGGCAAGCCAGCCTGTCCCCACCCAAACAAGCGCAACATCGGAGGCTTCCCCCTTGGATGTCGTCAGCTGTACCTCGTTGCGCTTCTTGCCCCGACGATCCAATTGGGTGATGTGAACCTGCGGATCTCCACGATCCCGTCCCACCCATGCCAGCGCGGCTCCGTCGTCTACCGAGCCTCCTGCAGCAAGTGCAAGACCCCCAGTCCCGACCGCACGCGCTGTAATGGTAAAAGGACCGGCAAGCACCTCGCCTCGTCCATCTACCAGCCGTACCACCACACTTGACCCGGTTTCCTCTCGACGTCGCCCGCGCTCGGGTGTGGGTTCGTCCCCTGCCGCAGTCAGCGACGCCACCAGAATCCCATCTCCCATCTTGACCGCTGCAACCGTGGCAAAAGCCTCGCCTGTCGCAAGGGTTCGCAGTCCTACCGCACGTGGAGCTCCCGGTGGCGGAGGTGCAATCCGCGTCGCTTCGTACGTCGGCTTTGGCGACGCCGTCACAAGATGGACCTGGACCCCGTCGAACCGCGATTGCGTCCGAACCGCTTCGGCAGGACGTACCGCTGCAAGGGCCCTGCACCAAGGACCCGAACATGCCAGCGACCACGCCAGCGATGGCGGCTCGGAGCGCTCGCCAAGCAGCATCGGATCGGAACGCAGTGGCCCCGTATGTGGCTCGAACCGCACAATGGATGGTGCATCGTGGCAATCAGCCCCGCTTGGAAGACACGAATGGACCGATGCCAAAAGCGCAAACCCCTTGTCCGTCGCCGCAAACTCTGGACGTTGGGTCCCCGCAATAGGTACGGTCAAGAGCGCGTCGGCCTCGAGAGAGCTCGATAGACGACTCAACTCCAAGGAGCGAACTGGACGAGCCCTGCGATTGGGGGACTCCCAAGCGAGCAGTGTCCCTGCAGGGCCGGATACCAGTCCAACAAGACTTGACCCTCCCACAGCTTCGAACGCCCTCCGAGGAGCCTGGACCCGTCCTACGTCGTCTACCGACGCCACACGAACTTCGGGTTCTTCGCCAGTCCGGTCGGTCCAGGCAAACAGGACGCCTCCCCCGGCCCCTTCCACACGTGCAACCTCGACATCACCGCTGACAGTCGGCGATGCAGCGATGGGAATGGGAGCCGTAGGAGCTCTCCCCTCTGTATCGAGGGCCATCCATGCGAGGGTGCCCGCAGAGCGCGGACGACGTTTGGTGATGGCAAGTCCAGCTCCGCGCGCAGTGGCAACGGCTTGCCAGCCAGAGACAGCCTGCGCAAGGCGTCGTGGAACGCCTCTGGCGGTTCCATCGGGTTCGAGCGGGACCACCAACAGGTTCGCGTCCCCCTCGCGGGTCTCTTCGGCCCAAAAGCAGAGGGCTCCTCTGGAGGTTGGCACGACTCCGTGCCAGGCGAGGTGATCGTGGGTGCGAACGAGGTCGACGGGAGGTCCGACGGGGGTTCCGTTTGGGGCCAGGGCGACGACGGTGAGGGTTTCGCCGCGGTCGAGGAGACGGGCATAGACGGCGTAAAAGCCGGCGCGGTCTCCCATGGGGCGAAGCACGAGCGACGTGGTGTCGCCGGAAACCGCCGCCACGCGTTGTGGGGGCTGGGTTCCGTTTTCTGCGATGGCGATGACCGAGAGCTGACGAGTGCCGTCTTCGATGGGGCCGATGAACGCGGCGAGCGCGTCATGCTCGCGGACTGCTAGAAAAGGCCCGATGGTTTTGGCGGCGACCATGGCGATGACGGGGTTTGGGTCGCTGGAGACGGGGACCGCGGCATCGGCGCTGGCCGCAGGACGAGGCTCTTTTCCAGGCGGCACGACGGGGGGCTTCGAGGCGCAGTTGGCAACAGAGAACGTCGACGCCAAGAGGGCAAGGGGGAGGAGCCTCATGGGGCGAACCTATAGCAGCAGGCGAGGGAATTGAAGGCTCGATGTGACCGATGTGGCCCACCGCTTCCCGCCAATTTCGCGCAGACCTCACCCCCAACCCCCTCTCCCTCGACATCCTCCTTGCCCATGCGGGCAAGGACGATCGTCTTCGAGCGAGGGGGGAGGAGAGCCACTTGTACCGCGGTTCCGAGCCCCCTCTCTCGAAGACGATCGTCCTTGCCCGCATGGGCAAGGAGGATGTCGAGGGAGAGGGGGTTGGGGGTGAGGTCTGCGCGAAATTGGCGGGAAGCGGTGGGCCA
>CAITRH010000549.1 GCA_903894755.1 uncultured delta proteobacterium
CTGGACGCTAATCAATTACGTTTGGGTTCATGAACGTGACCACGGGCATCATCGAGACTGCGCCGCTACCCAACAGGACCAACGAAGACACTGCCCCTGTTTTCAAGGCCCATCTGCAGGCTCATCTTGCTGCAGGTGCCAGGCGGCTGACCATGATGCTGGACCAACTCAACACGCTCATGTGCACGGACGTCGTGAAAGTTGTCGCTACGTTGTGCGGGCTCCCCATGCCACGGCCGACGACATCGACACTATGGTCAAGCGTCGTGCTTGGCTAGAGCAGGACGACAAGCCGATCATCTTCTGCTTCACTCCCAAGCACTCCAGTTGGCTCAACCCCATAGAAACCTGGTTCGGCGTGCTGGCTCGGAAGATTCTACGCCGCGACTCCTTCCATTGCGGAGCTAGAAACCAAGGTTGTGGCCTTCGTGACCTACTTTAACGAAAAGCTCGCGCACCCGTACCGCTTTCACCTGTGGAAGGCGGCCATGGCTGCCTGACAGCAGAGTGTCCAAGGACTTCCGCCGCGAGCTACTAAACCAAAACCATCTTGAAAACCGCAACTTCCTCTCCTCGAGTCGTCCTCGCTCCGATCTTCGCCCTCGACCGCTGCCCAGGACCCAGTCCTGGGCTGTTTTGTGCCACCCCTTCGGGGCTGACGATCAAGGCTCGGGCTCTTTTCCACCGGCGTGATGCGCGCGCCGGGAGGGCAATGTGCGTTCGCTGGCAGCCCCGAAGGGGCGACACAAAACAGCCTGGGGCTGGCCCCAGGTAGCGGTCGGACGAGCGCTCGAACCTGCGGTTTTCAAAATGGGTTGGGTTTAGGGCCATCACCGTCGGACCGCACCTGAACAGGATGCCAGTAAATGCCTGACACAAGGTCGCAATTTCCACACTTCGTGAAAGGGGACTCCATTAGACGGCCAATGAACGCCCATCGTAGCGGGTGGCCGCGCGCCACAGCGACCGCGTAGACGA
This sequence comes from uncultured delta proteobacterium, assembly GCA_903894755.1. Classification (GTDB taxonomy): domain Bacteria; phylum Myxococcota_A; class Polyangia; order Polyangiales; family Polyangiaceae; genus CAITRH01. The sequence goes on from CAITRH010000549.1 coordinate 979, forward strand.
TCGCGATCGGATGTCGAGATCGCCAGGGTACAGAGGGAAGGATGGGATGTCCTTGTTTCTCTCGCAGCGTAAAGTCGATCCATGGAAACGGACAGCCTCACTCACATCGTCGCCCGCGCCGGGGACCGGTTCGTAGGGATTCCCTCCGAGTTTGTGCGCAAAATTGTCAGGACTCCGCCGGTGATTGCGATCCCATCGGCACCGCGCCACGTACGCGGGATGGTGCGCCTTGGCGACCGGGTCATGCCGCTAGTCGATCTTCGCCGCCATCTGGCACTTCCCACGCGGCTCGAGGAGGCTCGAGACTTCGCGAAAATCCTTGACGCGCGCGAGCAGGACCACCGCCGTTGGCTCGAGGAGCTTGAAATGTCCGTTCGAGAGTACCGCCCCTTCACCCTTCAGCGCGATCCCACCAAGTGCGCCTTTGGCCGATGGTATCTGGCGACCACGCCGGAACACGCCACCCTGACCTTTACGTCGCTCTGGCGGGCCATCGATGAGCCCCATCGACGGATCCATGCCATCGCCGATGCGGTCGCCGAGGTGGTTGGCCAAAGCGATTTTAAGGCGGCCCGTGCGATCATCGAGCGCGGCAAGACCCGTCAGCTCGCGGCTCTCATCGACCTGTTTGGTCAAATGCGCGTGGTGCTGCGCGACGAAAGCCGCGAGCTTTGCCTTGTGTTTTGCCGCTCCTCGGAGTGGCTTGCGCTCAGCATCGACGAAGTAGTCAGCATCGAGGCGCTTGACGAAAGGTCGACCGAGCCCATGCCGCCTTGGATGGCGAACCTAGGGGGAAAGCTCTTTTCTCACCTCACGCGACGGCGCAACGGAGACGTGGTCACCGTGGTGGAGGTCGGAAGGCTTTTTGAAACGAACTGACGGCGCCGCTCTGCTCACCGAACCCTTCTTCTGTTGCGGCAGTTGCGTGGTCTGACATACGATCTGGCGTGTCGATTGCCCCAATGCCCACCGAGCCTCTGCCCACCGAGCCTCTGCTCACCGGAGAAGAACGCTATCGGCTCCTGTTTGAAAGAGGGCCGGTCGGCATCCTTCACTTCGACCAAGACGGTGTGATCCGCGCGTGCAACGACCGCTTCGTTGACCTGATGGGTTCGTCACGTGAGGCGCTTACCGGGTTCAACATGCTCCGCTCGCTTCGAAACCCAGGGGTGCGTCAGGCGGTGGTTGACGCCATTGCTGGAAGACAGGGTTTTTACGAGGGAGAGTACGTAAGCGTCACGGCGGGACGGCGCACGTTTGTGCGGCTTCTGATGTTTCGCGTCGACCACGGAGCCCCTCCTTTCGAGGCCATCGGTTTGGTCGAGGACGTTACCGAGCAAAAACGGGGGGAACATGAGCTGCGCAAAGTCCAGTCGCTCCTCGGGACCGCCCTCGATCAGACTCCAGCAGGCGTGCTGGTCGCCGACGCGCCCGATGTCAGGATTCGCGTCGTCAATGGAGCTGCCGAGCGCATCCTCCTTCAGCCCTCGTCGCAGCTAACGGGGCTCGACGCTCGCGGCAGTGCCTCCTGGCGCTGTTTCCGTCCTGAGGGTTCCGAGTACCTGCACGAGGACATGCCCCTGGTACGCACGATCACCCACGGGGAAATCTTCAACAACGTCGAGATGCGGGTGTTGCGCCACGACGGCTCGGAGCGCTGGGTTCTAGTCCATGGGAGTCCGATTCGGGACATTGACGGGAACGTGGTTGCGGGCATCGTGGTGTTTCCAGACATCACGGACCGGCGTGAGGCGGAACAAGCCTTGCGCGCAAGCGAAGAGCGTTTCCGCCTCGTGGCTCAACAGACCGGCCAAATTATTTACGACTACGACATCGCGACGGGAGTCATTCGGTGGGAAGGGGCTATTGAGCGTATTGCTGGGGAGCTCCCCGAGTCTTTTGCAGGGGTTGACATCGAGCAGTGGGCGGAGCGGATCCATCCGCACGACCGCGCCGACGCGCTGCGACTGCTCGACGTAGCGATGCAAACGGTGTCTCCCTATCGTGTGGAGTACCGGTTTCGTCACGCGGACGGGACCTATCGGCACATGGAAGATCGCGGTATCTTCGTGACGGGGGCGACGGGAAAAGCGCAACGGATGCTTGGGGTTATGGCGGATATCACGGCACGCAAGCATGCGGAGGAGGCGGTCCGTCAGACGCAGAAACTCGAGAGCTTGGGGGTACTGGCCGGGGGCATAGCCCACGATTTCAACAATTTCCTGACCGCGATTTTAGGCAATGTCAACATAGCGCAGCTGAAGCTGTCGGCGTCGTCCCCCGCGACACCGTACCTAGAAAACATTGAAAAAGCGGTGCTCAAGGCAGCCGATCTGACCAAACAGATGCTTGCGTACAGCGGCCGCGGACGGTTTGTGGTGCTGCGTCACGATCTCAATCAGGTGGTGCAAGAGACCACGCACCTCTTACAGGTGAGCATCTCGAAGAAAATTGCCATTCGTTTCCACTTGGCGCGTCAGCTCCCACCGATCGAAGCGGATGCTGCGCAAATCCAGCAGGTCATTATGAACCTGGTCACCAATGCGTCCGACGCTATTGGTGACAACAGCGGTGTCATTGGCATTGCGACGCAATTTGAAGAGCTGGACGCGTCAATGGGGATCACGTTTGCGTCCCTGCCGATCACGCAGGGGTTTTACGTAACCCTCGAGGTGAGCGACACGGGGTGTGGGATGGCACCCGATGTTCAGGCGCGCATATTCGACCCGTTTTTTTCGACCAAGTCGGCAGGGCGAGGTCTGGGACTTTCGGCGATGTTGGGAATTCTTCGCGGACACAAGGCGGGCTACAGGATTTACAGCGAGGTAGGGAAAGGGACCACGTTCAAGCTCTTTTTCCCAGTAGCCACTGGTACGGCGATGAGCGTCCGTCTTGCCTGCGAACCTGCCGCCGTCGCTTTTGAGGGACGGGTCCTACTGGTTGATGACGAGGCACTTATTCGAGAGACCTCGGCACTTGCGCTTCGAACGTTGGGTTTTGAGGTTGATACGGCAGTGGATGGTCAGGATGCCATCGAGCTGTTCGAGGGCAATCCGGGACGGTACACGATGGTGCTGATGGACCTGACGATGCCTAGGGTAGACGGGCGGGAAGCGTTTCGATCTTTGCGCCGCCTTGATCCTACGGTGCGAGTGGTGCTGAGCAGCGGTTACAACGAGCAGGAGTCGATTCAGGAGTTTCTCGGCGAAGGGCTCGCGGGGTTTATCCAGAAGCCGTATCAATTGCGCGACTTGCGTGCTGTGCTCGAGGCGTGTGTCCTCGGAACCGTTACGATAAAGTAAGTGGAGCAGAGGGGGATCGAACCCCTGACCTCCGCATTGCGAACGCGGCGCTCTCCCAGCTGAGCTACTGCCCCTAACCGAACGTGCCTGGTCGGGTTCCCAAGCGGAGCGGACTCTACCCAGGTTCGGCCGAATGTCAAGGGTCGGAGATAACCCAAACGTGTGGGTCAAACGGCGATGGTGCGTCGGATCTGTTCGAGGGAGCTGACGAGGTCGAGGGAGCCACTGACGCGCGCAAGCTCGAGAGCCTCGCGAAGGTAGGCTTGGGACTCGGGTTTTCGATCCCTTCCATGAGCCACTCTCGCCAGGAGCCCAAGGACTCGAGCGCGGTCTTGACCACTCGGTCCCGCCATGTCGAGCGCTTCCCGTAACACCCCGTCGGCGTCGGCGAACGCACCGGCGCGCGCAAGGGCTTCGCCGAGTTTTCGACCGAAGATGAGCACGGCCCGCATCGGATCCTCGAGCTCACCTCTAAAGAGCTCGCGACGTGCCAGATCGAGACCGCGCCGAAGGGCCAGGATGGTCCCGGCGAGGTCGTCTCGGGACGCGCAATCGGTGCTCACGCGCTCGAGAAGAATGAGCGCTTGAAACGTGTTTCCCGCAAAGTACTCGTGGATCGCTCGCACCTCGAGAGGAGCCCCCTCGGTCTCCGCGGCTTCGGAAGCGGCCGCGTGAAGCTCTCGACGTGCTGCGGCCGGAATGCTGTTCAACACCACCTCGCGTAAGAGCGGATGCGTCGTGCAGTAGCCCCGGTCGGTCACCTCGATCATGCCGGCGCGACGAAGGATTCCCAACGCGTCGGTGATGTCCGTGTTCTCGGGAACCAGAGGACGCAGGATCCCTTCGGCCATCTCGCCCCACGTCGCAATGGCCTGAAGAACCCGACGCGCATCGGTGGCAAGTCGGTCGACCCGCGACGCAATGATGTCGGCTAGGCGTGCGGGAGCGATCCCGCCTTGCTCGCTCGTCAGCCGCAATAACTGCTCGAGGTAAAGCGGAGAAACCCCTCGCGCGCTCGCCAGTGCGGGCACGCTTGGAAGACGGCTTCCGGCAAACATGCCGGCAATGGCCATCGAGGGAATCCCCGTCAGGGTGCGCACGGGCACGTCGGACGGCCACCCAGGGTCGAAGGCCGCCGGCGAGAGCACCAGAAAGAGCGCGGGGACCACCGGGCAGTCGCGCACGATGTCGGCAAACGCGTTGCGACTGGCACCGTCCACACGCTCGATGTCGTCGACCACCACCACGATGCGGCGCCCGAGCAGGTGGTCGCGGGCCTTGACAAACGCCCAGCGGAGCGCTTCGGAGACTGCCATACGTCGCTCCTCGGGAGCCAACCGGTCGGTGGTCGGATGCCCGAAGACTTCGGCCAAGCCCCGCTGCGCCTCGCTCGTCGCGCCCGCCCAGGTTCGTGTGGCGCCGCTATCGGGACCGAGCGATGCGAGCGCGCACAACGTCTGTTTCAAAGCGAAGTAGCCTACGTCGGCCCACGCCGGATCGGGCCCCGCGGTCACGATGAGGTCGCCTCCGCTGGATGCGAGCAGGTCGCGCACGAGGCGGGTCTTGCCGATCCCCGGCTCGCCTACGAGACGCGCGGCGACAAAGCTGACGTGAGCCTCTTCGCGACGTTCTACGAGCCACTTCATGTCGTCTTCCCGTGCAAGGAGCGGCAATGGAAGCTTCACCCGTCCTCTGTCGAATCCCACACGTCCCGACGAGATGGAGGTCTCTGTAGGAGCCTCGGAGATCGTGGCGACGGTCCCCGTACGGTGGACGGAGACAACGGTGTGCTGGGTGCCTGTGTTCATGCCGACGCCGCATTCGCCGCAGAACTTTTGTGACGGCGCGTTGAGCGCGGCGCAGGCGGGACACCGAATGGTCGCTGCAGCGACTGGGATAGAGCGGAAACTGACGCGGTCTTCGACGGCGACGAGCGCTTCGCCCAACGCGAGGGAGAAGTCATCAGCGTCTCGGAAGCGATCGGAGGGCTGCTTGGCGAGGGCTTGAAGCACCACGTTGACGAGGGGCGCCGGGATACCCCGTTCTGGGGCGACGACACGCGGGTCAGCGGGCTTCTGGGTCAGGTGCGCGAGCACTACTTTGGTGGGCGAGTCGGCCTCGAAGGGGAGATGTCCTGTGAAGAGCTGGTAGAGGAGGACGCCGACCGCATAGATGTCGCTGCGCGCGTCGAGCGCATCGCCCCGTCCCTGCTCGGGACTCATGTATTCGGGGGTTCCGCAGACGATGCCAGGGCTGGTGATCGAGGGCGATGCGGCTTCGATACGCATTTTGGCGAGGCCGAAATCCACGACCTTGACGTGGTCGTCTCCTCCTGTGCGGGTGGGCTCGACGATGACGTTTTCAGGCTTCAGGTCGCGATGGATGATCCCGAGGTGGTGAGCTTCCGAGAGCGCTGCGAGGATCTTGCGGGCGATGTCAACGATACGGCGGAAGGGGAGCGGTCCTTCTTCGTACATGAGCCTCGCGAGGTCCTTGCCACTGAGGAACTCCATAACGAGATAGAGCTGCCCGTCCTTGGTTTTCCCGAAGTCGATGATGGACACCGAGTTGGGGTGATTCATGCGGCTGGCGGCGCGAGCCTCCGTGATGAAGCGTGCGGCGGCGTTTTCCTCACCTATGAGATGGGGGTGGATGATCTTGACGGCGACGGTGCGACCAAGGTTGGTTTGCTCGGCGCGGTAGACCCGTCCCATGCCACCGATGCCCACCAATTCGAGGATCACGTAGCCTCCAGGAAGGGTGCGACCGAGCAGCGGGTCGTCGGGGTTTACGACGACTTTGCCGACCGGAAAGCCACAAGTGGGGCAAAACCGGTGCGTATCGTCGAGCGCCGTGGCGCATTGAGGGCAAGACCTCATGGGTTTGACGCGAGGCTACCACTCGTCTTGCAGCAGACAATGCGAGAAGTGGAGTGAAGAAGTCGAGTGCGGCTCATATCGAAGCGCTGGTCGGGACGACAGTTTTCTGAAAGCATGGGTCCGTGACCAAGGGACTCGGCGAGCTGCTGGTGGAAACCGGTGTGATCACGGCAGCCCAGCTTGATTTGGCGCTTAGGGCGCGAGCAGGTTTGGCTGGACGGCGTTTGGGGTTGGTCCTGGCGGAGCTTGGAATTGCCTCCGAAGCCGCCGTGGCCCAGGCCCTTGGAAGGCGTCTGACGATCCCTTGGGTTTCCCTTTATCACGTGGATTTTCAGCGCTCACTGCTCGGAATGGTCCCTCGCGAGCTTGCCGAGCGACACGGCCTCGTGCCTCTTTTTGTGCGGACCGTTCTGCAACGCGAGACGCTGCACGTGGCCACCGACGACCCGACCAACGACGCGGGCTTCGAGGAAGTCTCACGGTATGTGGCCATGGCGGTCCTTCCCATGATCGCGGCCCCGAGCGACATCGACACGGCCATCCGGATCTACTACGGGCGCACCGACACCGACCCCACGGCTCCTTTGCCGCGCTTGGTGCCGCTGCCGAGGCCCGATCGACGCTCTCGGGTCGCTGCCGAGGAGCTCCGTCCCCCTCCCGTGTCGGCGCATCCGCCGGTATCGCCGGTCACTCCGGTTCCAGGGACCGTAGCCACCTATTCGGAGGACTCGGACTCGCAGGTTCGCCGGGCTCGTCCGCCCATGAAGGAGGTGACGCTGCTCGACGGCACACGCCTGACGGTCCCCGTACCTGCGAGAGAGGGACGCGCAGAAGCGGCGCGCGGGAAGATCCCGGTGCAACCGCGTGGGAAGGTGACGCTTCCCGAGGACCTCACGGTGCGTGATCTGCTGAGTGCGCTTCGTGCGGCGACGCACGGCGCCGACACGAGCGAGATCTTGGGCGCTTCAGGGGCACGGTGGGAGGGACTCTTCGCAACGTTGCTTAGCGTGCTCGTGCGCAAAGGGACCGTAGGGGATGCTGAATTCCTCGAGGAGCTCCGGAAGATCTGACCGTCACTCCGCGCGCAGGCCATCGGACGGGCGAACACGAGCCGCATACAGCGCTGGAAATACGGTCGCGACGAGGCAGATCACGATGGCCGCCACGCCAGTGATGATGAATTCCGTTGGACGCATGGTTACCGGCAGCTTCGAGATGAAATACACCTTCGGGTCGAGCGGAAACCCATAGGCCACCAGAAGCCGGCATCCGATGTACCCCACCGCAAGTCCCACGGTTGTCCCCACCAGCCCAAAGAAAGCTCCTTGGTAAAGAAACACCCGCAGGATTCCCGAGTCCCGCGCCCCAAGGGCCTTTAGCAGCGCGATCTCCTTGCGCTTCTCGATCCCGATCATCGTCAGCGTCGCGATCACCTGAAACGCCGCCACCACGATGATCAGCCCCAGGACCACGCTCATCAGAATCTGCTGAATCAGCAGCGCCGTGAAGAGCCCGTGATTGAGCTCGCGCCAATCCATCGTGTGGTAAACGCCATTGGAAAGGAGCGCCTCGATTTCTTTTGCGATGGCATGGGCGCGCTCGATGTCGTCGACCCGCATCTCCACCCCCGTCACGCTGTCGCCGTACTCGTAAAACGCCTGCGCCTCGTAGAGGTCCGTGTAAACGAGCTTTGAATCGTATTGGTCAAAGCCCGCTTCGAAGACCGCAATAACCCGAAATTGCTTCGCTATCGGTGGCCTTCCGCTCGCCCCATACGCGATCCCGATGGTCGGCGACGTCACCTGCACGCAATCGCCAATGCCCACTCCAAGCTGCTTGGCCAAGGTCCTGCCCAGCACCACCCCGGCCAGCTTCTTCACTTGCTCCGGACTCCGACACGGATCCGGATCCACCCGATCCGGCAACACGTCGTCGTCGGGAAGACGCGCAGCAAACCCTCCATCCGGCGTCGTCGGTCCCACGGCCGTCACAGTGGCGGCTGGACGGACCACGACAGGCGGCACGGGAACGCCCGAAGGCGCCTGCATGGCACGAAAGAGCGGCACGGGTGCCCCGGCGTCCAGCTCCTCCCCAAGCGGGTCAATCCGGGACGGCGGCTTGGCGTCGACCTTTCGCAGTCCTTGCAGGTCCCCCTCGACGATGTGCTTGGGAAGATCCAGGACCCGCGGCAGAAGCTCCGGATCGACCCCTTTGAGAAGCACCCCCGTCGCCGTGCGGTCGCCGTGCGTCAGCATCATCGGGTTGATCACGAAAGGCGCGACCCCCACGACTCCGCGTACGTGCGCAACCTTTTTCATGACGTCGCGGTATTCACGAAAGTCGATGGAGTACTTCAGGACCAACACGTGCGCATTGACCCCGAGCACCTTTTCCCGAAACTGCTCTTGAAAGCCGCCGGTCACGCTCATGACGATGGCCAGGGCCGCGACGCCGAGCGTCACACCGCCGATGGCGAGCGCCGTGCTGATCGAAATCATGTTGCGCTTTTTCGAAGCGAGATACCGGCGGGCAAGTAGAAGCGGATAGCCCATGAGCGTGCTCGTAGCCGACCAGCGCCGCGAAGTCTGCTTGTGTCCCGAGCGCGCGCTAAACCGCGTCCAGATCAAGACCGGGTGCTCCGCGTGTGGAGAAGGTCCAACTTGCCCGAGGGTGAGGTCGCCCAGGATCGATCGATCCGAGGGTCGGATCGATGCAAACGTGTCGAAGCTCGAAACGTTCGAGGCGCCGATTGCCAGGAGTGAGACCCAGCCTCGAAACGTCCGAGGCGATCCCCGATCGATGCGAGGCCCAATACCACACGTTATGAGGCTCGCTCCTGTAGGAAAGACGTCAATCCTCTATCGATGCGAGGCCAAG
>CAITRH010000550.1 GCA_903894755.1 uncultured delta proteobacterium
CGAATGGGCAAGGAAAATGTCGAGGGAGAGGGGGGCTGGGGGGGTGAGGTCTGCGCGACATTGCCGAAGGGGCGAGTTAAATCAGCCCAGGGTGGGTAACCCTGGGTCGCGGGTGTCGCGGTGCGTCGCTCGCGACGCTTCTCGGCGAGGCTCGGGCTACTGATTGTTCAGCCAGCGTCGCTTGCGTCCCATCGGCACATCGAGGAACCCGATGTCGCTTAGGAAAAGGGCCATCTGTTTCAGGTAGTGGCCCTTGTCGAGATGAACCAGGTGGCTTCCAGGATACCAGTGGATCCGAGGACGTCCCCAGTGGTCCCATAGGAGCTTGGGGTGTTTGGGGGGGCAAAGCCTGTCGCCAGCGCCTCCGATGATCATGAGGCGCTCCCGTTCGATGACGGGGCGGTAGGTGAGGGGGGAGTGGGCGGCCATCATGTGACGGAGCTCTTCGAGGGAAACCCCGCTACTTCGCAAGAGAGCTCGAACCGCAAGGCCAATGGGCTCCCATTCGAGGAGCAGGTCGGGAATGCTCACCACGGGCACGTTGGGGATCGCAAAACGCAAACGCGGCTCGACGGCGGCCAGTAGCGCAGTGGTGTAGCCGCCAAGGCTCACGCCGGTGGCTCCGACCCGGTCGATGCCGTAGGTGTCTTCGAGGTGATTGATGAAGATGCGCAAGTCCATGATGGCCTGGGCAAACGCCTCGTTGACCCGTCCAACCCCCCCGGAGAAGAAGCCGTGTCCAGAAAACGGAGAGAGGATCGACTGGCGCCGTCCGTGGAAGGGCAACGTGAAGATCGCCACGTTGCAGCCCATTTCGTAAAACCAGGGGACCGCAAAGAACCACTCGTTGAGCGCGTAGATGTCGGCCATGAAGCCGTGGATCGCGATCACCGTGGGGCGATTGCCGCCGTGGTGACGGAAGTAGCGAAGGTGTGCGGTGCGGTTTCGTCCCTTGCCCGAGTAGGCTGGACGAAGCCTGGGATTGACCGGAACAAACGGACTCTCGAAGGAGAGGTCTTCGCAGACGCCATCCATGGGGTCGAAAAAAGTGCCGTGCGCGGGGGCTCGCTCGACATGGACATGATGGGGCGGGTCGGCAAAGAAGACGTGCGGGTCGCGTTGATCGGCAATGCTCTTGTAAAAAGCTGCGTCGCGCTGCATCTGCCGAAGCATGTGGGGACGGTATCCGAGCGGAATGGCCGTCGCGGCAAGCATCGTAGAGGCCCAGGTACGCGCGACGACATCGAAAACCGCGGTGGCTTCGACGCGCAGACGGTCCCAGGGACGGAGGTGAAAGTGCTCGGACTGAAGGGCGAAGTCCGGCGCCAGGTTGGTCCACCAGGGCTGCGCGGGCATGCTGTCCGGCGCTCGATGGGCGTTGAGGTGAACGATACGAGAAATCACTGCTCCCCGAGCTTCCTCCGGGGTCCAGTGCGGCACTAGCAAGGCTTTGGCATTCGGCATGAGGGGACTCGCACCATAACACCCGCGCCGAGCTTTGAGCTAAGGGTTCCCCCTCGCCGACCGTCGGACCTCCCCCCCCCGCGACTTCGCGCTCCTACAAATTCCCCCTCCCCCTCGATGGGGAGGGGGACGATGTGAACGCTCCGAATCGTGTGGGGGTGAGGTCCGCGGGTCTCGATCTGGACGTGGTTTACTCCGCTGCCTTGGGCGAAAAGAACGTCACGAGCAGAAACCGCGCAAGCGACACAGCGAGCGTTAGCGCCACCAGTAGCGCCAAAACACCCGGCACCGACGCGTGCTGCAACCGATGAAGCTCGGCGGCGGGAAGCCAACCAACCCCCACCAGTGCCACTGACGCCGCCAACGTAAGAAACACTACCGTGTAGGTCACCGCAAACCGTCCCCGTTGATCGCGGGTCAGAGGACCTCCCAAGCGCCGCGCCCCATATCGTGCCGCCACGAAGGTCTCTCCAAGAAGCGCACAAAGCAGCGGAATCCACACGATGCGGCGCTGCAAAATCACCCCGTCGTAAAGGACCCCAAGCGCCACTCCGCCCAAAGTCCCTGCAAACGCCGCCGCAAAGACAGAAAACGGGATCGGTCCCCCAAGCAAACGACGCCGGCGCTCGCGTGGATCGGCAAGGCTGTCTTGCGGTGCGCTCGAAGGACTGTCCTCCACCACTGGCAGACGTGCCAATTCCGAGGACGCGTTGTGGGGAGACGCGTTCGTCTGATCGCTCACCACCCTACCGTCGCTCATCGTCACCACACGCGAGGCACACATGGCAATGTCGTGCTCGTGGGTCACCAACACGATGGTGATCCCAACAGTGCGATTGAGGTGCTGCAGCAGCGCCAGGACCTCCAGACTGGTGCGCGTGTCCAGGTTTCCCGTGGGCTCGTCGGCAAGCAGAAGGGGCGGGTTGGTCACCAGGGCGCGGGCAATGGCGACGCGTTGTTGCTGACCACCGGAAAGCTGGTTTGGCGTGTGATGGACACGGTCGCCGAGTCCAACGGCCGTGAGAGCCTCGAGGGCGCGGCGACGGCGTTCGGAACGAGCGACTCCGCGGTATTGGAGCGGCAGCTCCACGTTTTCGAGTGCGGTGGTACGCGCAAGCAGGTTGAAGCCCTGAAAAATGAAGCCAATGAGACGGTTTCGAACCACCGCACGCGCGTCGTTGGTACGTCCGCCCACGTCGATGCCCGACAGGTGATAGGTGCCTCGCGTCGGCCGGTCGAGGCAACCGACGACATTCATCAAGGTCGACTTGCCCGAGCCGCTTGTCCCCACCATCGCAAGGAATTCCCCAGGCTGGACAACCAGAGTGACCTCACGCATGGCATGCACGACCCCAGCGCCCGACTCGTAGTCCTTGGAGACGCCCCTGAGAGAGATGACCGGCTCGGCAGTGCGATCCATGAGGGCGACCTAGTCGAGTTCGAAGGCGGCCACCGTGAAAATGCGATCTTGGCTCCTAAACCAAACCTACTTTGAGAACCGCAGTTTCCCTCATCGACACGGCACCGCGACACCCGCGACCCAGGGTTACCCACCCTGGGCTGTTTTGACTCGCCCCTTCGGGGCTGTCGAACAACGCATGTCGCCCTCATCTGTGGCCCGATGGAACAGACCTCGCGCGTTGATTGGCAGCCCCGAAGGGGCGAATTAAATCAGCCCAGGGTGGGTAACCCTGGGTCGTGGGGGGCGCGGTTCGGTCCGTGGTTCGGACCTGCGGTTTTCAAAATGGGTTTGGTTTATCTCCTATTGCCCCAGCGCCCCTCCCAGCGTCGGCGCCGTCCCAGCGCTCCCTCCCACCGCTCCGCTCCCCACACTCGACGCTGGAAACGCCTGATCGAAAGTCAAGAACAAAGCCACCGGAGCCCCCGCACCCGAAGACAGCGGAACTCCTAGGTCCCCTCGAAACACCACCCGATCGAGCTGCGGGAAAAGCGCCCGAAACCCTATCCCCACCGAGTGGTACAGCCGTAGCCGATCGTCGTACGCATCCCCCATGTCGTAAAACAGCACCCCACCAAGCTGCATCGAGAAAATCTGAAGCGGTCTGGTTCGCCACTCTAGGTTTGACACCACCACGTTCTTGCCAATGAGAAAGTTGCTCGGATATCCCCGAAGACGCGTGTCGCCACCAAGGAGCGACAGCCGATTGAGCGAGTTTTCATAGCGAACCACCGCCGCAGCGTCGTATATCAGCCGTCCCAAGGAAAACCTCGGCGTGGCAAGACGCACATTGCCGGAAACCGCACCGTCTGTTACTCGGGTCCCGTCCCACTCGGTCACCGTCTCGACCCCTGCCCTAATTAGACCATCGCCAAGTTTCCATGTGTACTGCGCCGCTGCAAACGTGCCCAAGAGCGACCGCGTCGACCCAAGTGCCTCGAGCACTGGATACATGCGCACCAGCACATCGTGACCAAGCGCGTAGTCTTCTTGGAGGCCCAGTGTTTCTAGATCGAGCACCCGAAGGTAGTTGGCGGTGTACGAGTGCCACTGCACATACGGGCCAATGCGAGTCTCGCTGGTCGGGACACGAGCGCGAACAAAGGCCTCCACGGTCTGCGGATCGTCCCCAGGCCCAGTGTCTACACGGTAGACCCGTCGGTTGAACTCCACCCCGGTGGTGAAGTCGTTCTTCAGGGCCCATCCAAAGGAACGCGTGACAAACGCACTCTCCGTGACCCGTCGCGCCGCGTATTGCCAGGGGACCCCCGCGCTGTCGGGGGTGGGACGGTAGACTGCAACGTTCGCATTGACAAAGCGTCGCACCGTGTCGTTGCGCCACGCGACACCGGTCCCCCACGACCACTCGGTCTGGGCGGAGTACAGCGGACGGGTGATGGAGGCGCCTCCGTAGCTCCCCTCCACGGCGCCGCGACTTTGGTTGACGATGACGTTGCCGTCGACCACGAACGATAGCCAGTGTCCTTGAAGTCTGCGGACGCGGTAGCCAAGGCCAAGACTGAACGCGGCCGGGTCGTACACGAAGCGTCCCAGCAGGGTCTGGTGTTGCCCTGCGAGGTTTCGCTCGGAGGGTTCCATGACCAACGATTGAAGTCCGCCTGCGCCGTATTGCGCGTTCCACGAGAGGCGGATGCTCCAGACGTCCTTTGTGAGAACGAGGAGGCGCACGTGGTCTGGGCGATGTCCTTTGAGGGCTGCGACGACGACGAGCGACAGCTGGGGGAGACGGCGCAGGTTTCGAGCGGTTTCGTCCGCGAGGACCTTTCGATAGGGCTCTCCAACCGACAGGAGCGACTCGCGTATCAGGACAGGACGGCGTGTGGTGACGTGAAATGCGTTGAGCAGCTTGGGGGCTGGGTCACGCGGTTCGATGACCTCGAGGGAGATGACCTCGATGGACTCGATGCGTTTGCCTTCCGGTGCCGGGTCGACCGACGCGTGCAGTTGCGCGCTGGCGAACTTGATGGCCTCGTCCTCGTACCGCGAGTACGCGTGGGTGTACGACGACGGCGGCAGTTCGGCCCGGGCGGCGCGTGCGCTAAGGGAAACGACCAAGCCGAGGACCAACCACTTCGCTTTGTTTGCGACACGCGCGGCTCGCCCGCTACCATGTGACGCGTACGATTGCTTGAAACCCGCTCCAGCCAACGAGGACACCATGGTCAAAGGACAGGAGAAGCCGAAGAAAAACAACAAGCCCAAACTTACGGTCAAGGAGAAGAAACAGAAGAAGAAGGACAAGGGGCCGGAGAAGTAGCCCGCACCGGTCCTGGCGCGCAGCAGAAAAGGATCGCCCCCTCCCGACTCGAGCCAACCTCGTCGGGGGGGGACGATAACGTTTGAACCCGCCAAAACCCGTGTATGCTCCCGCCGCGTGAACCCAAACCCCGGAGAACCATCCATAATGGAACGGTCCCTGCCCAGCGCTCTGCGCATCTCGCGAAATACCCTCCTTGCCCTCGGTCTCGTCACGGCCTTGCTTGGCCTCGACGCCTGCAAACCCAAGGTCGGCGGCAAGTGTTCCCCAGGAAAAACCGCTTGCGATGATCCCAACACCGGCCTCGTGTGCGAAGGCGGCACCTTCATGGCCGTCTCCTGCAAAGGCCCCAAGGGCTGCCTGGTGCAAAATAAAAACTTCTCTTGCGACAACTCCGTTGCCGATGTCAGCGACGGATGCCAGGAGGAAGACGACGCCGCCTGTAGCTCCGACAAGGGCAACATGCTCAAGTGCCGCTCGAAAAAGTTCGTTGCGGTCCGAACCTGTCGAGGCCCAGACAAATGCCGCCTCGAAGGGAAAGACGTCATCGCCTGCGACTCGAGTCAGGTCAACCCGGAAGACGTTTGCGAGACCGACCAGTTCTCCTGCTCCACGGATCTAAAAACCCTCTACCAGTGCAAGGCTAGCAAACTCGCCGCCATCGAGGTGTGCAGGGGCAAGGGGGGCTGCTCCCACAAGCACGACAAAGTCAAAGACAAGACCATCTACTCGTGCGACAACAACCAGGCCGAGGCCGGTGACGTCTGCAACGAGGAGGGCGACATCGCGTGCAGTGTGAAGGGGGACGTATTCCTCAAATGCAGCAGTGGAAAGTTCGTCGTTGCGAGCACCTGCCGCGGACTCGGCGGCCAGAACGGTTGCAGTTTCCGCGCAGGGGACGGCGGAGGGACCAAGTTCCGCTGCGACAGCTACTTCGCCCAAGTCGGGGAGCCGTGCAATAAGCTCAACGACATCGCATGCGCCATGGACAAGAAGTCTCTCCTCACCTGCGACGGAGCGACCTACTCGTTCAAACGTGCCTGCAAATTCAAAGAGTGCACTGTGGTCGACGCCACCAATCTCCGCTGCCAATAGCGCGACGCAAACCATGGCCCTACGTGTCCGAGTCATTCTGAATCCCACCGCTGGCGGTGGCCGTGCAAGCCGTCGTCGCCACGCCCTCGAAACGGCGCTCCGACGCTTGGGCCTTCGCTACGATATCGTCCAGACCCAGCGCGCTGGACACGCTGCAACGCTTGCCACCCAGGCCCGTCACGACCGGGTCGATGTGCTCGCGGTCGTCGGCGGCGACGGCACCCTCAACGAGGTCGTCCAGGCATACATCGACCCCCAAGGTGTCCCCATCGCAGGCCCCGACCTTGCGTTGATCCCCTCTGGAACAGGCGGGGACTTCCGCAAGACCCTCGGGTTCTCAGGTGACCTCGACGAGGCCGTAGCACGTATCCGCTTCTCCCGAGGGCGCCCCCTCGACCTCGGGATCTTGCACCTCGCCGACAACAAACCCCGCGCCTTTGTCAACATCACCAGCTTCGGCATCGCGGGCCATGTCGATGCCATCGTCAACAGTACCCCCAAGTGGCTCGGAGGACGGCTCTCGTTCTTTGCTGGAACGCTTCGCGCCATGGCCAGGTACCGCAATGCGCCGGTCCGCGTGATGGTCGACGGCAAGGTGTTCTATGAAGGGCCCATTGTAAACTGCGCCATTGCCAATGGACGGTATTTTGGGGGGGGAATGATGATCGCTCCCCACGCGGACCCCTCCGATGGGCGCTTTGAAGTTGTGATCTTGGGCAACCTTAGCGTTCCGTCTGTGGTTGCACTGTCGCCCAAGGTCTACAGGGGGGGGCATCTTGGGGCCAAAGGGGTGTTGGTTGGACACGGCACCGTGGTCTCTGCAGAGGCGCTGGACCCGACGCGGCCTGCACTGGTGGACGTGGACGGGGAAGAATCGGGGGGACTTCCACTTCGCGCCGAGATTGCCCCAGGGGTCCTCACCTTTCGAGGCTGAAGAACCAGGTGCCCGATGCCGCTCTCTTCGACATGGACCGCACCTTGGTGCGCAGAGAAACTGCCAGCCTCTACGTACGCTACCAACGCACGCTGGGGGAGGCCACTGTTGCCGACTCGATCCGCGTCTGGTGGTGGGTCGCCCAGTACACGCTGGGGGTGATCGACGCTCCCGAGGTCGCAGCTCGCGTCGCCAAAAGCCTTGCTGGAATGCCCGAGACGGTCCTCTCCGCCCGTTGTGACGACTGGTTCCGACGCTATGTCGAAGTCCATGTTTGCGACGCTGGACGGCACGCCACAGAGTTGCATCGGGCTCGCGGCGATGTCCTCGCCATTGTCACGGGTGCGTCCCCCTATGCGGCCCGTCCGCTGGCACGACGTCTTGGCATTCCCCATGTGGTCGCCAGCGATCTCGAGGTTGCCCTCGATGGACGGTTCACGGGGCGGTTTCTCGAGCCGCTCTGCTACGGGAAAGGCAAGATCGTGCGAACCCAACAGCTCGCGGAGCGTCTCGGATTCCGCCTGGATAACGCCTCCTTTTACAGCGACTCCTACACGGACCTCCCGTTGCTCGAGATCGTGCGCGAGCCCGTGGTCGTCAATCCTGACGCGCGTCTTGCCCGTGTTGCCCGGGCCCGAGGCTGGCGCGTGGAAAAGTGGTGAGACTTAGGCACTTCCAAGGAAATAGTTGCCCCACGATCGCCTCCCGCGGACCTCACCCCCACACGATTCGAAGCGTTCACATCGTCCCCCTCCCCATCGATGGGGAGGGGGAATTTCCCACGGTTTGCGCAATGAGATGTGGCCAGTAGGTGCAGCACGCACACACTCCTCCAGGCGCAATATTCCGTCTTCTCCAGGCGCGCGCTTTCCAAATGCCGGACGGCGCGCGCAACTCGGCACTGAGCGCGCCTTTCA
>CAITRH010000551.1 GCA_903894755.1 uncultured delta proteobacterium
CCCCCCTCGCTCGAAGACGATTTTCCTGGCCCGAACGGGCAAGGAAAATGTCGAGGGAGAGGGGGGCTGGGGGGTGAGGTCTGCGCGAGCGGAAACCTGCGGTTTTCAAGATAGGTTTGGTTTAGCAGAAGAACGACGCAAAGTCAGGTAGGTTTGTTACGGAAGATACGACGTGGCATCGTGCTCGTTCTTGGCCCCAGGCCGCGTGACTTCCGCTGAGGGGTCTTCGGTCCTCGAAGGAACTGACCAATCCAACCCAAAGAAACCTGCCGCACGCACTGCTCCCGCGCTCAACACCTGTTGGCCCCGTGACGCCCCAAGCCCCTCGTCGTACACCACGAAGTCAGGCAACAGCTCGGGAAGCGACAACGCTCGCCATGTCCCCAGCGCATCAACCCCCTCTACCACTGCAACGTAGCGATCGGGCCGCCGTGGGTTGGGACGAACAAACGCTACCCCGAGCTGCTTGCCTCGAAACCTCTGGCTGCCTAACACGACCTCGTTGCCTTCGACCTTGACCATGAGCCCCGCCTCGAGCTCGCGAAGAACTCGGTTCGACAGTGCGTTGCCCACCAGAAACAGTGCCCGATCGTTTGCAAGTGGCTCCCCTTTGGCAAAAAACTCCACGTCGCTCATCACCGGGTAGTCAACCCGAACCCCCCAACGCATCCGCGCAAAACTCCGCGCCACTTCCTCGTTTGCCCGCGTTTGCCTGGCGTCGCTCGCCCCGTATACGAACAAAAGCGGCTCGTGGAACACCTCCCGTATTGGCCCGGTCACGCTCCCCTTCTTCCGCAATCCCTCCTTTGCCCCCGCGCGCCATCCGCTCGAATCCTGTTGCATGACCACCGACTCGCCTGCCGCAAAGGTCAAGGAGCTTCCATCTACCTTGACCACAACGGGCTGCGTTGCATCGATAAGCTTGGTGTCCTTGTCGAGCCTCAAGACCCCCACCCCTTTGGTGGCAACCTCGATGGTGTTGCTGGGACGAATCCTGGCTTGCACCTCGCCCCAGGTCTCTGGTGAACTAAGCTCGTCGATGTGAACCCACGCGCTCGCTCCCCAACGCGTGCGCATCGTCCGAAAGCGCACCGACGTTGGATGCTCGTCGCGACGGTGCGCTAAGAGCCAACGCGCTCCCTTGAGTCCTTTGTAGGTCTCTCCCCATACGTTGTGGCCAAGGTCTGGATGCTCGTGTTTTGCCGAGTATCCCAGCGCACGGTACCGGTCGATGAGCACCCCGCTGTTCTCCTCGGGGAGATCTTTCTTGCCATGTACGATGTAAAGTGGAAGACGTTGGCCGTTGAAGGCCCAGGACACGTTGGAGCGTTCCTCCATGAGCAGCCGTTCCCATGGACGAAGGGAGCGTCCCGTCGTGTCGCGCCTGATGAAGTAGCTATGGTAGCCGCAAAGGGGCTCGGACGCAGCAAAGCGGCTCGGTGAATGCAGCGGAATGGATGCGGCTCCGGTCCCTCCCATGGACAGCCCAGTGATGGTCACACGGCTTCGATCGATGGGAAACGTACTGAGTGCCCAGTCCATGACGCGCAGGACATCCTCCTCGCCGATGTTGCGGTACATGGAGTTGCCGTGGGCGTCAGGAGTCACCACGAACGCTTCGAGGTTTTGCAGGCTTCCCGTGCGACGGTCTTCCCAGTCTTGGGTCCGTCCTGGATCGTCGTAGCCAAAGATGCGCCGCAACATGGTCATGGCGCGTCCATTCATCCCATGCAGTCCTACGATGAGGGGATAGCTCTTGCTCGAGCCTTTTGCAAACGACGGGGGGACATAGAGGCCAAACTCGGACAGCGCTCCATCCGCAGGCGAGCGGTAGGCACGTCGCATGGCTCCGGACCGTCCTGCATAGGGATCCTTTCGAGCCTCCAGTGCCGCGACCAGCGTCTCCAACTCTTTGGCCTCCAGCACCAGGCCGTCCGCATCGGGGTCGCCTTGATCCATCGCCTTGTGGAGGCGAGTGCGGATATGCAAGACACTGTCTAGGGAAACGGCAGGGAGCCACGCGGGGCGTTCGGGACCCAGCGCTGCAACCACACGGTCGGCCTTGGCGACGGCTTCTCGGACAACACGACGAGGGAAGAAAGGGAACCGAGCGGTTCGCGATCCTACCGTGGCTTCGAGGATCCAATCGCGGTCTTCGACCCGTGCAAGGTCGCTGGCAACCAACGGTGGAAGGGTCACGACAAGCTCGCCTGCGCCGCGCGCGTCGATGGGAACCTCGCCAGCGTCGCTGTTGAACTGTGCCTCGGTTGGCGAGCGCTTTTCAAACAAACGGGCTTTGACGCGGGCTTGTGTCCCACGAGGCGCCCCTGCCGGATATCGCACGGTAAGTTGGGGTCTGTACCCTTCTGGGGTTTGTCCTCGATGGTAACCCAGTGTAGCCAGACGGCTGGTGAGCTCCGCTGCGTCGCTGGCGGATGTCCCCGGCAGCGCGAGATAGGCGCCCAAGGGGGGCGCGAGGTCGAGCCTGTCAAGCAGTCGCACCTTGAACGACCACGCTCCGTCGCGCTGGTGGAGCTTCAATAAGATTGGGTGATCGCCAGCGGAAAGTGGGAGATCCAAGAGGTCGTCGTCGTCTCGCTGGGGACGGGCTTCGTCGCGAGAAAAGACCTGTTTGCCATCGACGTCGACCCGCACACCGTCGTCGGCGCCGACCAGCAGCACATAGGAACCGGACTGTTCCACATGAAGGGTTGCAGCGGCATAGGCGATGCGGTTGTTGCCATGTCCCGACTGCGGGGCGTCGACATCGAGGGTTCCGTCTTGGGAGAACGCGAGGCGCCAATGGGGGCTGTTTTTCGCATGGCCGACAGGGGTTCCGAGGCGGGGCGACAGTTCGGCCTCGTTGACGCCTTCTGGGGAGGATGCGAGTCCGTTGGGTCCGGAGCGAAAGGATGATGCGAGAAGCCAGGCGCCTAGTGTGCCGTCTTTTGCAGGAGCGAGATGCACTTCGGTGGTGGGGACGCGGGCGGCGTCGTCGAGCGCGCTGGATGAAGGGACAGGCGTGGGCGGCGAAACAGGGGAGGCGACAGACGCGGACGCGGACGCTGCAGGAGGGGGAGCGGATCCTTTTGGGCGGAAGGCCATAGCGCTTCCGGCAAGGACAGCGAGAACGACGAGGCCGAGACCGACTCCTTTTTGCTTCATGGGGCTCCTATGTCTCACATGCAGGGTCGGGGGGGGAAATTGTTCGCGCGATGGCTTCATTCAGGGTATCTCGCCAGGCATGGTGAGCCCCGCCTCCGAGACCATAATGTGGTGACTAGCGGTTTGGTCTAAACCAAGCCCCTTTCTCCTGTCGATCGAGCATGGGGTCACTCGCCGCGTCGGCGGAGGCACTTCAGGTGACCCGAAGCCTCCTCGCCGATGTGGCGGAGGCACTTCGGGTGACCCAGAGTGATGCGTTCCAATCGGCGGAGGCACTTCGGGTGACTCAGAGTGATGCGTTCCAATCGGCGGAGGCACTTCGGGTGACCCAGAGTGACGCGTTCCACTCGGCGGAGGCACTTCGGGTGACCCAGAGTGACGTGTTCCAATCGGCGGAGGCACTTCGGGTGACCCAGAGTGACGTGTTCCAATCGGGGAAGCGGCGGCTCGAACCCGCGGTTTTCAAGATAGGTTCGGTTTAGGAGCGAGACGCAAGCGCCACCAGCACCTCGACATGGCTCGTCTGTGGGAACATTGCAAACGTCTCCACCGCCACTGGAACGTAGCGGCAAGCCAGGATCGAAAGATCTCGACCCAACGTGGCCAGGTCGCAGGAAACGTAGATCAGTCCACGCACACGCGTCTGCACCAGTCGTTCTGCCACGGCCCGAGCTCCAGTGCGGGGGGGATCAAGGACCACGAGCCGTGTCCCCGCAGAAACCGCAAACCCCATGGCGTCGGCCTCCACAACCCGCGCTTTGAGCCCTCGCGTGCTGAGATTTTCCCGCGCTGCAAGACAGGCCTCGCGGTCCGCTTCGACGGCCACCAGATCGGTTGCCTGCGGGGCAAGCACCACCGAAAAGTTGCCCGCCCCTGCAAAGAGCTCGACGACCCGACGGCACGCGGGGTCTCGGGGAAGAAGCCCGTCGGCAAGCTCGGCAACCCGTTGTGCAAGCCGTACGTTGGTGGTCTCCGACGCCTGTCCAAAACGCGAAAGACGCAATGGAGCTCCATCGGCCCCTTGCATCCACGGCGTCGGATCGCCGAACACCATCGGAACAGTCGCGTTGGTCAGGTGCAGCCGGATTCCTGCGAACGGGGACTCCGCAAAGCGAGCAAAACAGGCAGCTGGAAGGTCCCCGTCCCACTTTAGATCGAGCACCGCCAGGCGCGGCTCGGTCTGCGGGCCCAACGCAAGGGACGCCTCCCCCTGTCCATGTGCCCCAGAAAGCAGCGAGCGGAGCGCATGGCGCGCTTCCTCTAGTCTAGGGTCCAGTACGACGCAGCGAGCTACTTGCACGGGCTCGTGGGTCCCGGCTGCGTGCATGCCGATCTTCAGCGCAGTCGCCGTGCCTTGCACATGGAGCCGCGCTCGGGTCCGGTAACCCAAACGGGCCCCGTCGCCGTGGTGACGAACAGCAATGTCCTCCCATGGCAAGACATTCCGAACCATGGACTCGTGCGCGTCGGCTTGCGTGGCCTCGGAAAGATGCATCCAGTCGCATCCTCCGCACCGACCGGACACCTCACATGCCGACACCACCCGTCCAGGTCCGGCTTGGAGAACCTCGAGGAGCCGTCCTCGCGCCGGACGCCTGCTGGCGTCGACTTCGAGGCGTACCGCGTCGCCAGGGGCGACGCCGCGCACAAAAATGGCACGTTGTTCGCCCGAAAGCGTGGCAAAGGCGACGCCATCGCCGCCTGGTGCGAGCTTGGTCACGGTACTGTCGAGAACGATGTGGGAAGGGGGTTTCAATTGGAGCCAGGGGACGCTTTTTAGACGACCGCGCCCTATCATGGGCCCCATGTTGCGTCACGCGATTGTATTGGTTTTTGCCTTGACAACGGGCTGCGGAAAAGCGCGAACGGAAAAGGATGGGGGGGCCGCCCCTCTGGCCAGCGTCACGGCAAGAGCGGCCGCCGTGGTCGCCACGACGGGGCCAGGAGCCGAGCACCTGGTCGTTGACGGCACCTATGTCTATTGGGTCGTGGGACGTGCCCTTGAGGCGAAGGTGCAGCGAGCGCCGAAGGAGGGCGGGGCGGGCGAGCTTCTCGCGCGGGTGAGCCAAAGCGTTGGCGCCATGACCGGAGACGAACATCATCTGTTTGTCAACACCTCCGAGGGGGTCGTGTTCAAGATCGCAAAGACCGGCGGCTCAAGGGAGCGTCTTGCCGAGGTTTCGGGCGAACGAAGCCTCGATGTCGGCATTGCCGCGGACGATACCGCTGTGTACTTCACCGCGCTGTCGTCGGTCCGGAGGGTCGAAAAGCGTGGGGGGGAGGTGACGGTGCTTGCGTCGGGCCAGGCGCACCCTGGAGGGGTTGCGGTTGACAGCCACTATACATTTTGGACCAATCAAATTAGCGGAGAAGTCTGTCGTGTTGCGAAAGACGGCGGGGCCATTTTGGTCCTTGCGCGGGGGCAAGCGTTCGCGACCGAGCCCAAGATTTTAGTGAACGATGGACGTGTGGTCTGGGTCACGGCGTATCCGCTTGCCATTTGGTCGGTGTCGGTGGATGGGGGCACGACGCTGCGTCTTGCGGACGCTGAGGGGCATGCGCGGGGACTCTCGGTAGAGGGGGATGGAGTGCTCTGGGGACGCTCGGCCAACGTTGTGAACGGGCGCAAAGTGGCTGCGGGAGGGCTGATGCGCGTCTCGACTGGGCTGCAGGGCGAGACACGCACGCTCAAGAACCTCGCTCGCGAAGCCGGCAAAGTCACTAGCATCGCGGCCGATGCCGAGGGAATCTATTTTATCGACGACGAGCGGGGTGCAATTTTCCGCGTCGCACGGGTCCCCTGACGACTGTCCTCAAAGCCTGGAAAACCAAGTGCAGGGGGCCACTGTGGCGCAACGCGTTATCGTACCGACACGTTTCTGAGCGACAGAACCTTGCTGCAGAGGGCGGACCGATGGTGATAACTTCGGCCCCGCTATGGCAATTACCGATGGGATCCAAGTTCCGGGCTTTTCGTGCGACGCAGTTCTCTACGTGGGGCAGCGCTCGCGAATCTACCGAGGCACACGTCGTACGGACGGCAAGGCGGTCGCAATCAAGGTGTTTTCGACGGATGTCGACTCGGAGGCGCTTGCCCGAGAAGCGGCCCGACGGGAGCATGACCTCGGCAAGATGTGTTCGGACGTGGGCGTTTTGCAGGTCCTTGGCCTCGAACAGGCAGGAGCCGAGCCCGCTCTGGTCCTCGAATACGTTGGCGCGAGGACCCTCCGCGACGAGCTGCCGCCTCAGGGGTATGTCCTCGCGCCCTTTTGCGACCGGGCCATTGCGCTGACAAGAGCCCTTGTTGCCATTCACAAGAAGCGGGTCCTGCATCGCGACCTGAAACCCGAGAATGTGCTCATCGAGGAGTCGACCGGACAGATCCGGGTCGCCGACTTCGGCATTGCCGTAGAACTGGCTCAAGGCCAAGACACGCTGCTCGAGCCCGGAGTGTTGCAGGGAAGCCTCGCGTACATTGCTCCCGAGCAGACGGGACGCATGGCTCGCGGCGTCGATCGTCGCACCGACCTCTATTCGCTCGGCATCATGTTTTACGAGATGCTGACAGGGGCAGTCCCGTTCCTAAGCCAAGACCCACTCGAGCTTGTCCATGCCCACCTTACGCAGACGCCACGTCCGCTGCGTCAAGTGAGGCCCGAGGTTCCCGAGCTGCTCGAGTCCATCGTGGAGCGTCTTGTATCCAAGGAGCCGAGCGATCGTTACCAGACAGCGCGCGGTCTTCTGTACGACCTCGAGCAGGCCGCAGTGGCAATCCGGCGGGGCGAGACCCCGTCGTTTGTGCTAGGCGAGCGGGACATCTCCGAGAAGGTTGCTATCCCCGATCGCCTGGCAGGCCACCTTGGAGTCCGTGAGACGATTGCGAGCGCTTGGACCCGAGCGGGTTCGGGGGTTGCGGTCCTCCTATTCGTGACGGGCGCCATGGGCTCGGGCAAGACGGCGCACGCGGAAGGGGCGCACTCTTTAGTGCTGTCGGGGGCAGGACGGATGGCGGCAGGACGTTTCGAGGCGCACCGTCGCAACGAGCCCTATTCGGCCTTGCGGGACGCGTTCCGGGGGCTGTTTGCCGATCTGCTTACGGAGAGCGAAGAGCGTCTTGGACGCTGGCGGACTGCGCTCTGCACGGGGCTTGGACCCATTGGACAGGTGGTGGTCGACCTTGTTCCGAATCTCGAGACGGTGATTGGAAAGCAGGCTCCTGTCGAGGAGCTTGGACCTGCCGAAGCCAAGCGTCGATTGGTCCTCGCGTTCCAACGTCTTGTCGGCGCTCTTGCCACCAAGGACCACCCGCTCTTGCTGGTGCTCGATGATCTCCATGAGGCGGACCGGGCCAGCCTAGGACTTCTGCATGCAATTTTGTCGAGCGACAGTCCGCAGTCTCTCCTCGTCGTAGGGACAGCTCGTGACGGCGAGCGCGACCCAGCGCTTACCGAGCTTGTGGAGGGCTCCAGGGAGCGAAAGAGTTTGCACGAGGTTCCGCTGCCGCCGCTTGCCGACGAAGACATTGGCGACCTGCTCATGTCGGCGCTTCGAGCGACGTCTAAAGCGGTCCGCGGGCTTGCTTCCATTGTAGGGCGCAAGACCTCGGGCAACCCGCTGTTTCTTCGCCAGTTCGTGCAGATGCTGAGTGAGCAGGGAGTGTTCCGTCTGACCGACGAGGGGCGCTGGTCCTGGGACCTTGCCGATGTCGAAGCCGCTCGTGTCCCCGACGACGTGGCGGGGGTGATGGCAGCAAAGCTCGATGCGATCAGTCCAGCGGCGCTTCGCTTGGCACGCGTTGGGAGCGCCATTGGGCCGCGTTTTCCTCGCGATCTGCTGGTGCAGTTGTCTGAGCGGGAGGAAGACGCGGTGGAGCGCGGGCTCTCCGAGCTGGTGGGGCAAGGACTGCTAGGGAAAGTTAGCAACGAATACAGCTTTGCGCATCCAACCCTGCACGCTGCGGCGCGTGGAGGGCTTCCGGAGGCGGAGCGTCGCGCGCTTCGTGCGAAGGTTGGTTTGTTGATGCTCGACGCGCTTGGAGACAAGGATCCTGGCGACCAGGTATTTACGATTGCGGAGCATCTCAACGATGGCTTCGAGGGGACGTCCCTGGAGATTAAGGATGTCCAACGTGTGGTTCGGGTCAACGCGCTGGCGGGGGTGCGAGCCCTCGGAGCAGCATCGTACGACTCCGCAGTTGTGTTTTTCGAGGCTGCTTCTGGGCGTGTGGATGCCGCCTTGAAGGGGGTGGACTTCCCACTTTGTTACCGTGTAGCGCTTGCACGCGCCAAGGCGCTTCATCTGGCGGGCAAGCACGACGAGGGGGAGCGAGCGTTCGAGGAGGTGTTGACCTGGCAACTGTCGCTTGCGCAGATTTCCGAAACCGGCTCGTCCCGGGTCATGCTGCTCACGATGCAGCCGGGGCGGATGGAACAAGCGGTACGTGCGGGGCTCGACGGACTGCGTCGCTGCGGAATGAGCTTTGGGATCAAGCCGTCGCCACTCGGGCTTGTGTTCGCGCTCATTCAGGTCGTGCTGGTGCTTCGGCGACGTTCCGATGCGGCGTTGACAGCGACCCGAGAGGCGACCGACGAGCGCACGTTGGCGCTGGCGCGATTGATCAGCGCGGTGGGGCCGGCGGCGTTCTGGTTGGATCGCAAGCTCTTCATGAGACTGCATCTGGCGAACATGCTACTCAACTTGCGTCAAGGGTTCACTCCAGTAATTCCCTATGCCCTGGCGCGACACACGATCCTGTCGTCCGCCGTGCTTCACGACTACAAGACTGCGGTAAGGCTGGCACGTCTCATCAACGTGTTGCACGATCGTTTCCCGGACCCGCAGTACTGGCCCAGGACTCAGGCCGTGTCCACGATCTTTGTCAAGACTGCTACCGAGTCGATCCGTTTGGCAGTCGAGCCTCTGGCCCGCATTGCGCGCGAGTGCGAAGAGAGCGGCGACGTCGAGTACGGAAACTACTCGACGCATTCCCGTGCCAACGCGATGTGGATTGCGGGGACCAACCTGCGACTCCTCGGGCCGGCGTGTGAGGAGGCCGATCGAACGTGTATCCGACTTGGCTATCCTGACGTTGCCACCATCGAGCACGCCTCGGCGATCATGGTGCGGCGCCTGATGGGCAAAGAGCCGCTCGACGAGGCCGATCCCATCGCGATAACCGAGCCCAGTGCAAGCTCGGTCAAGGCGCCTCGCTACGAGACCGCTGCGCGAGGTCTGCTTGTCCTTTATGTCTTCGACCGCTGGCGTGAGGCCTTCGACCTTGCCGAAGACACCCGGGATATCCACGAAGTGATGATGGGACAGCCCACGGTCCCCGAGCACAAGTTCCTCCATGCCATGGCAGCAGCTCGCGTTGCTGCAGCGAGAGGGCCCGATGCCGAGCGTGCTCGCAAGCGTCTCAAGGAGCTCACAGGCAGCTTCCGCAAGTTGGTGGGACCGTGTCCTGCCAACAACGTACATCGTTACGAGATGCTGCTGGCCGAAGAGGCGCGCCTTCGTGGCGAGCACACCAAGGCGCTCGTGCACTACAGCAAGGCGACGGCGCATGCTGAAAAAGAAGAACTGGTACATATACAAGCGCTCGCACATGAGCGCCGCGGATCGCTCCTAGCCGAAATGGGGCTGCACGGAGAGAGCACCCTCTTCTACTTGCAGGCCTTTGAAGCCTATCGGTCCTGGGGGGCGTATGCGAAAACCAAGCTCCTCGAGCAGCAGGTTCCCAAGCTTGTCGAGCTGCGGGCAACTGTACGGGCGACAACACGCAACACCACAGTGGAGGGGACGCCCCCATCGCGTGTGGGAGCGACGTTGTCCACAACGGTGCAACAGAACAGCGCAACGACTTCGTCTTCGTCGCAAAGCAGCTCGCTCGATGTCAAAACGCTTCTTGGGGTGGCGCAAGCAGTCTCCGAAGAGCTCAGCGTCGACGGGGTTCTGCGACGCGTGCTCGAGGGGGCACTGACCAACGCAGGGGCCCAGCGCGGGCTCTTCGTAATGCGCAAGGACGGCAAGTTCATAGTGGATGGCGAGGCAAAGATGGGCGGCTTTTTCGGCCGTCCCGCAGTCCCTCTCGAAGGCTACGAAGAGGCTTCGCAGGGAGTTCTTCGCCTTGTTCAACGCAGCGGCGAGCGAATGGTGCTCGACGATGCCTCGAGCGACGAGCGCTTTGCTCGGGACCCCTATGTGCTGCGCAGTCATGCCCGTTCGATCCTTTGCGCCCCCATCGTGCATCAAGGGGCTACGGTGGGGCTCTTGTACCTAGAGAACCACGGCGTTGCAGGCGCCTTCACTGCGCAGCGTCTCGAGGTGCTGAGGGTGCTTTCGACGCAGGCGGCCATCTCCCTCGACAACGCCGTGTTGTACGCAAACCTGGAGGCACGGGTCGCCGAGCGCACCTGCGAGCTCAATGAAAGAAACCAGGCCATGCGTCTCGTGCTCGACAACGTCGAGCAGGGTTTCCTCAGCATCAACCAGCAGGGCATGGTCTCTGACGAGCGATCGGCCATCGTCGACCGTTGGTTTGGTCCTTGTGGGCCTTCAACCACCTTGGCCGACTACCTTCGTCCCCACGCCCCCGACACCGCCGGCATGTTTGCACTTGGTTGGGAAGCGCTTCTCGATGGGTTTCTCCCCATGGAGCTCTGTCTCGACCAGCTTCCCCAGCGCATGGTGATCGGCGACCGCCACTTCGAGATCGCGTACCGTCCGATTTTGGACGACGCACCGGAGCCAGCTCTTCTCAACTGCCTCGTGGTGGTGACCGACGTCACCAGTGATGTGGAGCGGGAGCGCATGGAGGCCGAGCAGCATCAAACGGTGCAGCTTTTCGAACGCATTGCACGCGACCGCGCGGGCGTCGTGGAGTTTGCGGCGGAAGCAGGGCGCATGGTGGAACTTATTGCTGGGCCCACTATCGAAAACCTTGCCGAGATGAAGCGCGTTATCCACACGCTCAAAGGAAACGCTGGGATCTTCGGCCTCTCTCAGATCGCCTCGCACTGCCACGCAATAGAAGTCGAGATGGAGGAGACGGAGGGATTCCCGTCGACTGGCATGCGCACCGAGCTGCAGTCTCACTGGGCCGTGGTTGACAGTAAGCTGCAGTTGTGGCTTGGGGAGCGTTCTGGCCGGGTGCTCGAGATCGACGACGACGAGTACCGCGGCGCGCTTGCGGCCCTTCGTGCGGGCGAGCCGTATTCAGTGATTATCGATCGCATCAACGCCTGGACCCTCGAGCCGATGCAGAAGCGTCTTGCTCGCATCGGAGACCAGGTAACCCGACTGGCAACACGTATTGGAAAATCGGTCCGTGTCGACATCGAGGCTGGACGGGTCCGGCTGGATGCAGAGCATTGGGGGGCCTTCTGGGGAAGTCTGGTCCATGTGGTGCGCAACGCCGTGGACCACGGGCTCGAGACCCCAGACGAACGTCTTGCGGCTGGCAAGGGGGCCGAGGGGCGGGTGGTGCTTCGGACCTTGCGCAGCGCCGACGAGTTGCGCATCGAGATCGAGGATGACGGCAGGGGAGTCGACTGGGACCGCCTTGCCGAAAAGGCGTTGCGCATTGGCCTTCCCGCCGCAACGCACGAAGACCGCGTGAGAGCCATGTTTGCCGACGGGGTTTCGACCCGCGATGAGGCGTCCGAGCTGTCGGGACGAGGGGTCGGCGCCGGGGCGGTCTTGCGCGAGTGCGAGGGGCGTGGAGGCCGTGTGATCGTGCGGTCCGAGCGAGGCCACGGGACCTGTTTCTCCTTCGTGTTTCCGGTGACCGAGGCGATGCCGCGGCTGATGCCACCATTGGTTTCCGTGCCTCCATTGCAAAGGACCTCGGTGCGCCCCTCGCATCCGTACCGTCCTTCGCAGGCACCGTTCCGTCCGTCGCTCCTGCCGGTGCGTCCTTCGCAAGCCCCAGGGCGCATTTCCATGGCGCCACCGCAGCTCCCTCTTCGTCCGTCGCTGCTTCCCCTACGCCCGTCGTTGTTGCCGCTTGCCCCGCCGCGGGTGCCAAGCGACTCCTTCGAGTGACGAAACTCGTTGACTCCCCCATGTTCAGGGTAACATGGGGGCATGACGACTCCGATTCAGCAGAAAATCCGAGATAAGAAGCGCACTCCAGAGCAAATCGCCGCCATGGTGGGCAGCGGCGATTGGATCAACATCGGGAGCACGGGCGGAGATTCGACCGCGTGCATCGAGGCGGTGGCCAATCGGCTAGGGTCCGGACCGGGGGATCTGCGCGACATCGAGCTTTGGGCCTACGCCAACTTCTACCCCCACCACGAGCTTCACCGCATCGATCCGGAGGAGCGTTACCACTGCGTGCATCAGTACTTCTTCTTCCCCTGGAACCGCAAGGCCCGGGACGACACCCGGGTGAGCGATTGGGCTCAGTGGGGATGGGCCTATGGCATGTGGGCGCATCACTACCGCTTCGCCAATGCTCGTCCAGAGCAGCGCGGGCTCGACTGGTGGTTCAACGCCGCCACGGCGCCTGACGAGCGTGGGTACTTCAACCTTTCCTACGGCACCAACAACGCCAGCATCTTCAAGCAGACCGCCAAGAAGACCGTGATCGAGGTGCGGGCCGATTATCCCTGGGCTGAGGGGGGACGGTTCCACACGTTGCACATCGATGACATCGACTACTGGGTCGAGGTCGACTGCGAGAGGTACCGATGGCCGCAGATCGACGAGAAGTCCATTCGAGCCAAGCCTGAAGAGCAGGCTATTGCGCGTCACATCATGTCCATCATGCAGGATCGGGACGTGGTGCAGCTTGGCATTGGATCGCTCCCCTCTGCGTGTGTGTCCGCACTGGCCGATGCGGGGTTCAAGGACCTCGGGGTTCACACCGAGATGCTGAACTACGGGCTGATCAAGCTGATCGAGTCGGGGCAGGTGACCAACGCCTACAAGACCCTTGACCAAGGACGTAGTGTCTATGCGTTTGCGTTTCCGGTGGACTGGAAGTGGTACTACGACACGATCCACCGAAACCAAGCTTTTGCGGTCTACGACATCAGCTACACGAACAACTCCAACGTGCTGACGCGTATCGACCAGATGATTGCCATCGACAACTGCGTGGCGGTGGATCTGCTTGGGCAGATCTGCTGCGGGTTCTACGAAAAGAGGCCCATTTCGAGCACGGG
>CAITRH010000552.1 GCA_903894755.1 uncultured delta proteobacterium
CCGCTGGAAAGGACCACGAGCGTTGATTGGCAGCCCCGAAGGGGCGGGCGAGTCAAATCAGCCCAGGGGGGGCAACTGGGTCGCGGGTCGTGAGTGTCCAAGGACTTCCGCCGCGAGCTACTAGCGTTCGTGGGGAAAGACCTGACGCCACTGGGGGAGAGCTCCGCTACACACGGACAAGGTTTCGCGACGGTGGGGTACGACCAAACGCCAGTGGGGTGAGGCTTCGCGACGGTGGGGGAAGACTTGACGCCACTGGGGGAGAGCGCCGCTAGACACGGACAGGGCTTCGCGACAGTTGGGGAAGACTTCGCGACACTTCGGGAAGACTTGACGCCACTGGGGGAGAGCGCCGCTAAACACGGACAGGGCTTCGCGACAGTTGGGGAAGACTTCGTGACGGTGGAAGACTTCGCGACGGTGGGCCGACTCGCTCTCGTGCCTACTCCATGTGGCGTACTTTCTTTTCGCCCCGATGTTTTTTTGGGGGGATCGTTCCTCCTGCTGTCAGAATCGAGCCCCGCTCCCGGTCTTGTCCATGTCGACGCCAGAATCCGGTTGACACGAAGGGCGACGGCGGCGACCATCGTTGCAGTCATTCCGACTAGCTAAAGGAGATCAGTTATGGCCGAAGAAGTTCGTAAGGGGACCAAGATCAGCGCCGAAGAAGCGAAAACGCTCGACCGCTCGAAGATGGGCGTGTCGATCACCGGCGAGCCGCCTCAGGCCGAAGTCGAGGGGCAGGCGAGGTACTGGGGTTATACTGAGTGCCCGCACTGCGGCAACGTGGGCCGCTCGGTGATTGACTCCGCAAGGTACCTCTGGTATACGTGCGGTCGATGCGGCGGGGAGTTCAGAGCATAAGTAGCCGATCAAGCTTTTCGATGTGAGAGAACGCGGGTTTCCAAGCAATTGGGGCTCGCGTTTTTGTTTGAAGCACACTACGGAGGTCCCGTGAACGCCGATCAGAAAGCGAAGCCGCTGAACGCCGCCAAGGCCGACCCGTCCGACATGAAAGGTGGCGGCCCTAAAGACGACGGCGACATGAAGCCCGACGCGCTGAAGGGCCAGGACCCCGGCAAAGATGAGCCGGTCCCCTACTGGCGCCTCATTCGCTGGGGCCTCTTCGTCGTGGGCGGCTCATGGGCCCCGTTCGTTTTCACGACGTTGCTCAGCATGTTGAACGAGACCGTGCACCAGTTCCAAGTGCAGCTCCTCGGCGCCGTCGTCTCGCGCCTTCAGTCCTCGGCGGCGCCTGCACACGGCGGCGTTGCCAAGAGCGGGCTTGACACAACGCTCATTCCCCAGGATCCGACCGTCGCGTTCGAGGTGCTCGCCGCGGTGACGGTGCTCGGAATCGCGCTCATCGTCGTCGAGCGCGTGATGACCGCATGGACCGACATCGCGATGCTCGCGCGGCTCCAGCGCAGGGTCCACGACCAACTCCTGCGACTGGGCCCGTCCTACCACACCTTTCACGCAGTGGGAGAGACCACCGCCATCGTGTCGCGCTTCTGCACCGGCGCGCAGATGATCCTGCGAGACCTCATCGCATTCCCGTTGGTTCGCGGCTTTGCGCTCGTCACGGCGCTCGCGCTCCTCTTGCACAACGTCATGCAGCTTGGACCCACCCCTCTCAGCCTCAAACTCGCACTCCTCGCCGGCGTGCTCTCCATGCCAGCGGTCAGCACCAGGATCGCTAAGCTCCTGCGCAAAGCCTTCACCAAGGTGCGCGACGCCGACCTCGCGGTCACCGAGGAGCTCCAAAACTCGCTCGCCCAGCCTCTCGAGGTGCAACTCATGGGAGCGCTCGCGCAACGGTCCGAGTCCTTCGATGGACGTCTGCGGACGCTGGTACGGCACCGTGCCGCGGCGGCGATGCGCAACGAGCTCGCGACGCAGTTCCAATCGGCGATGCCGTCTCTCTTGCAGCTCGGGTTTCTCGCCTATGGCGTCCTCCTGGCCATCCGTTCGAAAGACGCCGCCGCCACCGGTGCGGTCATCGCCATCCACGGCCTCGTTCCGCTGGCGATCCAGCCGCTCCTGCAGATGGTGCAGTACTTCAACGGGCTTAACTCGGCATGGCCGCAGATCGAGAAGGTGGTCGAGATCCTCGAGGCTAAGCCCGACATCGTCGAGAAGGACGGGGCGCGCGACCTGCCCGAGGACGCCAGCGGCGTCGAGCTCACTGGCGTGACGTTCGCCTATCGCGAGGGGCAGAAGCCTGTCCTCGACGGCATCGACGCCACGTTCGACGGCAGCAAGACGACGGCGCTTGTCGGCGCTTCGGGCTCCGGCAAGTCGACCATCTTTAATCTGATCGCGCGCCTCTCCGATCCCAGTAGTGGCAAGGTCGCGATCGGCGCAACGGACATTCGAGACGTGCGCCTTGCGTCGCTGAGGCAGCGTGTGGTGCGTGTGGCGCAGTTCCCACTCTTCATCGCCGACACCGTGCGCGCCAACTTCCAGCTCGCCAAGCGCGACGCAAGCGACAAGGCGATCGAAACGGTGTGCAGGCAGACGGGGCTGTGGGACGTGCTGGTGCGCGTCTCGGGCGGCTCCCCACTCGACTTCGAGCTCCCCCGCGACGTCTCCCAGGGACTTTCCGGCGGGCAGCGACGTCTCCTTGCGATTTCGCGCGCGCTGCTCCACAAGCCGCGTGTCCTCTTGCTCGACGAGCCGAGCGCGGGTCTCGACAACCTCACCCTGCAAAACCTCTTGCGGTTCCTGCGCACGGAGACCAAGGGCATGACCGTGCTCGTTGTCGACCACGACATCGAAGGCTTCATCGCGCGCATCGCCGATCGCATTTGCGTACTCGAAAACGGCAAGATCGCGCAGTCGGGCACACACGACGAGCTCATGAAGCGTGGCGGTCTCTACCAGCGCCTCATCGAGGCAGCGTCTGCCGAGGCGCCCGCTGCTCAGGACGAGAACAACATCGAACAGGAGATTTCAACATGACGTCGTCCGTGGATTTGCTGATGCTCCTCGCGGTGGCTCCAGAGAGCCCCGAGGAAAAGGTACTCAAGCTGCTCATCGAAGTTGGAGCGCAGGTGGTCGATGCCGACGAGGGCGCACTGCTCGTCTTCGATCCCGAGAAAAACGACCTGGCGTTTGCGATGACGGTAGGAGGAGCGCAGTCGCTCATCGGCCAACGTGTGCCTCTCGACAAGGGGCTGACCGGACTCGCGGCGGCGACGCAAGAAGTGCAGATTGGCGCGCCAACGTATACCGGCGTGAAACAAGCGTCGGTCGGTCCCGAGGCGGTCATTGCGGCGCCGATGCTGGTGGGCGACGACTTGATCGGTGTGTTGACTGCGGTGAGCTTCAAAAAGGGGAAGCGCTTTAGTGCGAAGGACGGGGAACTCTACGGACGGCTGGCGAGCGTCGCTGGCGTGGTTGTCGACCAGCGACGCAGGCTGCAGCGTATCGTTGGCGCCGCACCGGCGGGGACTCCAGTGCAACAGAGCATCGCGGAGTCGCTCGGGCGCATTGCGAGGTCGGGGCCGGCCGCGCTTGCACACACCGCGAGGGTGCTCGTGGAGATCGACGGCATCGTGACCAGCACCGCTGGACGAGATGAGGCGTAGGCATGCTCGCGATGTTGACGTCAGCGCTCGCGGAGCGCATCGCAGATCTTCAGAAGGGCGACCTGCAAACAGTGGAAGTTGCCGTGCTCGATAGTGGCATCGACGCGACACACCCAGATTTGGCGGGCAAGGTGAGCAAGGCCTTTGCGGCATACGTCGTTGGGGGGACTGCGGTGGTCGAGCCCAAAGGGGTCCCGGAAAACCACGACGTGTTCGGTCACGGCACGGCGGTCGCGAGCATCATCTGCGGCATTGCCAAGAACGCCCGGTTGATCGACTACCGTGTTCTTGGCTCAGACAACACGGGGGCGGGCGAGGCCGTGCTGTCCTCGCTGCGCGACGCCATCGACGCGGGTCATCGGGTCATCAACATGAGCCTTGCTGTCAAGGCCGACTTTGCGCCGCGGCTCTGGCCCCTCTGCGAGAAAGCGTACCGGCGGGGCCAGGTCATTGTCGCGGCGAGGCGCAACATGCCGCTTGCAGACCAAGGTTTCCCCGCCGAGCTCACGTCGGTCATCAGCGTCGACCGGGCGAAGTTCGCCAGCGCAGTCAGCCTCAAGTACACACCAGACAGCGTCATTGAGTTCGTGGGCCACGGTGACGACGTCGTTGTCGCTGCGCCGGGCGGGCAGCACACGACAAAGACGGGGACTAGCTTCGCGACGCCCGCAGTGAGCGGAATGGTTGCATTGCTGCTCGGCGCGTTCCCGAGCCTGCGGCCGTTCGACGTGAAGAGTGTGCTCCGACACTGGGCCGATACCATTGAAGCGGAGGTGATCCCCTGACCTTGGCTGGCTGGCTCCGCGTCCTCGCTGACGGAGCGACCTTGCGAGATCGAAACGAAGCCGCGGCTCATGTGCTGACCCTCCTGCGCGGATGGGCGCCAGCGTATGTGCGGCGTGCGGCTCCGTGCCCTCTCGACGAGGACGACATCGAGGAGGCCATCCAGCACTTGCTGGCGCAGTCGGCCACAGGCTCCTCGCGCTTTCGGCAGCGTACGGAAGGCGAGGCACACGCGTGGTGCATGCGGGTGCTGTTGAACAAGAGCCGGGACTTGTGCCGGCTGAGGCGATCGCTCGATCGCCAAGGAGAGACCGAAGACGCGGACTCTGAACGCGGCAGTCGACAGATCCCGGTCGCACCGGACCACGAAGACCTGGCCGTGCGCGAACTCATAGGCATTCTCGAAGCGATCGAGGGAGAGCTCATGTATCTGCACCGCGAAAAGGACGTACCCACGGTTGCTCGGTCGCTTCGCTGCTATGTGGAGTCGCGTCTCGGAGCCAGCATCGACGAGCAGGTGGCAGCTTTGGGTGACGAGCTGGGCACCAGCAGCGGCCTGGTCCGCGCGCGAAACCGCATCTACCAACACCGCGCGCGTGGACGGGCGGCAGGGTGCGAGGCGCTCCGATCGCTGGTGGCGCGGGGACGCTTCACGGCTGAAGACGTCGAGCCCGCGCGCAGGTTTCTCGGTTGCGAAGGCGCCACTGTCGAAGCCGACTGTCGGAGCGTGTCGTGACCGGGCCGCTTGTTGCATTGCTAGGTCGCGCACTGGCGTTGCCGGGCGTGCGCGGGTGGACCTCCATCGCTGACGAGCGTGAGCTTGCAGCAGGTGTGTCCAACCGGGCTGCGATCGTGCTTGGGCGGTTACAGCGGGCGGGCGATCTCACACGGTCCGAGCGCGCGAGCGTGCAGGCATGGCTGGTCTCCCAGGGCGACGAAGTACTGCAGTCGTGGGCGCAGGAGGCCTGCGAGGCGGTGGTGGAGCTTCGTTTGCTCGATGGCGATGCTCCGATCCGCGGGGAAGCGCTCACGCGGGTTGTGGAGCGGCGCGACGATGCCGAGAGCCTCGTGTGTGTCCTGGGGGAGGCCGTGTTTGCCGGAGTGGCCGCCGCAGAATGCGAGGAGCGTCGTGTCCTAGATGGGTTGCGTGAGGTTGATGCGCTTGCGACGGGTCCTTGGCGCGACTGGGGGGCTGCGGTGACAGGAATCAAGTTTCGACGGGCGGTGGGCGTGTGGTTGCGACGGGCATCGGCGCTCGACGCGGGGCCATGGTGGCTCGATCTCGTAGCGTTGTCTGCAATGCCGCGACGCGCGATACGGGAGGCGCTGCGGCCCATTGCGCTTGGCGTGCTGTCACCGCTCCGCATCGCGAGGTCGCGCCACAACAGTGTCAGCGCCGATCGCGCGCGCTCGGCCGAGGTGATCGGGTGCGAGGACGATCGGGCGATGACGGCGTTCGACAACGGCGCTGTGGTACGGCGGATTGGCGACGATATCGATGTGCTGCTGGACGAGGGAAGTCTGTGCGTGCGACGTCGGAGCGGCGGGGTTGCAGGGATCACTGCGGTGGTGCTGCGTCGTGGGAATCGGAGCGAGCCAGCCTCGAAGAGCGCTTCGGGCTTCTGGATCTCGCTGGGCGAAGGGGACAGTGGTTGCACACTGGTGGTGTCAAGCGAGACGGGGAACCTGGTGTCGAACGAGGAGATCGCGGTCGAGATCGTTTCAGGTTAGACGGTCGTTCCCCACGCCATTGCGGCCCCGTATCCCCATGAAAAGACCTCCCGTCCCCCTGTTCCTCTTGCTCCTGTCCCTCTTCGCGGCCTGCGCCTCTCGACCTGGCCCAGTGAACACCTCACCATCCGCTTCGGCCTCCTCGGGTTTTCTGCAGGTTCGAGACACCGTATGGCTCCAAGGGCACACGTTTCCGGTCGAATCCGTGGCATTCTCACCGGACGGCAAGATCCTCGCGTCAGGCTCAGACGACGATACCGTGCGGCTCTGGGATGTCGCAACGGGGACAGCGACGTCACCTCCGTGGGCAAGAGCCTCGCCTCAGGTTCCTGGGATAAGACGCCCTGGCATGTGGGCTTGGGAGCGCGTCAGAGG
This sequence comes from uncultured delta proteobacterium, assembly GCA_903894755.1. Lineage (GTDB taxonomy): Bacteria > Myxococcota_A > Polyangia > Polyangiales > Polyangiaceae > CAITRH01. The sequence continues at coordinate 6,483 of CAITRH010000552.1, forward strand.
CGATACGGCTGGCGAAGTTGCACCAAGCCTCCGACGGCGCTAGCACCTTGCCATGGCCGATCCCAATTACCGAACCGACTTGCCCGGTCCTTATGACCTTTCCGACCTTCGCGAGGGAGACCGCTACGAGCTGTCCAACGGTCACCGCATCTATTGCTCACCCACTGGAGGCGACGGGGCGCGCAACAACGGGGTTGGTTTTGGGGTCCTCGACACCGATCCGGCAGTGGACGCAGCTGGGGTCGATGCGGGCTATACGCTGGGACGTCGTCACACACTGCTGGCGCCAGACATCGCCGTCGGCAATGTGCCCGATAAGCCGGGTTGGATCGCTGGGGTTCCGCCCCTGGCCGTGGAATATGCAGGGAGTGGCCAGAACGAGCCGGACCTGCAGCGAAAGATCATCCAGTTGCTCGATGCGGGGACCAAGCTCGTATGGGTGGTGCGTCTGCTTGGGGAGCGACGGGTCGAGGTCTACGAACGAGGGCAAGCGATGGCGCTTTACAGGGACGGGACCGAGCTTCGCGCCGAGGGGATCCTTCGCAACCCGGTGCCTGTCCGGGCACTGTTCGATCGCTCGGTGGCCCACAAGCAAACCTTGCGTAACCTTCTTCAGCGCGAAGGGTACGACACCATTGATCAGATCCTTGCGAAGGGGCTCGACGAGGGACGGAAAGCGGGGCTCGACGAGGGACGGAAAGATACCTTGATTCGCCTGTCCGAGCGGAAACTTGGCCGGCCTCTCTCCGCACCAGAACGGGCTACCCTGTTGCAACGCCTCGAAGCCGATGGTTTCGATCTCGTGGGCGATCGTATTCTGGACCTGGACACCTCAGGACTCACGGCATGGCTCACGCCAGACTAGCCCGTCGCCACAACGCCAACGCGCTCCCCGCGACCTCTCGTACATGGCCCCGTGACCAAGTCCCGTCCAAAACCCGGCGCGGGGCTCCCTAAAATCCCCCACCCGCCGTACAATCCGCGCGGCGGCTCCCCACCGGACCCAACGCACATGTACAAACTCCGTCGCAGGCCTCCGATCACCGGTCTTCAAAGGTCAGTCGGGTGGAGACCATGCCATGCGGACCTGTTCGACCTCGTCGGCCGTGAGCACAGTGCCCCGCGCTGGGGAGTCCACAATCGTGTATCCATGGCCTTGGCCAAAGTACCATGGGTCCGAGTTGTCTGCGGGATACCGTTTGGGATGCACCGGGCGCGCTTGCCCCATGTCGTTTCGTTTGGCGGACTCGGCAGCCTCGAGCGCCTCCCCCAGGCCTCGGAGGTGGGTCCCAGACGCTGGATCGACACTGATGACGAAGCGCCTCTTCTTGTCATCGGACCAATCCACCGTGAGAAATCCGTAGCCATGCGCCCCTGGAGCTGCGCGGTCGGTCCTGGCAAACATCTTGAAAAGAAGACTACGTGGGTGGTCCAAGTAGAGGCCGACGACAGGCTCGGAGCATCCACCCACGCGCCCGCCGCAGGTACGACCCCGAGCTTTGTCCTCGCTGTACTCGTTGCTATCTTGCGCCAGCAGCAGCCTTTCCCTTGGAAACCAGCTCGGTTCGGCCGCAAAGACGGTTGAAAAGTCGAACGAAGGCGTGCGCTCCATCAGGCGCTCCACCAGGAAGCAAGCGGCGTCGACGGTCCGCAGACCTGCTTCGAGCAGGTCCATATTGGTGACCTGACGACCCCGACGGACG
>CAITRH010000553.1 GCA_903894755.1 uncultured delta proteobacterium
TCGCTCGAAGACGATCGTCCTTGCCCGCATGGGCAAGGAAGATGTCGAGGGAGAGGGGGGCTGGGGGGGTGAGGTCTGCGCGAGCGGAAACCTGCGGTTTTCAAGATGGGTTTGGTTTAAGGTCTCCCACATGATCGAGGTCATCTCCCTCCGCTACGGTACCGCCTTCAAAAAAGCCTTCCGAGACCCGGAAGTTGGCACGCATGTCGGAATGCTCTTCGGTGAGCCGTTCCGCCTTGGAGGCGACTTCGGCCTGCGCCTCGGCAACTCGTTTGGTGGCCGTGTCGACCCCCCTTTGGGCAGCCGCAACTTGCTCCTGGGTGGCGGCGGCGGCAGGGGGAGCGCAGGGGGAGCGGGGGCAGGGGCCGTTGAAGCAGGACGGAGCTCGGACTCCAGCCTAGCGCGCTGACGGTACAGTGCGGCCAATTGCCCATCGTTCTGATAGAGCGCCATGAGTGCACGGTCGGCCACACGGGCGGGTGACTGACGCCTGGCTGCCCCTGGGACACAAACTCCGTGTGCAGGGACAGGAACACAGTGAGGTCTCGGGTGGTGTTTTCGACGCTGCTTTCCGAGGCACGAACTTCAGCGTCGAGGAATTCGGCTTCCCGTTTTACGGCGCCGAAGTTGCCAGTGGAATACTCTTCGATGAGAGACTCTGCTAGTTCCAGGGTGACGTCGCGGACAAGGTCCCGAACATCCAGGTTGGTCGCCGGCGCGGTGGCGGGGCGGGGACCGGTGATGTACGTGAGGGGACCATACGAGGGGTGAAGTCGCCTTCTTCTGCGGCGTCGAAGGTGATGTGATAGCGGCCGTTTTCCCTCGATCGGAACCCGACATGTGGACTCATATCGTCGACGGCGTCGCGGGTACCATAGCTTTGAACGGTGTAGGGGTAGAGGCTGAACTTCTTGATGGTTTGTTCGAGTCGCGAGGGGGTGGTGAGCATGTCACGGAGGCGCTCGGTCCTTTTGCGGGAGTCTTCGCCGGAGTCCCGGGCTCCGGGTCCCAGGCCGATGATGCACTCGGACTGGTAGGAACGTTTGGTGTTCATGGCGAAGTAGATCCCAATGGCTCCGACCACGATGAAGATGAGGGTAGCCATTTTCCAATAAGCGAGTCCGCGACGCAGAACCACCTTGGCGCGGATTGCGGCCTGTCTGCTGGTTTGGGTGACACCAAAGAGTCCACCAGCTTGCCAAGGCTTGGGGGGACCTCCGGTGCAACAGTACAAACGGACGGTGGGCTCCCACGCCCGTCGATCACTTCGGCCTTGACGCCAGGCAAGTGGTCCATCCGGGCAGCCGCGACCGCGGGAAGTGCCCCAGTAAGGCACTCGTAGATCGTTGCCCCGAGCGAATAGATGTCGCTCGAAGCGCCGGCAGGGCTGTGCGACTGGACACACACCGGGTCTTGGTAGCCAGGAGTGCCACTGACGACGTGGGAAGTCGCTTGGAACAAGCCTTGTTCCCAGGTTTCGACAGTGCCAAGATGGCTGGACATGGTTTCGAATGCGAGACCGTCCACCACCGCGATCCGAGGAGCTCGCACCGCAGGGCTTCTGGAACTACCGATTGTTTCCGAGTCTTTGTGGTGCTTGATAGAGTCGAGACCAAAGTCGATCAACTTGTAGACACCGTGGCTTTCCATGATGTTGCCAGGCTTGATGTCGCGATGGACAAGGCCAGCCTTGTGCACAGCCACCAGGGCCGATGTGGTGGGAGCCATGTACACTAGATGCGGTATCGACGTCGCCCGGCTGGGAAGCAAGCCCGCCATGGACTTGAGGTCCGCGCTGGGGAGCTGGGTCTCGGAACGCATCGACACGCCACAGGCACACCGCGTCTTGTGCGTGGAGGATATTGCTCTCGTGGATGATGTCGCGTTCGACAACGTATTCGCAGCGCTGGCTCTCCTCGAGGCCAAAGGGTTCGAAGTGAACACTCTTGCGCTCCCACTGCTCGGGGCTGGTGGCGCGCACCAGGACGCCGCGCTCGTCATGCAATCGGTATTGGCGAGTGCTAAGCGGCACCTCGTTCGCCTGCAGTGTCTGTCGCGCGTGCTGTTCGTTGAGCGCA
>CAITRH010000554.1 GCA_903894755.1 uncultured delta proteobacterium
ACGCGTCATGCCCTCCCGAGCACCACGTCGTACGACCAGTCATCTACTCTACACCGCGCTGCACCTTCTTGAGCTTCTTGATGAGGCCGATGACCTCTCACGTCGTGGCGGCGACCCGCGAAGCTAGCTCGGGGTCCGGCCCGCAGCGTGCACCTGGCCGATGATCTGGTCTTCGCACGCTCACGCTTTATATATCGTTTTACATCGGATTTCGCCAACGCGGTGGGCGCAGGATCGGGGGCTGTGCAAAGTTGCCGGCGTGGGATCCGGAAGTCGAGAGGCCGCGGCCTGATGTGCGGGAGGCGCCTTGGGAGTTCTGCCCCGGGGAGGCCGGGTGGCCGAGGGGCGATCCGGTGGAACGGAGGGGAAGCGCGATTTGGCCGGCAAGGCTTCCCGGATCCATCCTGCGTGCGGCCAAAGAGGCCGGGGGGCGATCGGGGACCAACGTGGTATGTGGCAGATGCTCCGGGGGGAGATCCGGCGGTCCAGGACCGACAGCAAGAAAGTCCGGGAATAGGATGGCGGCGCCGCGTGGGGGGTGGCACTGGGGGATTTAGTGACTTACTTGCAGGTTCCGTCTATGCAAACCCGTCCCGCCAAGCACGGCTTGCCCAACGTGAGGTCGCACTCGCTTCCTAGGTTCGTGTCGGATCCACATACGGCATAGGTGCCGCTTGCACTCGTCACCTGCTTGCAAACGTTGAGCTGGTCGGACGCACGGCATGCCGTCGTGCCTGCGTCCCGATCACAGGCGATGTAGCAACTGTGGTGAAGACACACGCTCCCAAGGGCACAACTTCCCGTGCTGCCAGTCCCCGATGCCCCGTCCGTTTGACACACAAATCGCGGCTTCTGATCCGGCATGCAGCCGCCATCGACACATATCAGAGAACCGGAACATGTCCCCCCAGCACAGGGTAAGACACAATGGTCCTGCACACAGAGCGTTCCTGAGGAACAGATCGCCGCCCCCGCCGCACATGCCTTTGGATTGCCCGTGCATACCCCTTTGGGCGTGTCGCAACCATAGCCCGTCGGACAAGAGTGCGTCGCATCACACGACGGTGTGCAGGCCCCATCCACACATTGTGACCCCTGGACACACTGGGTCCCATCCGAACATTGGTCCGCTGGATTCACACAACTTCCGCTCAAACAGCGAGAGCCCGACGTGCCGCAGTCGACGTCGCCCTGGCACATCGCACGTCCCCCGTCGAAAACCCCAGCGTCGCGTCGGTTCGGATCCACACACACCGGCGTCCCCCACGTCGGAAGAAGACACGCATAGCCCGTGGGACATCCCCACTCCAAGCAATCGCCCGCATAACACCGCCCATCGGAGGCGCAACTGGTCGCCTCCGCGCAATCCGAAGGCACTCGACACGTCCCCGACCCTCCGCATGTCCCCGACGACGAACACATCGACCCGCCAGGACACATGCACCGCGGGTTGTCCGAATAGATCGGACATCCCAATAGCAAAGCTCCCAAGCTGACCCACATCCAACCGAATTGCTTCATTTGCGCCTAAGCCTCGTCCGCAAAACTTAGCAACCCCCGTGCGCGAAGCAACGCGAACGTAAACCCGTCCTCGCTTTGGACACCCCAAGATCGCCCATGGTATCCCTCAGGCCGTGGACGTTCGCTGCGATCGCTGCAAGGCTGAATACGAATTCGATGACGCGCTCCTAAGCTCCCGGGGCACGAAGGTCCGCTGCACCCGATGCGGCCATCAGTTCCAAATTGGCGGCCAGGGCTCCGACGAACCCTGGGTCGTCATCACCGCCGCAGGGGCCGAGCACGCCTTCGAAACGCTTCGCGAGCTCCAACACGCCATCGTCGCCCGAACCGTCGGCCCCGACGACCAACTCACCCGCGGTAGCCTCCCGCCTCGTCCCCTCTGCGCCCTCGTCGAGCTCGACCCCTTCTTTCGGGCCGCATCCGCCACCGAGCCCCGAAGGACCCAGCCCGCCTCCGAGTTTGCTCTCAGAGCCGCCCCCCCCGCGAGCCCAAGTGTCCCTCGGGTTTCCCTGCCCGATACCTCGACTCCGCTCCCTCGTATCGGACGCGTCTCACGCTCTTCAGGACGCAGAAGCTCCGGCGACATCCTCGACTCGCTCGACAACTTCCGCCGACGACACGTGGGAGGCTGGGTCATCGCTGCGGTTCTTGCCGCAGGAGCACTCGCCATGGCGGTGGCCGTCGCACGCCCCTACCTCGTCGCCCACCGTGCCAGTACGAGCGATCTCGACCCTCGCGCCATGCTGTTCCTCGGAGACGCCGAAAAGGCCCTGGCCGCAGGCAACCTCGAACTCGCTAAGGAAAACCTCGACAAGGCAAGTGTCCTCGCCGAGCACGACCCCCGTGTGCTCCGCGCCTTCGCACGCCTCGCCGTGATCCGAGCGGACGTCGTCTGGCTAAAAAACCGCCTCACCCCAGCTTCCGACGACCCGCTCCTTCGCGAGCGCGCGTCAACCGCTCGCAAAGCCGTCGAGCTCGCCGTCGCCTCGTCCCCCTCCGATGTTCTGCTTGTTCAGCTCCAGGTCGATGCTCTTCGCATTGCTGGCGAACGAGACGCGGCCCGAGCCCTTGTCGGCAAAATGAACGCGGACTCCGCTCAACCCGAAACCGCCTATGTCCTGGCTGCGCTCGACATGGCCGAATCCGAACCGCTGTGGAGAACGGTCCTCGATCGCCTCCACCTCGCGTTGCAGGGGGAGGGGGCGCTAGGACGAGCCCGGTCGGCCCTTGTCTATGCGTCCGTCCGCGCCGGTGACCTCGAAACCGCCAACGCCGAGCTCGACAAGCTTGGACGCTTTGCTCCTGGCCACCCACTCCTTGTGGACCTGCGAACCTTTGTCCTGAGCGCTCAAGCAAAGTCTCTGGTCGACGCGGGGGCGGACACCCACCGGCCAGTCCATAAGACCCCGGCGCGCGATGCGGGCGGTTCGGCGGCAAAGGACCCCACCGCTCGCGATCGTTTCGAAGCGGCCTTAGCGCGAAATCCAAACGATCCCGAAGCGCTCGTGGGGCTAGGATCGCTCGCACGTCGGTCCGGGGACACGTCCCGCGCCCTCGGCTTTTTCAAACGCGCGGTTGCAGCAAACCCTTCGTACTTGCCTGCGCTCGTGGGGCTCGCCGACGCGTACTGGGACAGCGGCCAGCGGGGGGAAGCCGTTGGTATCTACCGCGACATTGTGGAGCGTTTCCCCGAGCGCTCCTATCCCGTCCATGTGAAACAGCGCGCGCTTGCGTCTCTGTGACAGCCTCTCTCGCTCCAGGCCGCGTCGCACGGTAGGCTCGTCGCCATGCACCCCGTGTTCACCGACGCTCTCGAGCTTGGGTTGACTGATTTTGTCTACGCGGATCTCTTCGACCCCACACGCCTTCGCGACCTGCATGCGCTCTGGGATGCTCAATTTGCCCGCGACGCTCCCGAAGCCTACTCCCGTTTCGATCAGTACCGACGCAACCTAGACGCTGCGTTGCCTCCCCAAGCCGTAAGCCAAGCCCTTTTGGGCGCTGCTCCCCACGTCAGTGCCTTCGTCGCCCGTCTCTTTTGCGTCCAACACGACACCGAGCGCCTTGCCCAGTCGATCCGCGCCGACGACCCCATCTGGCGGTTTCATCGTGACTTCGTGAAGAAGCGTGTACTTCGTGCCGAGACAGCAAAAACCTGGACACATGACCAAGACGCGTCGACCGTTGCTCTACGGGCACTTGCCGCAGTGGTCCAACCCAACGGACAAGACGACGAGTTGGAAACTGCACTTGGCGTCCTTGCCCTTCTCGAGATCGACGACGTTGCACGAAGAGCCGCAAAAGCTGGCGGGGCCACATGGACCGTCCCCCTGCGTGAGCGCGCCAACCGGGTCGCTGCTGCACTCGAACAGAACCCTGCAGACGATGCCGAACGGGGACAGTGCATCGCCTACGCGCTCGACGCCCTCGAGACGCATCTTGCAGCACGGTTTCGTAACCCCAGCGATCAGGCCCATCATTGGAGCTCTGTCCGCACGCCCAAGTCGCTGGACTACGAGCAGCTGGTCCCCTTGCGAAGACCCGACCCGAACCTCCCCGAGCTCTTTGAAGGCCACAAGCACCACCTGAGAGTCCGCAACGGCTTTGCCCTGACCGACCGCCGCGCAACGTCCCGAGAGGTGGCCCACGAGGTTGACTATTGCCAGCTTTGCCACGACCGCAACAAAGACTCTTGCTCCAAGGGGCTGCGAGACGCAAAAACCAAGGAGCTCAAAACCAACCCACTCGGCGTCAAGCTCACCGGATGCCCCTTGCGACAGCGTGTCAGCGAGATGCATGCGATGCGCAAGGCCGGGGATGTCCTCGCAGCACTTGCACTCGTCGTGATCGACAACCCCATGTGCGCTGGGACAGGACATCGCATCTGCAACGACTGCATGAAGGCATGTTTGTTCCAAAAGCAGGAGCCGGTGAACATTCCGCAGATCGAAACGCGCGTGCTCACGGACACCTTGGCGCTCCCCTGGGGCTTCGAGATCTACGGGTTCTTGACCCGTTGGAACCCACTCGACGTCCATCGTCCCTTCATGCGTCCCTATCGAGGCAAGAAGGTGCTGGTGGTCGGTCTGGGTCCAGCAGGGTACACGCTGACCCATCATCTGGCCTGTGAGGGATTTGGTGTAGTGGCCATCGATGGGCTGAAGCTCGAGCCCCTGGCCGACGAGCTCACGGGACAAACACGTGGTGTGCCTGGTGCTGTCCGCGACATTGCGTCTCTTGCAGGGGAGCTCGACGAGCGCGTGGTGATGGGGTTCGGTGGGGTGAGTGAATATGGGATCACGGTCCGGTGGGACAAGAACTTCCTGACCCTTCTGTATGCAACGCTGTCGCGACATCCTTTGGTGCGGATGTACGGAGGGGTCCGTTTTGGAGGGACCCTGACCCTGGACGATGCCTGGGACCTAGGGTTCGACCATGTAGCGATCGCGGCGGGGGCGGGACGTCCCACGCTCATCGACCTGAAGAACAACCTATCTCGTGGATTGCGCAAGGCGTCCGATTTCCTGATGGGGCTTCAGCTCTCCGGGGCATACAAGGCAAGCTCACTGGCGAACTTGCAGATCCGTCTTCCAGCGGTGGTGATAGGTGGCGGTCTTACGGCAGTCGACGCGGCGACCGAGCTGCTAGCGTACTACGTGGTGCAGATTGAAAAGGAGGCAGATCGATACGAGCGATTGCTTCGTGCGACGTCGACCGACAAGCTGCGGGCGGTGTTTGACGACGAGGAGCTTGAGGTTCTCGACGAGCACTTGGAGCATGCACGTCAGCTTGCCCAGGAGAAGAAGCGGGCAGTCGAGGCGGGCGACATACCACGTGTCCATGAGCTTTTGCAGAAGTGGGGCGGAGTGACCCTTGTCTACCGCAAGGGATTGCGCGATTCTCCAGCGTACCGGCTCAATCACGAGGAGGTGGGCAAGAGCCTCGAGGAGGGGGTACGGTACATTGAGCACGCGAGTCCAGTGGAGGCACTTCTCGACGCACGGGGGCATGTCCAGGGGGTACGTTTCGTGAGAAGGGACGGCACCCAGTTGGACCTTCCAGCTCGCACGGTTTGTGTGGCAGCGGGGACAGGGCCCAACGTGACCTATGAAAAGGAGCATCCTGGAACCTTTGTGCTCGACGCAAAGAATCAATTTTTCCAAGCGCACGAGGCTCATCTCGACGAGCAAGGGCAGGTTGTACTGGCGCCAGTAGAGGACCCAAGCAAGGGGTTTTTCACAAGCTACCTGAAGGATCAGAGGACTGTGTCCTATTATGGCGACAACCACCCGCACTATGCCGGGAGTGTGGTGAAGGCGATGGCGAGTGCGCACGATGGGTACGTCAAGGTAGCGGCGTTGTTTCCGGCGACGGAGGCCAGTGTGGAACCGTTACGGGCGCTATTTGCGCGACTTGACCGTGATTTGTGTCCAACGGTGGAGGCGGTGAACAGGCTGACGTCGAGCATTGTGGAGATAGTGATACGGGCGCCGATAGCCGCGCGCAAGTTTCAGCCGGGGCAGTTTTACAGGCTGCAGAATTTCGAGAGCCTGGCGCCGCTGGTGGAGGATGAGGGCAGCAAAACGAGGCTTGCGATGGAGGGGCTGGCACTCACTGGGGCGTGGGTGGAGCCGGACGAGGGGCTACTGGGCACGATTGTGATGGAGACGGGGGGGTCGTCGCGCTTGTGTGCGTTGTTGGAGCCAGGGGAGCGGGTGGTTCTGATGGGGCCGACGGGGGCACCGACGGAGATTGTGCATCACGAGACGGTACTTCTGTGCGGGGGCGGTCTTGGCAATGCGGTGTTGTTTTCGATTGCGCGGGCGTTCAAGGCGCTTGGGGGGCGAGTGCTGTATTTTGCAGGGTACAAGCGAGGCGAGGATCTGTTCAAGCAGGACGATGTAGAGCGTCACACGGACCAGATCGTGTGGTGTACGGACAGTGGAAAGGAGATAGTTCCGAGACGGCCCCAGGATGCGCACTTTCGAGGCAACATAGTTCAGGCACTGGTTGCGTATGGGGAGGGGCGTCTTGGAGTGGCGGGGGTGGCACGTCTTGACGAGGTGGAGAGGATTCTGGCCATTGGGTCTGATCGGATGATGAATGCGATCCGGGAGGCGCGGCACGGTGTGCTTGCTCCGATGTTGGATCCGGAGCATGTGGCGCTTGGGAGCATCAACTCACCGATGCAGTGCATGATGAAGGAGCTGTGTGCGCAGTGTTTGCAGAAGCACCGGGATCCGACGACTGGGGTTGAGCGGGTGGTGTTCTCATGTTTCAACCAGGATCAACAGCTTGACCATGTGGACTTTGCGCATTTGAACCAGCGTTTGCGGGCGAACTCGATGCAAGAGAAGCTGACGAGCGCGTGGCTCGACCAGTTTTTGCTTTTTGCTAGGTAGGAAGCCGCCCCGCCACCCGCGTCATGGACACGGCCCTGGCGGAGCAACCGCCGAGAACTTTCGCGCGGCATTGGCCAAGTACCGTAAGAGTGGCAGGTACGGCAGATACGCGGAGAGCGGACAGAGTTGGTCACTCGGTCCTACGAGGCACTGAAAAAGCATGCGGAGAACTCCCTCGTCTCCCCCTGCCTTTGCGGGTTAGCTGTTCCAGCACCGTTTCGCTGGTGGCCACCAAGTCGCCGCCATCGACCTCCCCTCGTTCCAACCGTTTGATCCCCGCGTACGCAATCATAGCTGCGTTGTCCGTGGCGCTTGCCAACGACGGAACCAACGTTGCTATTCCCTTCTGTCGCCCCAGCTCCTCGACCCTGCGCCGAAGCTCGCGATTGGCCGAAACACCTCCCCCCAGTACGACCCTGTCCATCCGCTCGCGTTCGACCGCTTCAAACAGCTTCTTTGCCAGTACTCCGGTGACCGCCGACTGAAACGACGCGCACAGATCGCAAAGTGCGTCCCCTTGAGGAACCCCACCGCTTGCCACGCGACGGGCGACTTCCGTCTTGATCCCAGAAAAGCTGAACTCGAGAGACCCCCGACGCGCCATCGGAGGGACCAACTTCACCCGCAAGGGATCCCCCTCGGATGCCAGTCGATCGATCCGTGGCCCTCCCGGATACGCAAGCCCAAGGACCTTCGCCACCTTGTCGAACGCCTCTCCTGCGGCATCATCCCGGGTCGCTCCAAGCTCGTGGATCTGATCGGCACAAGGCCCCTCGACCCGATACAGCGCCGTATGCCCTCCCGACACAAGCAGTCCCACATAAGGAAACCCCAGCCCCTCTTGCGTGGTCTCTCCCTCGCGACGCAAAAACACGGACACCAGGTGGCCTACCAAGTGATCGACCCCCACCAATGGCTTGCCTGCACCCCAAGCTATCCCTTTGGCTGTCTGAACACCCACCAGCAGCGCCCCCACGAGCCCTGGACGGCATGTGACCGCTATTGCATCCACCTGGTCAAGCCTCAAGCCAGCTTTGGCCAGGGCCTCACGCACCACCGGCCCCGTGTTCCTAAGGTGATCGCGCGATGCAAGCTCAGGGACCACGCCTCCCCACTCGGCATGCAACGCCACCTGACTCTCGACCACATCACTGAGCACCGTGCCATCACTGGACACCACCGCGGCGCCCGTTTCGTCACAGGAGGTTTCAATCCCTAGAACGAGCATGGGCCGGATGCCTTCTCCATCGGAAACACGGCAAATACAGGAGGCGTGGAGCTCGTCAACGCCCCACCCAATAGCCTTACTTCGACCCCACCCGCCTTCATCAGCGAGATCACGACCAGCGCGTCACGCCCCTCGAGACGAGCATCTTGGGCAAGATACAAGAGGTTCATCTCTCGGTCCTCCCCAAAAGACAGCGTCGACAGTGGGTCGCGCCACACCGGGGCGATGGGACGAAGTGGGGTGGACTGAAACCTACCGTCCGTCGACGACATGGTTCCTGGCCCCTCTTGCAGCTTGTTGGCGTCGAGGCTTAGACAGAGACGCGTTGCGGGCTCCACACCACTGCGCACAAAGGACGCTGCCACCACGGTCCCTTCGTAGTGGTCCGATGAAAACCGAGTGACGTCGTGGCATCCCAGGAGCAAGGCGGGCACAAGAAGCAGTCCGCGCACGTTCAAGGCCCCATTTGCCACAGGTCGCCGTCCAACGCGACGCGGGTGACTCCTTGGAAACCCGTGGCGTGGGCTTCGTTGGCCATGGCGTCGTGTGGGTCTACGTCGAAGTAGTGCGTGAGCCACAAGGTCTTCGCGGCTGCAGCCCTGGCGAGCTCGCCCCCCTGACGCGGTCCCATGTGGCCGTAGCCTCCTACGTATTCTTGTCCAATGGGCATGCTGCAGTCGGAGATCAGCAGGTCGGCCCCCTCCGCAATGCGCCCCAGCGTGTCGCACACACCGGAATCCCCCGTGTAGGCCACGACCCCCTGCGGCGTTTCGAGGCGAAACCCGACGGAAGGGTGCAGTCCATGGCCGTGATAGACGTCGTAGGAGATGAGGGTCACGCCGGGGGCTAGGTTGTGTCGGTCACCGTTGTCGAGCGGCACGAAGGACGGGGTAAAGCGCTCCCAGTAGCGGCCGTTGTGCTCGGGTTGGTGCCAGTCCCAGACAGCGGGGAAGGTGCGGGCGAGGGCTGCAGGAAGGTAAACCTGGAGCTTGTCGGCCAATGGGTGCGGCGCACCGAAGGCCAGTCGGCAATACCTGGCCTGGATGAACTGTGGAAGGGCCGCGTGATCGGGATGCCCATGGGAAAGTGCCACATGGGCGACCGCGGCAGGGTCGAAACCTGCCTGTTGCAGCCGACAGCGGATCCCTTCGCTGCAGTCGAAAAGGAGCAAGAAGCCATCGAGGTCCACGAGAAAACCCGGTGGATGGCGCGGAGTGCGGGTCATGGCGAGGTCGGAGCAAACCCCTGTACCGAGCGCGAGAACACGTAGTGTCATAGGAGCAGCGCCCTACCATCGTCCCCGTCGTATCGCCGTAGTTACCAGGTCCTCTGCGAGCCCACGTGGAAATTCAAGGGTCATGGACGCCCGCTTTCCATCCGACCCTTGCGCTGCGATCACGAAGGGAGCTGGCACAGTCCCGTGGTTCGGAAGCGCGGCTACGGTGTCGTAATGCTCGCTTATGCCGTAGAACTCCTTGCCAAAGAGCACACTTAGCTGCTGGGAAGGGGACGGGTACCCGCGCCAGGTGAAGAACCCTCCGGCCCCAGACCGCTCGGTCTGCAGGATCTCCAGCCCCTGTCGCCCTCGAAGTTTCCCCGTGTCCCCTGACGACGCCAACGCTCCCCACGCCCGACGAAGCGCCGTGGCCTCGTCCATTGCCACCGACACCCATGTGTGGGACCCCTCTGGCACAATCAGCACATGGAACGTCAGCGGCTTGGGCGCCTTGGGAGCCACCACAGGGCGGGCTCCAGGGCGCACAGATGGACGCTCCACAAATGGAAAGAGCGCTACTTCTAGGTGCTGGCTCTCCTTCGGGAGCGTGGTCCCCTTTGGAAGCGGCACCGTACGTACCACCGGCATTTCCTTGCCTCGGTACACCTTGCTCACACTGGGCTTGTTCCAGGCTTGCAAGAACTCCTTTACAGCGTCAGAGAACCCCGCCATCGGTGTGTCAAAGCCCATCACACGCCATCCCAAGATGGCCTCGGCCGCCTCACGACGGGTCTCCATTCTCGACGTGGGATTGCTGTCATTGGGACGGACCGCGCGAAAGGTCGTTCGGATCCGGTCGGCATCGACGGCGCTTGCGTACACACCAGGAACCGACGGGAAAAGCTTCTGCGCCGCCCGCCCTAATGCTTCGAGGTCGTCTCGACCTACCCCGTCGCGCGTAAGCGCTTGGGTCATCAGGCCGACGAGCAGTCGACGGGGGGTAGCGGCCTGGGTTTCGTCCATGCCGCGATGGAAATAGGCGAAGTCGGAGTCTTCGGGAAGCTGCCAGAACAGCGCTGGGGTCGTATCGGTACGCTCTGGATGCCCCGCAAGCAGCGCTCCGACGGTAGATCCCGTGCTGCCAAACGCCAGGTCCAATGTCAGCTTCGCCTTTGCGTCGGTCAGTTGCGAGTCGAAGGTGACGGTCTGAAGATCGAGGCCAAAGTCCAATAGGTCGGTGCTGAACGAGGAGACCAGATTGCGCGATGCAGGGTCACTTCCACGAAGCAGGGTCAGAGCGGTCAGGACGCCGACCAGGCCACGTCGGTTGTTGGCATCGAGTCCTCCTTTGAGCGCTGCGAGGCGAAGCTCCGCATGGACCGTCGAGGCAAAGGAAACCCTGGGGAGGGTCCTGGTTGCATAAGGGGTAAGGAGCTCCAACGAGGACGCGTTTGGGCCGCAGACGAGGCGGTGCGCGTTGACTGCAGGAGCGATCCAACATGTGCGGCGGTCCTGTTCGGGCTCCTCGGAGTTTGGCCCTTTGGCGCGGTCGTCGTCGTCATCGTCGTCGTCGTCGCGGGCGGTGGGCTGACCGAGCCCGTCAATTTTGAGGGCACCGTTGGGGCCGGGGAGCAGTTTGAAGTGCTTGGCGAACGCGGCTTTGGCCTCGTCAGGGTTCTTGATGACGGCGGTAGCGACCCAACGGAAGTCTTTGTCCTTGCCGACGGCGACGAAGTCGATGGGCTGGGCGAGGTCGACGAGGCCTCCGACGGCCTCGTGGGTGAACAGCTCGGTGATGTGTTTGTCTTGGAGCATAGGCAGACGGGTCCATGCACCACCGACCTTGAGGACAGAGGCGGGGTCGGCGATGCGGGCCCGGACCACGAGGTTTGCGGGCTCGGGCACCTCGGACAGATCGGCAGGAGGAGGAAGCGCAGTTGCGCTCGAAGCCGTTGGGGCCGTGACTGTGGGCGGGGGCGGTTTGGAGCCACAGGCGGGCGCGAGGCACAAGAGCGAGGAGGTCAGGAAGACAAGGGGAGGGCGTCTCATCGACGCGGAGCATAGCCGAGAGGCTCGCCGTAAAGCTGCTGCAAAGCGGGCAGGTCCGATACTCGCGTTGGGCCGACGGAGCGCGGGCGGCGGCCTATCGGATCAAGGGGGGGGGGGCATGCGGTCGGGCGCATGCGGCGGCTAGGTACTCCCTAGGAAATACTAGCTCCGGTACCGCGACCTTGAAAACCGCAGGTTTCCGTTCGCGCAGACCTCAG
>CAITRH010000555.1 GCA_903894755.1 uncultured delta proteobacterium
CTCAACGATCAGCGCTACGGCCACAAGCCCTGGTCCCTCGTACGGAACGCGTATTTCCTGAACTGCTTGGTTTCCTACTGTCACCGGAAGCTCAAGATAGTTTCCCGATGTCTCCCAGATGGCAACGTGGGTTCGATCCTCGAGCTCCTTTGCCTTCCGAAGCCTCAATCGCAACTCGCCCCCTGCCAGCGTAGCCGCGTCGATGTCCCCATGATCGACAAGAGCCGATGCAAGACGCACCATCTCGCGCCTGTCGTCGTACCGCGTGATCTGCGCGTCGAGCGGACCACCCAGACCCACGACATCATGGAGATGCATCGGTCTCGAATGCCCTGGAAAAAAGCGCAGTCGGCTGTCTTCGAACAGCAAGACGCGGGCATGCTCGGAGAGCCCATCGAGCCGAATTTGAACGGGACGATTGCGGACGTCTGCGCACTCGATGACCGTGTCGGGCGCGTGCTTCACCCAGCCCATGCCGTCGTACAGATACAATCCCGGCGGCTCCTGCGCTCGAGGCGGTCGGCGGACCAGGGGAGCTGGCTGTCTCGACGACCCGAGGACATCGTCGCCCAGTTTGGCTTGCCACTGGGTCCACGCGGGCAATCGCAACACAGCGCAGTCGCCCAGTTTTGCAACGCACTGGAGCACTGGGTCGAAGGTCACCGACCGATCGGCGACAAGAAACAACGCGCGCTGCTGGGGAAACGGCGGACTCTCACGCACGCCGGTCGCCGCATCGAACGCTGCGAGCAGCTCCCCTTCGCCAAGTAGCGCGAGCACACTCGAGCGGAGAACCTCACCGCCCCGTGTGGTTGCATCGACCACCCACACCGCGCCGCGTCCTAGATGCAGGACCTCGCCGTCGTCGGGCGCATAGCGTCCACTCTGCTGCCGAAAGAGCTTTCTCTGCGGCTCGCCGTCGACGCGCAGGGTGACGCAGCACACGTCCTGGCCGAAGTCGTCACCAAAGTTTGCAGGGATGCAAGCGTGCGCCTCCGGGCCGCGGGGGGTGTCGCGAAGCATCGGTCCGAGGACCCATGGGCGCTCATCGGCGGAAACGAGCTCCGTCGCTGGAGCAACCACTGTACGCGCTTTGACGGCAGCATCGAGCGCCCTGTCGATGCACTCGCTGGGCAGCCATGGGGAGCGGCGCAATGCGGCTCGCGCAACGTCGCGGCTGATCTTGCCTTCCTTGAGGCTACGGAGGTGCCCCCACATGTCCCGGAACCCGCGGTCCTGCTGATCTGGGTCATTCAACAGGAGCTGGACGAACATCGGAGTGGGGCCGACGAGCCATCGCGCCAGCGCCTGCTCGACGGAAGGTTTGGACACGCCGGACTGGAGCCGCACCGTGTGGTACCAGATTTGTGCGTCGGAGCTGGCTAGATGGAGCGCACTGCGCAAGCGGAAAGCATGGACCGCCACGCCAATGGCGTTGGTGAGCCGTTCGTGCGGCTGCCCACCGGCAAGGAGCTGCGCCGACAGCTCGGGCCTGTCAGCAAGGACCCGAGCGACTGCGGGCCAGACCGCATCTGCGGTGCCGTGCTCACGTACGACCATGGCTATGGTTGCAAGAGAGACGAGTCCCCACACTGCCTTCACGCGCATGTTGCGCTCGTCCCATCGAACGAGGGAATCCCCGAAGCCTTTCAATCCAGACGACAACGTTGCAGGGTGCAGGGCTCGAAGCCAGTTGATGAGAAGCGCTGCGTCGGCGTCGTCGAAGTTGAGCTCGATGAGCGACCAGGGGGTTTTGCTAGCCTGCAAACGGTGCTCGGCCGCCTGTACAATGAGCTCCGCAGCGTTGGCAACATGGGTGCCATTCCAGCCATGAAGGACGCTCATACCTCGCCCCCCGTCTGCTTGGTCAAATGCATGGTTCCATCTTTCTCTTCGCCCGCCGCGAGAGATACGACGCGGGCCGCGCGACAAGATGTCGTGTCGACCGTATAGTCGGGTCATGGCGACGGTCATCCACGGCAACTTCGAGTGGGAGGACACAAAGGCCGCAAGCAGCCTCAGCGCTCGAAAAACCACATTTCAAGAGGAGAAGTACTATGCCCAACGACAATGAACCGCCGGACGAGATGCAGGAGCTCACCGAGGAGCAGATGCGACGCGCCATCCAGCCGCACCGCATTGTCCACCGTCTCGCAGCCCGTTTCGGGACGTCCGCTTTCGACATCGACTGGGACCACGTCGTCCTCGTCGATGACGACCTGTGGGAGCACTTCGGAAGCCACGAGGAAGTCGTCGCCGCGCTGCGCGCACTGGTCGATGCCTCGAAGCATGTCCGAAAGGCCGGGTGAGGCTGTTGTTGCTCAATAGTCCCAGTAGACGTCGTCGAAACGCACGAATTCCTCTCATGCCCACTTGCAGCGGACCGTTTACGGACTAGGTTTCGTCCCATGCTCCCCCTTCTTGCGTTCGAGGATATCGTCCCCGTCAGTGAGTTCAACGCCCAGGCGACCGACTGGCTAAAGCGCGTGGCGGATACGGGGCAACCTGTTGTGATCACTCTGAATGGAAAGGCTGCCGGCGTGCTGTTGTCACCGGCGGAGTTCGACCGACTGACCGCGCGCGCGCGCTTCGTCGCCGCGATCGATGAGGGGACGGCGGACGAGGCTGCGGGACGGTTGGTGTCCCATGCCCAAGTCGTCGGGGAGATGAAGAGCCGAGCGGCACGTCGCAAGACGCCACTATGAGCCGAAACACGAGGCTGCGAGCGGCAACTTCCCCAGCGAGCCTGCAGTGGACCGAACGCGCTCTCCGAGACCTGTGCGAAATCGAGGACTACATCGCCGCGCACAATCCGGCAGCGGCCGAGCGCTGGATCGCAAGACTGATAGTCACTGCCGAGGCTGCAGCGGCCGCGCCGCAATCGTGCCGCATGGTGCCGGAGATCGCTGAAAAGAGTGTGAGAGAGGCGCTTCTGCGGAACTATCGTATCGTCTACCGCGTTCGCGACCTTGGGATCGTCGTTCTCACCGTGTTTGAGGGGCATCGTCTCTTGCCTCCTGACGTCGTCGGCAAAGTCGGCGACGATGAGTAGGGACAGCACTAGCTCCCCCGCGGCAAAGACCATCTTCCCCGTAGCGAAGACCTTCTGCCTCGAAGCGGATTGTCGCATCAGCGCCAGGCGGCGGCGAATGCCATGAAGGACGCTCATGTTGCCGGCACACTCAACTTCCTCTTCGTCTGCGACGTGATCCCCATCGCATCGATCTTGCTCCCCGGCTCCACTCCAAGCGTCCGCGCCACGAAAACCTCCCGACGCTGGCTCTCCTCACTGTACGCACACGCCACCACCGGCGACAGTGCGAGTGGTAACGCTCCGCCAGGACGTAACAAATAACACCACTCTTCCGCAAGCTTCCCCTGTACCGTCTCCTCGCGCACTGGAAAGTGATCGTTCCCCCCCTGCAAAATGCGCAGCTTGTACCGCACTTTCCCGTCCGCCTCGAAATCGACCATGTCGGCCCGAACCACAAGCCTCGACGTCGTCAGCCCCTCCAGCGCCTGCTTGAACCGCTGCCAAAGATCATGCAGCGGCGCCTCTGCCTGCACAACGGACTCCTCCGTCGCCGTCACCCCATGTGCGAAGTCGTTGCGATCCGGCACCATGTCCTGGATCTCCTTGGTCAACAGCGACGGCTTCCCATCCACGGTCACCAGTGACCTGGCCGCCACCACCGCCCCGTCGTTGCTGTTCGCTGGCAACAAGGCCGCAAGCCTCCACGCCAACTTGACCCATATTCCCATGGAAACCGGTCGTCCTAGCATTTCCTTCAGGACCGCAAACGCGGGCTCGGGCAACTTGCCTCCATTGAGCTCCCGCAGCAGTGCAAGCTCGATCCCCACGAGAAAACTCAGCACCTTCTCGAACCCGTCGCGCCGTGTCTTCACCCGCAATACCGGATTCTCCTGGCTCTCCACTAGACTGTCAAATACCGCAATCGGGTACGGCAGTACCTTGGAACGTATCGACGTGGGCGGCGCTGACGGAGCTCGCGGTCTGCTCGAAGCCACCGAGCCCCCTTCGGTCATGTTGATCCCAAGCGCCATCGCCTGCTCCAATACCAACTCCGTCGCCGACGTCTGCGCGTCCGGCGGATACCCGTGCTTCTTCAGCAGGCGCTTCACCGATACCCGAAGCTGGGCTTGCACCGAGCGCTTCTTGTTCCAGTCCACCGTCGCATTGTTGCGAACAATCTGCGTAAGCTCCCTCGCAATGGCCGCAAGCTGCTGGTCCCCCATCACCCTCTCGGCGCTCTCGTTGTCCGCAAGCGCGTCGTAGAACGCCGCTTCGTCCTTGGAAAGGGACAGCTCCTCCCCCTTTCGGTCCGCATCCCGGAACTGACGCGCGATCTTCAGCAGCTCCTCGATCACCTCTACGCTCCCAATGGTTCGGTTCTTGTAACGCGCAATGGCCCGCTCCAACAGCTCGGAGAACTTCCGCGCCTGCGCAGCGTTGCTTCCAGCGCGCTTTCGTACCTCGTCCCCCAGAAGCTTCTGAAGGAGCGCCGCCGCCAGATTCTTGTTCTTCATCCCTTGCACCTCCGCAAGGAACTCGGGCGACAGGATCGAAATATCTGGCTTGGCAAGCCCCACTGCGTCAAAGACGTCCATCACCCCCTCGGTCACGATCGCGTTGGCTACAATCTGTCGGACCGCGTGGCCTAGTGCTGCACTCGAGGCAGCTCGCCCTTGCGACAGCTTGACCAGTCCCACCTTGACCGCCTGGAAAAACGCTACTTCGTCTCGAACTGCCTCGCATTGGTCATGTGGCATCGCCAACGTGAACGCGCTCGACAGCTCCCCTACCGCTTGACCGAAAACGTCGTAGCCGTCCCGCGCCCCCTTTGCAGAACCCGGCGCGCTACGTTGCCCTAGCACGTGCTCCCTTGCCGCGGGTAGCAGGGCAAGACGGTCCTTGGGACTCCCCGTGAAAAACCCCTGGTAGTCGAACCCATGGAACCCATCCCGGCAGACCTCCAACTTCTCGAGCATCACCTCCACAGCTTGCTCCTGCCGGTGCGTTGCATCTCCCGTTCCGCCACTCTGCGAATAGGTCACCATCGCGTCGCGCAGAAACGTTGCAATGCCGATGTAGTCCACCACAAGTCCCCCCGGCTTGTCCCCGAACACGCGGTTTACCCTGGCGATGGCCTGCATCAAGTTGTGCCCCCGCATCGGCTTGTCGACGTACAACGTGTGCATGCAGGGCGCGTCGAAGCCCGTGAGCCACATGTCGCGGACAATCACCAACTTGAGCGGGTCGCCGGGATCTTTGAAGCGGTCGGCAAGACCCTCGCGACGTGCCTTGGTGCGCACGTGGGGACGCAGCTTCTCTACATCCGCCGCTGACCCGGTCATCACCACCTTCAGCGCTCCTGCGTCGTCGTCCTCGTCGTACCACTGGGGACGCAGCTTGACGAGCTGATCGTGCAGGTCCACGCAGATGCGTCGGCTCATGCAAACAATGAGCGCCTTGCCCTCCATTGCCGTCAGGCGCTTCTCGAAGTGCTGGACCATGTCTTGTGCAACCAGTGCAAGGCGCTTCTCTGTCCCCACCAGCGCTTCCACCGTCGACCACTCGGACTTCAGGGCTTCCTTGCGGTCTTCCTCCTCCCCCTCCATGAGCTCCTCGAAGGTGGGATCGATCTTGGGCTTCTCGCGCTCGTCCAGATCAAGCTTGGCTAGCCTGTTTTCATAGTAGATGGGCACGGTCGCCTTGTCCTCGACAGAGCGACGGATATCGTAGACGCTGATGTAGTCGCCAAACACCTGGACAGTGTTCTTGTCCTCGAGCTCCACAGGCGTGCCGGTAAAGCCGATGAAGGACGCGGCAGGGAGAGCGTCGCGCATGTGCACTGCGAAGCCGTAGGCGACGTCGCCGGTCTTCTGGTCGACCCGCGCCTTGAAGCCGTATTGACTGCGGTGGGCCTCGTCTGCAATCACGACAATGTTGCGTCGCTTCGATAGCGCAGGCTGACGCTCGCCGTCGTCCGGCAGGAACTTCTGTACCGTCGTAAAGTACACGCCTCCCGCGGCAGTCCTGAGGAGCTCGCGTAGATGGGACCGGTCCCGCGCCTGTATGGGTTCCTGCCGGAGCAGCGCCTGGGACTTGGAAAACGTGCCGAACAGCTGGCCGTCGAGATCGTTGCGATCGGTGAGCACCACGAGGGTCGGGTTCTCCATGGCAGCCTCGAGGATCAACTTTCGAGCGTAAAAAAGCATGCTGAGGCTCTTGCCTGACCCCTGCGTGTGCCAGACCACACCCACGCGACGGTCTCCGCCTGCACTGGACGCCCTCGTGGTCTCTGCAACCGCACGGCGAACCGCGTGGAACTGATGGTATCCCGCAAGTTTCTTTGCAAGGGTTGCCCGGTCCTGCTCGAAGGTGATGAAGTTGCGGACCAAGTCGAGGAACCGCGACTTTTCAAAGACGCCATCCACGAGCACCTTGAGCGGCTGCGCAGTGCGGGGCTCGTCCCCCTCCCCCGCTACAGTGCGCCATGGGAGGAACCGGGACTCAGGAGCGGTCAAGGACCCAAGGAGCGCGTGCACGTCGTCGGAGACCACGAGGATGCAGTTCGTGACAAAGAGCGACGGGATCTCCTGTTGGTACGTCTGGAGCTGGTTGTACGCATCCTCGACTCCCGCGTCCTGCGCTGCTGGGTTTTTGAGCTCGAAGACTGCCAAGGGGAGTCCGTTCACGTAGACGAGCAGGTCGGGGATGCGCAGTTGGCCCGTGCCGGTTCTCTTGTCGACTATGGAAACCTGGTTGACCACGACCCAGTCGTTGTTGTCCGGTTCCTCGAAGTCGAACAGTCGGAGGTGCACGCCGCGGACTCCACCAGAACTGGCTGGGACCTCGATGGGAAGGCCGTCGCTGAGCATGCGGTGGAATGCCAGGTTGTTCTGCACGAGCGTGGGGGCATCGTGGCGCTGGATGCGGCGCAGCGCTTCCTCGATGGCCTCGATAGGAGCCTCGGGGTTGAGACGGTGCATTGCGGCTTCGAGACGTCCCTTCAGGACAACGTCTTCCAGAGTGTGTCGCTCCTGATGGACGCCGTCGGGTTCGAGGTTGTCGCTCTGGAGGACCTCGTATCGGAGGTCGGCGAACCATTGGAGGGCAGCGTTCTCCAGATCGGACTCTTTCACAGGTTTCATAGCATGGCCTCAGTGAGTTTCGCCCCCTTCGGGCAAGGAAGATCGTCTTCGAGCGACAGCCAATGAACTTTCGTCAACGCCCAGCGATACAACTCCGGCACCTACTGGGACCGGCAGGACAGCGAAGTCTCTCTTCACCTGCCATGCCGTCTCCAACGGGCCATAGGTTCGCCGTGCCAGGTCCGCTGTACTGACTGTCGGGTCCTGTTGGAGCGCAGCCCACATGTCCGCACGATAGGACGGCCCCATGATCACTCGCCATCGGTAGGCACCGTGAACCTTGGCAAGCTCCGCTGGGGCGAGCACGTCTTCGGGCCGATTCCGCAACACCCCGGACGGGACACGGAGCGCCGTGCCCGCAAAACGAGGGTCCTCACCCCGACGACGCAGTTGCAGCTCACTGCCAACACGCAGCAGGTCGACCACGGTGCTCGGCGCACGCACCAAGATGCGCGCACTGCGGCGTGGCTGGGGCCTTCGCTGCGCGAGCGCCGACCAGAGCGCTTGCACCCGATCGGAGTGGGACGACTGTACGAGCTTCGTGAGCCGATGGACGATGACCCTCGAACCGTGCAGGTCGAACCAGTCCACCAGGACCCCAAGCACACGCAGGTCGTCCCGCTCCATGCCCTCCTCGGAAGCCGCAAGGAGCGTGTCTTCGATGTTGGAGTTGCCATTGGGGGGGGCTGCGAACAGCATCCCGATGCCCACCATTGCGGACGTAAGCTCATAGCCCTTGAAGTGCGCAGACCTCACCCCCACACGACTCGGCGCGTTCGCAGCGTCGCGCTCCCCATCGATAATCATCGTTCTCGGGATCTCGGAATCGTTCCTGTGAGCGTCCCCTACTGGCTGCGTCAAAGCATCCACCAGGGCGCGAACCGTGACGTTTTCGACGTGCGCGACGACTGCGACCACCTCGCCGACGCGCCGGGCATAGTCAGCGAAGTCTGGGTTCAGCGGGACATCGACCATGACGCCCCCGCGTTCGTACAGTACGAACCACTGCTCCGATAGGTCCTCTTTCAACTCCCAGCCTCGACTGCGAAGGGACTCTTGCAGGCTGACCGGGGAAATGCTCTTGAGGACGCTGCGCTCGTCGTCGTTCAGCCGTTGCTCAGGGGTCATGTCGCCAATTCCAATGTTTGGGTCGCGCGAGAACGCTGCGCACTACTCCCGACTCGCTACCCAGGGCTACCCGCCCTGGGCTGTTAATGTTTCGCCCCTTCGGGGCTGCCAACCAACGCACAGGGGTCTTTCCTGCAGCTCGCCCCTTACGCAACGAGAAGCCCC
>CAITRH010000556.1 GCA_903894755.1 uncultured delta proteobacterium
GCTCGAAGGCCCCCAGTAAAAAGTGGCCGCTTCCACAGGTCGGATCCACCAGGGTCGTATCGTCGAGGCCAAAGCGCTGGAGGGCACGGTCCAAGGTGCGGTCCAAGAGGTAGCGCTCCACGAAGCGGGGGGTCTGCAGGAGCGCAAAGCGATCGCGTACGTCGGCGGAGAGGTCTTGGTAAATGTCGCCTAGAAAGCGCGTGTCGGCCTGACCGAAGCGGAACGCGGGGGACGAGGTGTTGGGCTCGCGAAAGAGCGCCAAGAGCTTCTTGGTCATGTCCACGGAGGGGCCCAGGAGCCACACTGGATTGTGACGCGCGTCGAAGAGATCGCGCGCAGCCTGGAAGTGCGTCAGCTCGCGGAACACTGTGAGCAGGTACTCGCGCTCGGACAGCGAAGGAGCCAGCTCGAAGAAGATGGTCTGGCTGTCGGCGGCGCCGGGACCGGCCAAGCGGTGCATGCCCAAAAGGCCGCGATCTTCCAGGGTGCGCACAAAGACGCAGGAGAGGATCCAGCTTGCGGCGACCTGGGTGACAAAGTGACGCTCCCAGAGGTCCAGCGGGTCTGCGGTGCGGCGGGCGCGTCGCTCGGCCTCGTGGCGCAAACGCAAGGCTTCGCGGACTGCTGTGGAAGCGCGGGCGCGGAGGAGCAGGTCGGCCTCGAGTTCCGTTTGCATGGCCTGGAGGGCGGTCAGGAGACGAGGAGAATCGAGGAGGGCGAGCGGGTCTGGCTGGGGCGGGAGGTCGAGGAGGGCTTTCTTCTTGGTGGCCATGGATGTGGGACGGGAGAGTAGGTGGTTACGCCGAGGCTGGGGGGTGGAGGGTCGGGAGAGGGGGACAGGGAGAAGAGAGCCGTAAACCTGTGCGTTACGACTTCGCCTGACGACCCGCGACCTCCTGAAGTAGCGCAGTAATGCGCTTCGCAAACCGCGCCGGGTCCTCCAGCTTGCCCCCCTCGCTGAGCACCGCCTGATCGTAAAGCGTCTCTATCCACTCGGACACCATCGGAAGGTCCGCGTTTCGCTCGACGAGCGCGCGCAGACTGTCCACGATGGCATGCGTCGCGTTGACCTCGAAGATCCGTTTGCTCGGTGCCATCTCGCGTCCCGATGCCCGAAGCAGCTTCTCCACGGGGGCGTGATGGCCTCGCTCCGCAAGCACCAGACAACACGGCGAGTCCGTGAGACGGTCCGAAATGCGAACCTCCTGGACTCGCTCCCCAAGTACCTGCTGCACCTTGTCGCAAAGTGGTTTGAGCTGCGCGGTCGTCGCCTCTCGCTGCGCTTGATCCTCAGGCTCGATCTTCAGGTCCGAACGCATCGCGCTGACAAACGGCATCTTGTCGTACTCACGCACAGTGTCGACCGCCCACTCGTCCACAGGATCGCTCATCAGAAGTACCTCGTAGCCCCGCTTGCGCAGCGCTTCGAGGTGCGGACTGTCGCTTACCATCCGAATCGAGTCCCCCAAGGCGTAGTAGATCGCCTTCTGGTCCTCTTTCATTCGCTTGCGGTAGTCCGCAAGGCTGGTCAGCTTGTCGTCCAGTGTGCTTCGGAACCGCACCAGAGACGTAAGCCGCTCGCGATGCTCGAAATCGAGCGCTAACCCCTCTTTCAAAATCGCCCCAAAGGCCTCCCAGAACACCGCGTAGTCGTCAGTGCTCTCGGTCGCGAGTTGCTCCAGTCGCTCCAGTGTCTTCTTGGTCACCTGCTTCTTGATGATCCTTGTGACCGCCGAGTCCTGCAGGAGCTCCCGAGAGACGTTGAGTGGCAGATCGTCCGAGTCGATCACGCCCCGTACGAACCGAAGCCACGGCGGCAAGAGCTCGTCGCAGTCCTCCATGATGAAGACCCGCTTGACGTAGAGTCGTACCCCCCGCTTCGACTGCATCATCAGGTCGAACGGAGGATTGCGCGGGACAAATAGAATCCCTGAAAAGAGCTGGGTCCCCTCGAAACGGAAATGCGCCGTCGCAATCGGTGCTTCGAAGTCATGGGTGATGTGCTTGTAGAACTCCTCGTATTGCTCCTTGGTCACCTCCCCTGGGGTCCGCTGCCAGAGCGCCGTCGCGCGATTGAGCGTCTCCCACGTCACTGTGGTCTCGTTGTCTTTCTTGGTTTCGACGCGGAGCTTGATCGGGTGGCTGACATAGTCCGAGTAGCGCGTGACAAGATCGCGAAGCGTCCAGTCCTCGAGGAACTGCTTCTGATCGGACTTCAGATGGAGCGTGACACTGGTCCCCCGTTCGACACGACGAGCGGGTTCGAGTGCGTAGGTCTCTTTGGCGTCCGACGACCAGCGGTGTGCTTGGTGCTCTCCTGCGGCCAGGCTGGTGACCTCGACATGATCGGCCACGAGATAGGCGCTGTAGAAGCCAACGCCGAACTGACCGATGAGGGTCATGTCTTTTCGGTCGACGTCCTTGAGCTTGTCGAAGAAGGCACGCGAGCCTGAGTGGGCAATGGTGCCAAGGTTTTTTGCGAGCTCGTCGTGGGTCATGCCGACGCCGGTGTCTTCGAGGGTGAGGGTCCCCTTTTCCTTGTCGGCCTGGATACGGATTTCGAGGGTGGGCTCCTTGGCTAGGAGGTCGGGCTCGGAGACGGCGCGAAAGCGAAGTTTCTCGAGAGCGTCAAAGGAGTTCGAGACCAGCTCGCGCAGAAAGATCTCCTTGTGGCTGTAAAGGGAGTTGATCACGAGCCGGAGTAACTCGTTGACGTCGGCTTCGAAGCGGTGCGTTTCGGCGTTTTCGGTTGACATGGGGGCCAACCCTCGACATTCCGGGCGGTCTCGTCAAGCCCCCTGCACGTGGGCGTGGGTCCGCACTAGAGTGGCTGGCGCGCCGACGGGCTCGGAGCCGAGCACGTTTTTTAGCGCAGGGAGACAGAGCATGTTCTTCACGAAGCGTCATTCCGAAGTACTGGTCGCGGGCGCAGGCCCGGTGGGGATGTTCGCGGCGCTCCTCTGCGCCGAGCGCGGACTCGAAGCTCGTATCGTCGACCAGGAGTGGCGCACCAGCGCTCGAAGCTACGCGCTAGCTCTCCACCCTCGAAGCCTCGAGATCCTCAATGGGTCGGGATTGACCGAGGAGCTCCTTCGGGTCGGCCACAAGGTCGATACCATCGCGTTTTACGAGGGCTCCAAACGACTAGGGGAAATCAAGCTCTCCGCCCTCGCACTTCCCAATCCGTTCCTTTTGGTCCTTCCCCAGAGCGCCCTCGAGGGACTCCTCGAAGAGCGCCTCGAACAAAAGAAGGTCGAACTGATGTGGAACCACCGCCTCCACGGGTTAGCCCCCAGCGACATCGAGGTGGCGGTCACCCTCCAACGCATGGAAAAAGCGTCGTCGGGCTACGGCGTCGCCACCTCCGAGTGGGTCATCGACAAAGAATATGTCCACAAGTCCTCCTTCGTGATCGGCGCCGACGGTCACCGGTCGATCGTGCGACGGGACATCAATGCCGAGTACACCTACTCGGGCGATCCGATCGGCTTCGCGGTGTTCGAGTTCGAAGCCAAGTGGAGCCCCGATAACGAAGTCCGCGTGGTGCTGCACGAAGGGACCACCAATGTGTTGTGGCCTCTTGGAGGAGGCAGGTTCCGATGGAGTTTCCAGATCGATCCCAAGGAGGCGTTCGAGGAGACCCGGGACAAGAGCCGCATGATGGTCTACGTGGGCGACCGGGTGTTTCCGCAGGTGGAGGAAGAGGGGCTCACCGAGTATCTCCGGGAGCGGGCCCCCTGGTTCGACGCTGCCGTGGGCGAAATCGCGTGGTCCCTTGCGGTGCGGTTCGAACGAGGGCTGACCACCAAGGCTGGCGAAAAGCGCGCTTGGCTCGTAGGCGACGCGGTCCATCTGGGTGGACCCGTCGGAGTTCACAGCATGAACCTAGGGTTTCGCGAGGTCACCGAGCTGCTCGATCGCATCGTGGGAGTCCGCCGTCACCGCGCCGAGCTGTCGACCCTTGCGGCCTATCCCGAGGCGTTTCAACGTGACTGGCAAACACTGTTCGGCCCGAGCCCCAAGCTTCGGGTCCTTGCGAACGCCCCCGAATGGGTAAAGCGCGACCCGACCAACGTGCTCCGCTGCACCCCGGCGACCGGCGATGATCTCGCGCCCCTGCTCGCCCAGCTCGGTCTCGCGCTCGAAGCCTAAACTAAAAACTAAACAACGGCCCGCTAAGTCA
>CAITRH010000557.1 GCA_903894755.1 uncultured delta proteobacterium
CTGGAGTTCCACAGTAATTTCGTGGTGACGTCTCAGCCAGTCGGGGAGGTCCGCCGAGACGATGTCTTCCACATCGAGGCCGGCGGTTTCGGATAGGGCGCCGAGTTCCTTGCGTATGGCCGCGAAGTCTCTTTCGAAGCGCTTGTGCGTTGCCTCGGTTCGGGCTTGGCCCTCTTGGAGCTCCGCGATGCTCCTATCGGTCTTGACCATGAAGCGCTCGGTCTTGACCATGAAGCGCTCGGTCTTCTCCATGAAGCGCTCGAGCGTCGCTTCGGTTCGGGCCTGGGCCTCGGTCAGTCGTTCGACCTTCTGGTCGGTGCGGACCAGGGCCTCGGTCAGCCGCTGCACGGCCTGATCGGTGCGGGCCTGGGCCTCGGTAAGCCGAAATATGGCTTCGGAGAGGCGCTCGATGCGGTGGTCCATGTGACAGAGCGTCTCCTCCACCTCATGGAGAGCCTCGACGATCTCTGGAAGCCCGAGAAGCTGCTTCAATTCCCCGAGGACCGCGGGGCTTCGTGCGTGGGAGAGGAACTCGTCGGACGTCATGGCGCACAAGGTAGCAGACGGAAGCCCTCCTGCATGGCAGCCGTCCAATTCACTTGTGCACCACCACTCGTGTGCCAGGTTTTCCCGAGCTAGCCCAGACCCCGTGCCAGCCGTCGGGAAGGGACGGTTCGGTCCAACCAAACAGCCCGCGGGCGTCCCAAGGCGCCAGGTTCACGCAGCCGTGCGACTTGACCTTGCCAAAATCGCCGTGCCAGAAGGCGCCGTGGAATGCGTAACCTCCACTGAAATACTGGATATAGGGCACGTCCTGGATCGAATAGGGCCCGTCACTCGCTGTTTCCGCGTCCCCGTCCATGGTCGACGCGATGTGTTTTTCCCGAACGCGGTAGGTTCCTGGAGGCGTGTCGTGCCCAGGTCGTCCAGAGGACACCAACGTTGCAAAGACTGCGCGTTCCCCTTCGAAGGCAACAAGGGTTTGGCGTGCCAGGTTGACATCGATCCACTTGTCTTGTTTGCCAAGGCGTTCGGGCGGCATGCCTGGTTCTGTCTTGGTCCCGTCGAGCGCGCGAAGCCACCAGCCTTCGTCTGTTTCCCAGTACTCGACTCCGTTGACTGTGGCTGTGGCACCGGTGAGGCCGACGGTGGAGAAGCGATGGAGGGCGCCTCCTCCATTGACGCGCTTCTTGTCGGCGCTGACGGTCCACTTATGTGCGGCCTTGAGGACGAAGCCGACGGGGAGCTTGTCGATTCTGCGCGGTTTGCCTTCGGGGGAGTAGGTCCCTTTGGACTCCGCACCGAGCCAGATGCCATGGAAGTCGCTGGGGGTTTTTGCAGGCCAGATACGGTCGGCGGGGGCGATGAGGCCATCGATCGTGCGCCACCAGGTGGAGCCACTGGAGGCAAATTGGCGGTCGAGGGAAAGGTAGAAGCCGCGGACCATACGGCGGGCGACGATGCCTCCTTCGCTTCGGAGCTCGTCGAGGGTGACCTGAGGAGGTCCGCCTGCGTCTTGGAGGTACCAAGGTTTGTCCGACTCGTCGCTGGCGTCGGCCTGTTCCATGGTTTCGTAGGGGTTTTCCTCTTCAGGTTTCCTGGGTTTGGGGCGACTGCGCCAGGGTTCGAAGCGAGCGCGGTCTTCCTTGGAGGGGACCTGTTTGTAGAGTGGCGTGCCGTGTTGGCCGTTCATGCCGTAGGGGTACGGCAGGAGGGCGTTGAGGTCTGGGGTTCGAGCGAGGCGGAACCTGGGATGTTTGAGGTCGAGGGTGCCGTACTTGCCGCAGACGTAGCCACCTGCGACAAGTTCGTACCAGCCTTCGTTGCAGTTGGACTTTTTGTGAGGCTGGGCGATGACTGGGGTTTTTCCGCCGTGTCGAAGGTATCCGAGGCGTACGGAGCGCGGCTCGGCGGAGCGTTTGTCCGAGGGCCATTCCATGTCGCTCATGACCGTTGCGGTAAAGACGGTGGCACCGAAGAACGGTCCTTCGTATTGGCCGGAGTCGATAGGTTCCAGTTTGGCGGCGGCGTCGGCACGCGAGGAGGGGGCGGCGGCGGTGGCGAGAGGAGCTGCACTCGGTGACGCGGAGGCTGGGGGGGACGCGGGCGGGGTCTTGTCTTGTCCGCAGGCGAAAGCGAGCGTGAGGGGGACGATCGCGATAAGACGGCGCGGCATGTGGCTCCTGGCTGTTTGCGGGATCGAGGAAAGAAAGGCCAATTTTCAGCGCACCATGAGGTCGTTGCCATGAGGTCGCTAGAGGTGGCGAGAGGCATAGCGATGGGCCTGACGCGCGCAAGGCGGTCTGATGTTCCTGTGGTTTGGAGGTTACGTGTCGGGTGAGACACGCGCCGGAGGGATGGGAGGACCCGCACGTTTCTGGCGTGGCAGGCGTTTCATGTTTCCGCTGTGTGTGCTTCTTTCGACGGGGGTGCATGCGGCGGTGGCCCCTTGGAATATTTTTCCGAGCGGTCTCGAGGTGCAGGAGCTCGAGGGGGACGTAGGGATTCCTTTGGATCTGTTCGAGGAACCGGCTCCTGTGGAGGCGCCATCGCTTCCTGCCGAGCCGGCGCCGACGGTGGAGGGAGTCGCCGAGGCTCTCCGAGAAGAGCCAAAGCGCGTGCTGGATGCGGGGGCGGGGGCTCACGATGCGGGGGCGGAGGTCTTCGATGCGTCGCTCGATGGTTTGGTGGCGCTCGTTGTGGCGGATGCTGGGGATGCGGGGGGTTTAGCGGATGCTGGGGATGCGGGGTTGGCGGATGCCGGGGATGCGGGGAGGCGTGTGGCGCCGAGCGATCCAGCGGAGCTGATAGGAGCGGCGGGGGCGGTACAGGCCGACACGGTGTTGGTGATGCTGGTGGTGAACAACGAGGTGATCCGGGCGCATCCGGTGGGGCAGCGGATCGGGCCGCTGTTGCGGCGGATACGTCAATGGAACGACTTTCTCGAGGGGACATCGATCGATCCGGTACGTCAGACCGACTGGGTATTGATCAGCGGTCCATCGCTTCTGCACACGGAGCGGGACGTGATCATGATTCGGTATTCGGCGCCGGACGCGGTGGTGGAAGCGGCGCTGGATGCTTTGAGTCGCAAGTACGCGAAGGGCAAGCGAGTGGAGTTGGGGGTGCCTGGAGTACGTGCGTGGCTAGCGTTTGCGGACGAGGGCGAGCGGGTGTTTGTTCGGGCGCAGCCTGGGACATTGGCGGTCGTTCCGCCGTCGCATGCGAAGAAGGTGGCCGAGCAGCTGAGAGTGGCGAAGCTTCCCGCGCGGGTCCTTCCTGGGGAGGCGTTACGGCTTCGGCTACGCATTGTGAATCCAGGGGTGTCGTCACGTCGGATGCTGGCGGAGGTGCCGACGCAGATAGAGGAGATACGGGTGTGGGTAGCGAGGCGAGACGACGAGGGGGCGGATGTATTTTTCGAGGGGGATTGCGCGGATGCTGCGGGGGCGGCGGAGGCGGCGGAGCAGCTTCGGCGGCTGGTGGCACGCATGAACAACCTAGCGGTGCGCCTGGCGACGCGGGGGCTGTTGATCGATGTGGGGGTACGTTCGGACGGGC